>NZ_JAMPNZ010000026.1:0-46771 GCF_028479625.1 Providencia sp. PROV197
TCTCAGGCCTGAATAAATTCAGGCCTTTAATTTCATAAACTAGTGTTTACCATTTTTATGGTGATTCAGCGTTTCTTCTTTCAGATCCAATTCATCGCGTAAACGGTGATAAACCCGCTCATTAATGTTTTTATTTTTCCGCATGAGATATAGCGCTTCACGTTTTGCTTTCAATGCAGAGTTAGACATTTGACGTTCCATCTCAATCATTCGATGTAAATCATATACATCAGATTCTGTTTCATCGGTGTTATCGAGTCGTCTGCCATAAATTTCTAACAATTGTGCCCCAACCTCGGTACGCATAGCGATTTCATCCATATCCTCTGAAGGGTGGTTCATTAGCTCACGTAAGTGGGCCATAGCCGCTTCATTTAGCGCTAACCGAGCACGAATTTCATCATTGTCATATGGCAAGTCTTGGACTAAACCTTTTGTTAAAATCGGTAATGCAATACTGGCTATCAATAATGAACACAGGATAACGCCCATTGCCAAGAAAATCGCCACATCACGATTTGGGAATAAAGAACCGTCCGGCATCAATAATGGCAGTGTTAAAATACCTGCCAATGTAATTGCACCTCGTACACCTGCCGTCGCCATAATCGCCATCATACGAATATGCACCACATCCGCTTCTTTACCACGGCGACGGTTATGGAATACGGTCAAGGTCATTGAGATCCAAACCCAACTAAAACGTAAGATTGCCAGCGCCACCGTAATAATTGCAACGTAAACAAATAACATCCAAGGATGGCTTGCCCCTGCGGCGGCCGCAACTTCTGGCATGTTTGTCCACATACCTGGTAATTGCTCACCCAACAAAATAAAGATCATCCCATTCAATGCCGTTTGAACAGTGTCCCAAACGGCTTTACTTTGCATCCGTGTCGCTGCCTGCATACGCCCTGCAATTTTCTCATAGTGCATAGCAATACCCGCAACAACCGCGGCTAAAATACCAGACACATGCAAGTGCTCTGCAAGTAAATAAGCCGTAAACGGCATTAGCAGGCTGATCATGATTTGGATAGCAGGTTCCTCACCTGTACGCTTAACCAAAAATTGGTTTAACCAACCAATTGCCCAAGCGACCACTAAGCCAATTAAAATTCCACCGAATGCAACAAAGACGAATTCTCCCGCCGCTGAAGCAAGGGAAAATGTCCCCGTTAACGCGGCCACTACGGCAAAACTAAAGCAGACTAAACCTGTTGCATCGTTGAGCAGTGACTCGCCTTCCAGTATGTGCGCCATCCTCGATGGTAATGGAGAGTTTACTGTCATCGCAGAAACTGAAACGGGGTCGGTCGGCGACAAAATCGCGGCAAGCGCAAAGGCAACGGCCAATGAAATGGCAGGAATTAACCAATGAATAAAGAACCCCATGCCAATAACAGTAACCACAACAAGGCCTATCGCTAATGACATAATCGGTTTAATTTCTTGGAATAAGGCTTCTTTTGGAATACGCCAGCCATCAAGAAACAGCAATGGTGGAATAAATAAGAAGAGGAATAAATGAGGCTCAAATTCAACCGTAAAACCATACAGAGACAGCCCAGCTCCCAGCGCTATCTGAATAAGGGGTAATGGAATAATATCTTTGAGCAATCGCGAGATAAACACACTCACAATAACCGCAAGTAAAAAAACGAGTACAAGTGTCACAACTGACATTGATTGCTCCATATTTAGCTAATCATTAATTATCAGTAATGAAGTTAATAGATAAATTGAATCAATGTAAAGTAGCAATTAATTAACAGATACAAAAAAAACAAAATTCAGAAATTACCTATCTATCATTAGGTTATCATTTACCCCAATAGTGTCACCAAGTGTGAGAAAGTTACCTATCAACTTGATAATTAACAATAAAAACATCCGTAATACAAAAATCATTCATCTAGGATAAGATAGCTCTCTAAGTTATCATTAATTGATTATTCAATTAAATTTTTAGTGTTATTTTTATTTTTTAATTGTTTTTTGCTGGTTGCTTTTTTCTCAGTGTTTCCTGTCTCACTTACGTTCTCTAAGCTATGGCGCTCAATTAACTCCTGTAAGACTTCTTTAAGCATCTTACTCTTACGCAGACCTAGTGGAGCGAGTACCACCTCTTCATGTTGTTGTGCTTCAACTAATAGCCCATCGACTAATGCCATCCCACTGGAGGTAACACTCACCAATGTAATTCGCTTATCACTCCCACTATGATTATTGTGACGGAGCACATGCCCTTGCTGTTCTAAGCGTTGTAAAACACGAGTAATTGTCGGTTGTTTACTAACTGTTTTTTGCGATAGTTCAGTGATCCCCATCGAGCCATTACCCGCTAATGTTGATAGCACCCGCCACTCCAATACCGATAACCCTTTTTTTTCAACAATTGCATGAAATTCAGATGAAACTAACATCCATGCCTGCCCTAATAGGGCAGGCAAGTAATTATCAACAAAAACCTTTGAGTCTGACATCTGTCCCTCTCGATACGCGCTATGCATAATTGCATTTAATCTAGCCCCTCAAGAGTAGCAGAAGGAGACGATAATTCAGCTAAAACTTTCCACTGAGTAAAGACCCAAATCCATCAGCCCGTGTCTCTAAGCCAAGCTTTTTCAACATCATATAGGTTGTCGCCACCGAAGAAGACAGCACAGGTAAACCCACTCGGTCTTCAATTAATTGCACCGATGGCAATGATGGCATTTGCACGCAAGCCGATGCGACTATCGCATCCACGTTGGAGTTGAGTCTCTTAGTGATTTCCACTGGCGCCAGCGGGTCTTGCCTACCCACTGCTAAGTTATCAGGGATTTCCAACGAAATGCTGTCCACCACTTCAATACCTTCGCTTTCAATATACTCAATCACTAATTGCGTCAACGGCTTCATGTATGGCGTCAAAATAGACACTTTTTTTGCACCAATGGCATGTAGCCCATCCACTAACGCCCCCGCACTGGTCACAATCGGTGCGGGGTGGCCGTTATCCACCGTACGTTGATGTAAACGGCTTTCCGACACGCGGTGGTAACCTTTCCCCATGCTCATGATGGCAACCAAGCAGGCATACCCCAGGACATCCACCGCCGCATCCGATAGCTCAAGAGCGCAGCGGTCGCTGTCAGAATCCATTTGAGCCAGCTCCTCTTTGGTCACTTTTTTCATCCGCATACGACTGGAATGAAAGGTAAAACGCTCCGCAAACTGCGCTTCCCGTGCTCGTAAAATGGCGGGAATTTCCGTTTCCATGGTGGTGTTCGAGGACGGAACAATCTGCCCAATCCGAAATGTGCGTGCCAGACTCATCATTTTTTCTCCCCAAACGGTTCATCGCTATCAGTCATGGGATTTAATTCATCCACACTTTGCCCCTCGCCATAAAAGCGGGCAGCACTCAATGGACGGCGATTTACCTGTAAATCGAAGATATCAAAGCGGTTATAGTGCCCCGTGATATCGTGCATTTGCCGCGGTTGAATACAGCGGTTTAAATCAATATCACCGTACACAATCCCTTCTTTATCAATCAGTGGTTCCCCCACCACACGACCATCGGGGCCGATAATGCCCGAAAATGCACTGTTTGGGCGAGCCAACAAATCACGCGCTTCAGGGTGGCTCGCTGACATCGCATCGATAATCTCCGTCGACACCGTCGAGCAGGAAACGATGGTGAACACTTTTCCCTCAAAACAATGTGCCGACGCACGCAGGCGGATGGCCTCAGCCATGTCATAATCTTTCGGAGCCACAGGCAGTGCAATATAGCTGGCAATGTGCACTAATTCCCCTTGTGCCAATAACGCAAAGCGCGCCAAGGTATTGGTATTTTCCCCGCACGCCAAGGCACCCAGTGGCCCGACGCTGGTTTGGTGCACTTTTAACGAGGACGCATCGCCATTTGCCCATGTCAGTTTTTCCGCCCATGTCGGCACCAATTTGCGGTGACGCCCCAGAATTTTACCCTCATCAGAAATGGTCACTAACGTGTTATACAAGGTAGCAATACCGTGCGGGTTACGCTCATTGACGCCAATCACCACATTGATACGGTGACGTGCCGCAGCTTGAGCGATTTTTTGGATTTCTGGCCCTGGGACTTCAATGGCCGATTTGCACAGTTTTTCAAACCACGGGCTGCCGTCAATCGGGTTCATCACCCAACTCCAATACGGGTAACCCGATATAAACACTTCAGGAAACGCCACTAATTTGGCACCGTTATCCGCCGCCTCTTCAATCAGCCGACAGGCTTTATCCACAGTGGCATTCGTGTCCAAAAACACGGGGGCCGCTTGCACCGCTGCGGCTTTAAATTGCGCTAAGTTCAACATGCTTTGGCTCCTTTTTTACACCGCCACTACAGGATGGCGCAGCTCACCAATGCCTTGTACATATGCCTCAATCACATCCCCTGGCCACACCCACTCTTGCGGTGAGCGCCCTGCCCCCACACCTTCAGGGGTACCCGTGGCAATAATGTCCCCTGGCTCAAGAGTAATCCCCTTGCTGATATCTTCAATTAACGCGTTCACGTTAAACAACATATGACGAGTGTTTGATGATTGCTTGGTCACGCCATTAACTTTTAAGCTTAAGTCCAAGGTGTGTGGGTCTGGAATTTCATCCGCAGTAACAATACATGGGCCAAATGGTGCGTAGGTATCTTGCCCTTTTGAGTAAATCCATTGCCCAGCGCGACGGCAATCACGGGCGCTCATATCAATCATTAGGCTATAACCAAACACATAATTCAGCGCATCTTTCGCTGCCACCCCTTTGGCTCGCGTACCCATAATCACCGCCAGTTCCACTTCCCAATCCAGTTGTTGGGTAATTTGAGCGTTATGTTCAATTGCATCTCCTGGGCCAATCACTGTGGTCGGTGGCTTAGAGAAAATCACGGGCTCTTTAGGAAGCTCTTTCGATGTGTCTAAGGTACGACTGGATTCCGCCACGTGCTCAACATAATTGAGCCCAATACCAAAGATGTTTTTGCGGGGACGTGGGATCGGTGCCAAGATTTTCACGTTTTGCACTGGCCAAGCCGTTCCTGCAGGAAATTTCCCTTGGTAGGTGTTCAGCAACTCGGTCCCCACACGTATCCCTTGCGGGCCTAAATCAATAAAGTCCAGCATGTTATCGGGTAAGTACAGCCCTTGCTCTTCTGCCAAGCACGCCAAGTCGACGACTTGGTGGTCAACAATCGCACCCAAACGGGCCGCAGCAGTGATATCAGAACGGTAAGTAATTAAGCGCATGGTGTTTTCTCCTCAGCATACGGCGTTTAGCCATCTGCCTATTTCAGGTAAAATCGGTTAATCAAATATAAATAAAAAATAAACTAACAAAATCAATTGAATAAATAATTTCATCGAGGTTAGGACGTGAATCTTGCCCCTTACTCCACCACCTAGCCCGTCATTTTTTGATGGCCATCGTTGTCCACTAATGCCTCTTCGTAATACAACCCCAATGACTGCATCACGGGTAAGTCGTTAAAACAGAACAGGCACGCATCATCAGTCTGTGAGGTGTTCACATGCTCATGGAACATCCACGATGGCACACAGAAAATATCCCGTTCTTGCCAATCAAAGCGCTGTCCATTAATAATCGAATACCCCTGGCCTTTCGCCACTTGGTAAATGAAGCTCCCCGTGTGACGATGGGCTTTACCAACAAACCCTGGGCGCAGCAATTGCATACTCGCACCGATGGTGGGCATCACGTGACCACCCGTTACAGGGTTGGTGTAATGCATTAGCACATCATCAAATAGCGAACCGTCGGCCACGTTTGCGGCTCGGCACAGTGCCTCATAGGTTGGCCCCCATTGATATTTAAATAATGGCGAATAGGGTTTATCCCAGCCGATATCGTGTGGGCGTAAGGCAGTACCGCCCCACATCCCCACAGGGTAATCAATAGGGCGCGTGTGTGCTTGGTGTAAGTCTGGATGGACTTTGTAAAAACCCGCTTCCATCGCATTGACCAGCGGAATGTCCAGTCCATCCTGCCAAATGCACGGCAAGCCATCTTCCGCGACACCGTGTTCGTGCCACGTCCCATTCGGGGTTAGCACAAAATCATTCGCTTCAAGCATCATCTTTTGCCCTTCCACGATGGTGTACGCTCCGCGCCCTTCCATAATAAAACGTAGTGCTGAAGAGGAGTGGGCATGGGCAGATGCTGCTTCCCCTGGGTGCATCACTTGCAAGCCAGAGTACAACCAGCCCACGGCTGCCGCCACGTCTTGACGACCTGGGTTATTGAGATAAACCACTCGCCTCCCCGCTTTTTCAGGGGTCACCAGCTCCACTGAGCGCAATACATGTTCACGCAAATCACGGTAACGCCATAACACAGGGACTGACGACGACTGCGGCTGCCATGGCTCAATCTTGTTTGCTACCGTCCACAAGGCCCCCGTTTTCAGGTCGGCTAACTCTTGGTAATACGCCACAAGCTCAGGGGTATCTGCTACATCTGCGCGGCCTGCCACGCTTTCACGGTATTGGTCATGGGATTTCATGTTCATCGGCTCATTCTCCTCATTCACGGGGCGATTAACGCCCGTTGGATTTGACTTGCTGCAACAGCTGTTGACGCCCATATTCATACGGCGCAGGCCACGTGACCTCCCAACCGTGACGGGCACATTCGTGCAGCAGCCACGCAGGGTTCGATAATAACGGGCGTGATAGAGCACAAAGGTCAGCACGCCCCGCGGCAATAATGCTGTTGACTTGGTCAGCATCTGTAATTGCCCCCACCGCTATCACAGGGACTCCCGCCTCATTGCGCACGCGGTCTGCCATCGGTGTTTGGAACATACGCCCGTATACGGGTTTTTGTTCAGGGGACACTTCCCCTGATGAACAATCGATAAGGTCAGCACCCACTTGTTTCATCGCCTTGGCCATCAATACGGCCTCGTCCACGGTGGTACCACCCTCAACCCAATCGGTGGTCGAAATACGTACCGCCAACGGTTTCCCCCACACGTGGCGTACCGCCTGGATCACCGCCAGTGGGAAACGCAGGCGGTTTTCAAGGTTACCCCCGAAGTTATCAGTGCGCTTATTCGTCAGTGGCGATAAGAAGCTCGACAATAAATAGCCGTGCCCTGCTTGTAACTCTAACCAATCAAACCCCGCATGGTCTGCCCGTTTAGCTGCTGCTACAAATTGGTCAATCACCGTCGCCATTTGCGCTTCTGTTAAAGCCGCTGGCGTTTGGGACACGTTCGGTAAATACGGCAAGGCAGAAGCAGATACGAGCGGCCAATTCCCGCTCTGCAATGGGTAGTTTTCCTGCTCCCACCCCCGCTGGGTTGAGCCACGGCGCCCTGCATGCCCCAACTGAATGCCGATTTTGGCCGTACTGTGTTGATGCACAAATTTTGTCACACGTTGCCACGCCACCGCCTGCTCATCATTCCATAACCCTGGGCATCCCAATGTCATACGAGCATCTGGGGCAATAGCCGTCATTTCGGTCATCACTAATCCCACACCACCTAGGGCACGGCTTCCCAAATGCACTGTGTGAAAATCACCCACCACACCATCAGTGGCGCTGTATAACAAAGTCGGCGAGGCCACAACGCGGTTGTTCAACGTAATATCTCGCACCTGAAATGGCGTAAGCATTGGAGGAACATGCCCTGTTGCGCCTGCTTGCGTAGCAAACCACTGCTCATAGTTATCCAGCCACGCCGCATCGCGAACGCGTAAATTTTCATGAGAGATGCGCTGAGAACGTGTTAGCAGTGAGTAGGCAAACTGCTCAGGGGCAAGGTTTTCATAGCGACGAACATTTTCAAACCACTCAGTCGAGTTACGCGCTGCATTTTGAATTTTTAGCACTTCCACGCTGCGTACCGCTTGGTAATGTTCAAGTCCTTTACGCAAATCCCCTTCTGTGGTTTTCAAGCTTTCACACAGTTCAATCGCATCTTCTAAAGCCAGTTTGGTGCCTGACCCAATAGAGAAGTGGGCGGTGTGCGCCGCATCCCCCATCAGCACCACAGGTACGTCTTTACCTGGTGAAGGCTGTGTCCAATGCACCCAGTTATCACAAATCACCCGTGGGAAACGGATCCAAATTGCTGCACCGCGCAAATGCGCTGCATTGGCAATCAATTTCTCCCCATCTAACCACGGGGCAAACAGTTTTTCACAATACGCAATGCCATCTTCTTGGGACATCTGATCGATACCCGCTTTGAGCCATGTTTCTTCGGTGGTTTCAACGATAAAGGTCGATAACCCCTCTTGGAACTGGTACGCGTGAACTTGGAACCAACCGTGTTCATTTTTGGCAAATAGGAAGGTAAAGGCATCGAAAATCTTTTTGGTGCCTAACCAGACAAAGCGGCAACGACGCGGGTCTATGTCGGGCTTAAAGACATTTTCATAGCGGGTACGTACCGCGCTGTTAATCCCGTCAGAGGCAATCAATAAGTCCGCGTTGTACTCACGTGCAATGGCTTGGTCATCCGTTACTTGGGTTTCAAATACCAGCTCCACCCCCAGCTCAAGACAACGATCTTGTAAGATATTCAATAGCTTTTTACGGCCAATCCCAATAAACCCGTGCCCACCGCTGCGATTACAGGCACCATTAAAGTGAATGTCGATATCGTCCCAGTGACTAAACTCTGCAGAAATGGTCTGCGCAGACACAGGGTCAGCGTGACGTAAGTTGTTGAGCGTCGCATCAGAGAACACGACACCCCAACCAAACGTGTCAAACGGGCGATTGCGCTCAACGACCACTACGCGGTTCTGTGGGTTTTGCAGTTTCATCAGTAGCCCAAAGTACAGCCCAGCGGGTCCCCCGCCAATACACACTATATTCATGAAAGTACCCCTTTGTTTATACCGCTGACTGAGCCGTGAGTGCCTGATGCAAGGCCTCTGGAATAGGAATGGCTTGGTGTGTAATCAACGACGTTGTAACGTAGGTTTGTGTCACTTGCATACGCAGCTCCCCCGTCACACTGATACAACGTTGGCGCAGCGTGAGTGACTTGCGCCCAATTCGCTCAACTACCAGCTCTAAGATGACGTCATCCCCCATGCGACTAATGGCTTTAAACTCAGCCTCTAGGTGCACAGTAGGTAACCCGAAACGTTGTTCGAGGATGTATCCAGCAAACCCTTGGGGGATCAGCGCATCAATCCAACGTTCAAGGAGGTTATTGAACATCACGAAATATTGTGGGTAAAACACGATCCCTGCAGGATCACACTCAGAGAAATGGATCTTATAGGGTTTAGTAAATTTCAATAAACTCATGATGTTATCCTTAATCCATAGCCAAACGTTGGCGACATTTCTTTAATTCATGGCCATATTCATCAGCAAGCGCAGCTTCACGTAATTCGCGTAAGCTAATCGGCGCTAATTTGCTACCTTGCCGCGTCACGATGTCCATCAAAACCTGAAAATTACGCAAACCTCTCGCATGAGTATCGCTATACCCTTTTACTACCCGCTGGCATTGCGCAATTTCAGTTGCCAAAGCGGGGTTTGTCCGTGCGGCATCAACCACTGCTGCGAGCCATTTTTCAATTCGCTGATTTTCTAATTGATAGCGTAAAGTTGAGCGTCTGCCTTTTCTCCAAGCGGCGAGCACATATAACTGTAAAAACCCCCACAAAGAACTGGTAGTGATTGTTCGCCCTCGTTGCGTAAGTTTGCGAAGCGCTTTGTGAAACCAATGTGGCTTCATCAACCAATTACCTAAATTCTTGGGAAGCGTTTCGCAAATCTCTTCAATACGTGGATGCATAAATTCATTGATATCCAATAATTGGTCATCTTTAGCGTGAACTTCATTACGTACTCGAGTGAATCGGCTATCACGAATTTTGAGGTCAGCCACGCGAATGGTGTCTTCATAAGACATCCATAATGCTAAGTGGCGAACAAGTGCTCGTTGTAAACGCTCATCTTGGCCACCTTCTTGCGCAAATAGGTTGTTAAGGCGGTCTAAATACAACGCAGCATAAGCAGGGTCTTGGTAATCAATTAACCGGCGAACACCTTCTGTCACTAAATAATGAACATGAGGAGCAAATTCATGATCAATACGCGCTAATAGCGCAGAAATTTGTTTATTTTTAGGGGGTAACGAAACTGTTTGAGCTGATTGAGCTTGGTATGCCTCTTCGGGTTGCGCGGCTTTTTCAGCACCAAGCGCAAATGCACGCAGGCTGGGTTTTACCCCGACACCACCGCGCACGATGGTTTCTTCAAATTGTGTGCGGCTAAAAGGTAAAACGCCTGAACCAAATAAAGCGCCAAATAATACTGCGCTGATCACGCTACCGCTTTCTTGAGCGGCTTGCGCCATATCAAAGTGAATGAATTGACGAGCTGCAAGCCCCGCGTGGCGGATCAATGCTTGGCTATCAACCCGACCGTCACCCATGGCTGATTTCTCTGCAATAGAGTAAACACGGTGTGTAGAGCTAATTAACGTCGTGCGTTCTGGCGTAACAAAACCACGTTGAACAGAGCGACCGGCCTCCATAAGTTCAGAGGCAAGGACAACATCCACATCGCCTGGCATTGGCATCAATGCCAAAACAGGTGCTGGCGTTTCTGGATTATCCGCGCCAGGAAACAATTCAACGTAATAAATCGTTGCTCCTGTACGTTGAGCAACGCCTGGTACAGAGGTGGTTTGTGCAAAATAACCGTTTTCTTCGCCTAAATTAACAATCCAGTCCGCGAGGACGCCGCCGCCCTCACCCCCCATGGCTAAAATGGCGATTTTAATGGGCTGTAATGCGATTGATGATGGAGATGAAAGCATTTATTCCCCCTTAGAAACTGAGTTCTTCACGACGACGTGCATCACGACGTTGTAAATAGCCAATAAACCAACCGCGGACACGGTGGCGTAATTTGTCCCAGCGATTTGGATTGGTAATAATTTGTGCTTTAAAAAACGAAGGGCATAGAACGGCAGCGTGTGAAACCTCGCCGCATAAACCACATCCCACACAACTGTCCATCACTGTCGCCACAGGATCTGTTCTTAATGGATCTGGATTTGGTTTTATCGATAACGATGGGCAACCCGAAAGGCGAATACAGGAGTGGTCCCCCGTACAGGTGTCAGGGTCAACACCAAAGCGCTCACGGACAACGCGTTTTCCTGCAGCAACATCACTACGAACTTTTTTCTTTTCGCGACGCTGTAGATTTAACATGCATTCACTTTGCGCAATCAGTACTTTAGGGCCTTTCTCATCGGTAGTCAGTGCTTCACGCAATGTATTAGTCATTGTTTTTAAGTCATAAGTGCGCTTGATGGTTTTCACCCAATTCACACCAACCCCTTTAACTGCTTTTTCGATTTCATGGCCTGTGCTGCGGGTTGGGTTAAGTGCTGTTGATGACAAGATGTCTTGCCCACCTGTTGCTGATGTATAACTGTTATCAATAACAATGGTTAAGTTATCACTACGGTTAAATACGCTATTAGCGATACCACTGGTTAAGCCGTTATGCCAAAAACCGCCATCCCCCATGACTGAAATCGCGCGTTTCCCTGCTTTGGCATTTAATGCCGCTGCTCCTGCACCACCCAAGCCATACCCCATTGTTGTATTACCGAGGTTGAATGGTGGAAGAATAGAGAATAAATGGCAGCCGATATCAGCACTGACATGGTGCTCGCCAAGTTCACGCTCAACCAGTTTCATTGCTGTAAAAATAGGTCTTTCAGGGCAACCTGTACAAAACCCTGGTGGGCGCGCATGCACAGTGTCATCGAGTGTTGGCTCTGCTGCATTGACATATTCAGGCAATAATTCTTCGGTTTGCCCAGCAGCAATGTTAATTGTTGGAATACGAATTTGTTTCGCAGCCGCTTTGACTTGAGGTTCTATTTTTCCGTATCGTTCAAAAAAAGAACGCAGACCTGCAAGTACCGTCGCGGTGTTATACTCTCCCGCCATTGGCAGCATATCTTTACCATGTAATTCAATATCGATGTTTCGCTGACGTAAAATGCTAGCAACATTCTGCTCAACAAAATTCGGTTGTCCTTCTTCCAACACTAAAATCGCTTTTTTATTACGACAAAAACGTTCAAACTCTTCATCAATTAATGGGTAAGCAACATTCATGACATATAATGGAATTTTGCTATTACCAAACACATCGGCTAAACCAATTTGGTTGAGCGCGCGGATCAATGTGTTATAGCACCCCCCTTGTAACGCGATGCCAACATCATCAGCATCCTCAGCAAAAAACTCATTTAATTCACGTTGTTGAATAAACTTAACAGCTGCTGGCCAACGTGCTTCGATTTTCTCTTTTTCATGCAAAAAGCTCGCAGGAGGCAACACAATGCGGCTCACATCGCGAGTTGGGTTTTCAAGTGCATCTTTAACTGTAAATTTTGGATGTTGGTTATCTGCACAAACAAATTGCCCATGCACATGACATGAACGAATACGCATTTGCAGCATAACGGGTGTATTACTGGCCTCAGATAAATCAAAACCATCTTTAACAGCTTGAACAATCGAAGGTAAATTTGGACGAGGGTCAAGTAACCACATTTGTGATTTCATCGCAAATGCATGACTGCGCTCCTGCATAATTGAGGAACCTTCGCCATAATCTTCCCCAACAATAATCAGTGCGCCACCTAATACACCGCCTGACGCAAGGTTTGCCAGAGCATCGGAAGCAACGTTTGTTCCAACAGTTGCTTTAAATGTTACCGCGCCGCGCAAAGGATAATTAACAGAAGCCGCTAACGTTGCAGCAGCAGTCGCTTCGCTTGCACTATTTTCGAAACGAATACCATATTCAGACAGAATATCCTGTGCATCTGCCAGAACATCCATGAGATGTGAAATTGGCGCCCCCTGATACCCTGCAACATAGGAAACACCAGATTCTAATAAGGCTTTTGTCACTGCAAGAATGCCTTCACCACTGAAAACATCACCTTGCCCTTGTCGTAACTTTTGAACTTCTTGAACAAACGAGCGCTCAGCCATTTTAACCTCACCAGTCAACGTCAGAACGTTTTTTATCTTTTTTGTGTTTCTTAGTTGTATCTCTTTTGTTAATTAAAGGTCAATCCATGATTAATCATGTAAATTGAATTTATGCAGAGAGTGGATAAGCCCTGCAGATAAGGGACAGATCACCTTTAAAAACAAGAGAAAAAGAGAGATTTACGACAAGAAATAGCCCATAAAGAAGAACAAAAGATAATGTATAAAAAAGGCGTTAAATCATTAAGTAACAGTCAATTACCCCTACAATAAAAAAGGTTTTGGCATTTTAAACCACTAAAAAATTGATTTTCAGATAATGAAACCAATAAAAAGTTAAATTAAAATACAAATAGAACGAACAATATGATTAATCATGTATATTTTACTAAAACAAAATAAAAATAACTTTATTTTTTATATTGTTATGGCTATCACAATAACCACACTGTTTCTGATTTCTTGCACTTTCTGGATAGTTTTTGCACATATTTAGCTAGGTAAGAAAAATTGTTTATGATATGTTCAACTGACAATTGGTTAAAAATATTTTAACGAAATGTTAATAACAAAAAGGTTAATCATCATAATAAATAAAATAAAGTATGTTGAATAAAAAACCTAAAGCACTTTTGCCTTAAATAAAGTAATTAATTGAATTCATTGAGAAAACCTATAATAAGCAAAAATAGCCAAGCCACTACTTAAGTCAGTCAATGGGGGGTTGGCGACTCATTTTGGAGGTACCTTCGATGTTGAGCAACTCGTGGTCCCATTCATCTGCGCCTCAGATTGAAAATCAGATCTGTTCGTCAGAACGTTTGTTATTTACATCTGCTGATCCTGAAGAAATAAAATCAATGGTGGGTCGAGTGATGAAACCGCACCAATTTCATCAACTCAATCCCCATCAACGCCTTGATGCACGTATGCATTATATTCCTATGGGTGATATTTCCTTAAGCCGCTTACGCTATGGTGCGGATGTGACAATTGCACCAGGAAAATTAGAGGATTTTTTTCTTTTACAAATGCCACTTGCAGGCAGTGCTATCATTGAAAGTGGTGGAAAACGTCTAGAATCTACACCGCAAATGGCTTCTTTATTAAGCCCTGAAGAGTCAACAACCATGCGTTGGAATAGTGATAACGACCAATGCATGTTAAGAATTTCTCGATCATTATTAGAGAGATCATTAGTAGGCCAACTTGGCCATACGCTGGATAAACCACTCGTGTTTGAATTAGGCTTTGCATGGCAATCTTGTATTGAATGGCGCACGTTGATGAATTACCTGATTGAATGCGCTACAAGAACCCCTGATCTTCTGCAACATAAGTTAATTGCCACGCAAGTGGAGCAATTAGTCTCTGTCACGCTACTTTCTACGCACGCCCATAACTATACTGAAGATTCGGGCTTACGCCGAGCGACAATCCGTCCCCGTCATGTTCGCCGCGTGCAGGAATACTTAGAAGCTCATGCCCATGAGCCAATTACAGTGGAGCAATTAGCACATATTGCAGGTGTCAGTTTACGTAGCTTATATGCAGGGTTTAAAGAGTTTTTAGATATTAGCCCCATGCAATATTTACGTGATTTGCGTATGGAGCGCGTACGTGCAGAATTGTTATCAGGTGAAGCCACCAATGTCACTGGGGTTGCACTGCGTTGGGGATTTGCACATATGGGCCGTTTTAGTGCTGAATATAAACAACGCTATGGTGAATCACCAAGTCAAAGTATAAAAAAAGCTTAATAACAATAATTATTATATTTATTAAGCTATTGTATATAATATGATATTAAAATATAAGAAAAAAAACCCCTCTTTACTCTAAAGTATAGAGGGGTATCTAATATAGAGACAAAAATGAAAAATACGTTATTCAGATTTTCAATTAATTTTTAACTCACACATAAAAATTCAAAAATAAGACCATAAAGCATTCATATAAATTTTTACGTTAAAGCAAAAATGTTATATTTTTAAATGATTAAAATACTAAAAAATAAATAAAAATCAATACAATAAGAATATCTTAATATAGAAATTTAATGCTAGTTTATATTACAACTAAAAACCGAGCGAAATAATATACACTTAAAAAATCAAGTCAACTCTATTTTCAATATTAAGGGTAAATTAGTTAATTTAACTTACACCAATAAAATGGAAGTTAAAATCCATTAAACCTTCATTTAAATATAAAGATACATTTTTATCTTTTTATTCACAAAGAATATCATTTATATATTTACAGTATAAATAAAAAAGCACAGCATGGTTTTTATTATGCTGTGCATTCAAATCAATGAAATTAAATAGTTAGAAAGGAATAGAGGCTTTTAAATAAATTTGAGAACCTTCTGGGCGGTTTCTGACTTCAAAATCTTTTTCCCATTTAGCAGTAAACAACCAGCCTTGTGGATTCGCGTAGCGAATTGAAGGGCCGATGGAGTAAGCACGCGCTTTTCCTTGGGCCGAATTCGGGCCACTGTCATCTGTTGTTTGCCAAAAAGCATAGCCGCCAATCCCTGCTACCCACCCATTACCAAATCCCCAACCTAAACCATAATCTGCATGAAAGGCTTGCCCTGAGCGAGTTTTCGTATCGTTATTGCGAAAATTGAAGTCATACATCATTTTTAAATCCGCATTCACGCCCACAGGGGGAATATAGCTAATTGCCCACACGGGTTGTAACGCCCAATAATTTTTACCTAAACTAGAAGGGTCTGTTTTACTGTATTTTCCTGTCGGTGCATAGGCATCTAACCCAACCACATAATGTAAATCTGCCGAAGGGTGGAAGCCCAGTGCAGGTCCAAACGTTACATCGCCTAGCCCACGACTCGTCTCTTTTTTACCTGCCGCTTTTGCAGTCACATCCAATAATGGCACGATGGTATGGAAGGCTAAGTCACCACCCAGTATTTTTTGATCCGTTACCCAAATTAAGCGAGGAGCCAATACATTCACATTCACGCTAAAACCTGGCACAGGAATTTTATCCCCTTTATTATCGCGAATACTGTCATAATGGGCATTTCCACCATACATCAGCACATGTACACCTTGCGGAGGTAATGCACCTGACATAAAGTTTTCGAGACCATCGGGATAGATCCCTAGCCCACCCCCTTCCGTCGCGAGGGTACCAAACGAAAGTATGCTGAGACACGAACCTGCAACAAGCTGACTGATTATTTTTTTATTCATCATGTTTCCTGCCATAGTGGGTTTTCTTACTGTGTGTGCTTTGCCTGTTATCTCGCAGTTCCCTTGCGTTTTATTTATGTCCTATTTTTTCGTCAATTTTTGCGCTACAAGGTAACCTGAACCACCGCTAAGGCCAGGCCCTGGATGTGTTGATGCGCCAATATGAAAAAGGTTTTTAACTGCTGTTTTGTGTGTTTTTGTTTGACCTGATGCTGCAAAAGGCCGTAACCAGAAAAATTGGTCGGGGGAACAAGTACCTGAATAGGGATCGCCACCGACAAGATTGCAGTTATAACTTTCTAAATCTGCAGGAGAAATTGCGTGGCGCCCCACGATCAACGAAGAAAAACCAGGCATGACTAACTCTAAACGTTGCTGAATTCTATCCGCGACCGCCTCTCGTACGTCTTCATCCCACCGCCCATCTTCAGGGATGCGAATTTCTCCTGCGGAATCACCTTTTAGGCGCCTTGGCAATTCTTGCATTTGGATCCATAAAATCCATCCGCCATCTGGCGCACGGCTGGGATCTAACGTAGTAGGTTGACCAATGCCAAACGTTGGTTTTTCAGGTAGATAGCCATTGTTCGCTTGAGTTACGGATAAACAAACCTGTTCCATACTTTCGGTGAAATGAACGAGTGGAACATTTAATAATTCGGGATTGCACCAAGGTGGTGGCGCACTTAATGCAAAATGAATTTGCATACCTGCACGGCCATAGCGGTAGCCTTTTGCCCTTTCCATCACCTGAGGCGATACATTATCGAGTAATGAGCCATATAGCTGCGTTGGGGTCACGTTGCACACCACACTTTCGGTAGTATTAATCATTTGCCCATTAACGATAACGCCTGTTGCGCGGCTATTTTTCCCCTCACCTTGAGTCACTATTTTCTCAACGTGCATTCCCGTCTTAAGCTCGCCACCATGGGCTTCAATCACTTTCGCAAATGCCTCAACGATGCGATAACTGCCGCCTTTGACGACAGGCATCCCACCAGCAACAACGGCAGCGAAGGTTAATTTACCAATTAGCGCCGAACTCGCTTCATCAGGCCCTAACCCTGTGTGAAGTACCCATGGCGCCATCAATGCGCGGCTAAAATCGTGCTGTAATTCACGTTCTGACCAACGACGAAAGCTTTCCACACCTGATTTAGCAAAATCCAACAACCCATCGACACCCCGTTTACGCCATTCAGAAAACAACAGCTTTAACATACCGCCGCTATAAGGGTTTTGCCCTAATAAACCAAATGTGAGCGCCGCATCTTGGGTGAATAATTTGTCTGCCATTTTACGAAATGCTAGCCCATCACCAGGCGCAATGAGATCGAGCTGTTTCGCGGCCTCAGCAACATCCCGCTTCAGTGCAATAGACTTCCCATCGGGTTGGACTAACCCTGTTGAATAGTCGCATTGGGCAAACTCTAATCCATACTTTTTCAGATGGGGTTCTAATTCTTGATAGCCGGGGCTACCAACAAACAGTGAATACCAACAAGAAAGCAGATCATGGGTATACCCTTCAAATAAATTTTCAGTCCGAATACAACCGCCTAAGCGATCGTTTCGTTCTAACACCAACACCGATTTTCCGCGCACCGCCAGCAAAGCCGCGCACATCAAGGAATTCATCCCGCTACCAACGACGATCACTTGTGGGTTAGAAAGTGTTGCCATACCTCACCCCACTAGTGCCAAGACGCGTAATGGGCTACCTGATCCCCCTTCGATTTTCAGCGGAGCCGCAACAATTACTACGCCTGTTGGCGGTAATTTATCGAGGTTTTTCAAGCACTGTAGGCCATATTTATTGTTGCCATGCATTAAGGTGTGGCATGGGTAAGGTACAGGCCAACTGTAGGACTGCCCTGCATCAGTATTGATGGTCTCAACACCAAACCCTTTTACGTCACGCTCGTGAATGAGCCATTCAACCGCTTCTTGGGAAGGCCCTGGTGTGTGAGCCCCATCTTCACGCATACTCACATAAGCCGCAGGATCATCCGCTTTTTTCGACCAATCCGTTCTAAAAAGTACCCAAGCCGCTTTGGGAATTTTGCCATGCTTTTCTTCCCATTTTTGCAAAAACTCGACCGTTAACACCCAGTCTGAATTTTCAGCCACTTCTTTGCTTGCATCAACCACCACGGCAGGGGCAACAAAATTTTCAACAGGGATGGTATCGACCGTGTTATTCACTTGGTCTTTACCACTGATCCAGTGAATAGGTGCATCAAAGTGCGTGCCAGTATGTTCGCCACAACTAAAGTTATTCCAATACCAAGCAGGGCCATTATCATCGTAACGGGAGATTTGCTCCATACTGAACGACCACACCTGCCCAAACTGCTCAGGTAATTGCAGTGCAGGGAATGATGGCGATAAGGTTTGTGTTAGATCGACAACCTGAATATTGCCTTGCTGTAATTCTTTAGCGAATGTCATCAATGCTTGCTGATTCATGGTGTTTCTCCTACGCCAATGGCGATTCATGTAAAGCGGTAAAGCCACCGCCGTGGAAAACTAACGGCTTACCCGTTTCACTACCGATACGGCGCACATGCCCCACCATCAATAAATGGTCACCTAGAGTGTCTTGCTTGTGGTTTTCACAAACCAGCGTCGCAATCGCGCCGTGCAAAGCAGGCACGCCTTCAGGGGTCAGATGGATAGCCACCTCTTCAAACTTGTTTTCAATGCGTGGATTCGCAAAGCGCATAGCAAGTTCTTGGTGCCCGTGGCCTAAGATATTGATGGTGAAATGTGAGCAATCACGAAATACCGCTAAGTTTGGTGAATGATTCACTAAGCTCCATAAAACTAATGGTGGGTCGAGTGATAACGACGCAAATGAGTTAATGGTTAGCCCCACATCACGGCCATCTGCGGTTCGTGTTGTCACGATTGCGACCCCTGTTGGGTAGCACCCGAGCAAGTTGCGCAAGGTTTTCGACTCAAATTCGGTATGACCCCATTCCCTTTCGCACATAAATGTATCCTCTGCAATCATAGACATAGCCAATCCTCCCCGTTAAGCGCGGGCTTCTTCCATCATTTGTGATTGAATGTAGGCCTCACATGCCGCCCCATCTTTCCACCAAGGGAACAGAACTGGCGGGTAGTTAAAAGCATTTGCAATAGTGTGTGCGAGGGATGGTAATTGCTGGGCAGCACCTAACAGATGCAAAATATGTGGCTCTGGTGGCGCTAATAATGAGTTTGTCCACTCCACAACATGGCGACCATATTTCCAGAACTGTTCGAAGGTGTCGTTCATCCACTGTGCAGTATAGGGCTTATCACCGTGCGCTAAGATCGCGTCATAGTAGACTTTACAAGCCTTAGTCGCGTTATTCGAGCCTTGGCCTGTTAATGGATCGTTCGTCACTAACGCATCCCCTAAACCAAACACAATCTTACCCGATGGCAACGTTAATACAGGCTTGCGCACCGTCGGTGCAAAGCGCCCAGCTAAGATGCCGTTATCATCCGTCAATTCGATATTACGACAGCGATCGGCTTCCCAAGGTAAATAGGTGTTAAGGATTTTTTTACTGTACGCCAAATGTTCTTGCGGTGTACGCGCCTCACCCCACTGATCCATTGGGCCACCAGGGATACCTTCAAAGACCATAATGTGGCAATCACCGCTATTGGTCAGGGATGGAAACACAAAGTACTCACCAACACCAGGGATCAAGTTAAACGACACTTGAGAGTATTCAGACGTTGGCAACATGCCGTGCACATAAGTGAGTGCCAAGGCACGTTGGGGTTTATCATATGGCGAGCGCGTTTCATCACGTTCAAGCAGTTTAACAATTTCCCCTTTTCCCCCCGCCAACACAACGAGGTCATGGGTTTCTGCCAAACGCTCCAGCTCTGCAACGCCAACATCTTCAATACGTAAATTGCCGCCACGTGCTGCAAACAACTCCATCCAATAAGGCATTTTAATACGCTGATCGACGGCTTGTGCATAGTTGTCTAAGCGCGAGCGCCAAGAAATGGCTTTTTCACCTGTTTTTTCAGGATGAGGAACAGTAAAACCGATGCCTTCAACAGGAGGGCATTTGTCTTCCCAAAAGTTAATCCCCAAATCACGCTCAAATTGCAGCGAAATATCAAACATGCATTGGCTCGACATCACACGGCCATTTTTAACATCCTCTGGTGTGCGGTTTGTCGCAACAGTAACGAAATAGCCTTTATCTAACAAACCTAAAGCCAACGGCATCCCCGCTTGACCACCACCTACGATAGCAATACGACGCATAGTATTTTCCTCAGCAAAGTTTAAATGGTGTCTTATTGTGCAAGACGGGGAATTGCAGGTTTAGCCTGTTCAGGGCCCATAGCGGAGTAACCGCCATCAACGGCGTAATCTGCGCCAGTCACGAAACTCGCCAGATCAGAAAGTAGGAACGCAACAACTTGAGCCACCTCTTCAGGGTCACCCACGCGTTTTAATAAGTGATAATCCGCCGCAACACGGTCGGTTTTTTTGCGGTCGCCCCCCGTAATTTCATCCATCACACGGGACCATGTCCAGCCAGGGGAAACCGAATTCACACGAATACCGTTATCGGCATAATCCATCGCTTGGCTGCGAGTCACTTCCAGCATCGTTGCTTTTGATGCGGGGTAGAGCCAACGGCCTGTTTGAGCAACAGAAGACGAAATACTGGTAAAGTTGACGATGGCACCTTTACCTGCTTTCACAAAGTGTGCTTTGGCAAATTGCGCCGCCATAACGGCACTGACCACATTGATATTTAATGCAGTTAACCAATCTTGTCGTGAAGATAGCTGGCCTTCGTCAAGATAAGTCGCGGCCAGATTAACCAAAAAATCGAGTTGCCCATACTTTTGAGCAACACGATCAATGCCCTGTTTAAGTTGTTGATCGTCAGTGATATCCACAGGCAAGAAATCAATATTTGGCTCACTTTGTGCGACTTTTTCACCATTGACTGCGTCAATATCAAAAATAGTGACTTTAACACCATAACTGCTCAGCACTTTTGCCACTGTTGCGCCAATTTTGGTCGCGCCCCCAGTCACAATTGCAATTTTGCTATTCAAACCTTTCATCGTTGACGCCCTCTTTTCGCTCTCATCTTATTACAATGAATTTACAAAAAATTAACATAACTAATAATTACGCAGAATGAGCGAAAAGCTGTAGCCGCTGGGCGCAAAAAATATCCACCCAGTGCGGCAATTTAGTCAACAAAGCGATGATATATGAGGGGAAATAGCCACTTTTCGCAGCAGCTATCCAAAAAATGAAAAGTGTGATTAATAGCAGGACATAATTCTATCGTTATTTAAGGTCGCTCTAAAATACGTGCGCCAGGGCCTCTTTTCCCTAATACGTCATCAGGGTTACGCAACGGGCAATCACTTAATGATAAACAACCACAACCAATGCAATTATCCAATTCATTACGTAAACGCGTGAGCTGCCGAATACGTTTATCCAACGAAACACGCCATTGTGTGGACATTTCTTTCCACTGCTCCGACGTAAGTGCACTATTTGCAGGAAAACGGCCTAATGCATCCTGTATTTCTTGCAATGGAATACCTGTGCTTTGCGCAACTTTAATAATGGCAATATAGCGCAATACGACTGAATGGAATCGCCGTTGGTTGCCGTGTGTTCGAGTACTTTGTATTAATCCTTTTGATTCATAAAAATGCACAGTAGAAACAGGAACACCTGAACGTTTAGCGACCTCACCAACCGTTAGTGCCCTTGTAGGATCGATGTTTATTCCGCCATTTTTTTGGGGTTTTATCGCTTTCGTGTCTTTACTTGCCATTTTTGCTTACCTTTGCTTGACCTCAACTTAACTTAAGGTTTTATAGTGCGACCCTGTGACTTTGTCAATTGACGTTATTTTTTGAAAGGGGATAGGTTCATGCCATTGGTTATCACCAAAATGTTAGAAAGCAATAGCTTATGGTTTATTGCTCGCTTACTTGTCTTGGTTTTATTTATTTCATCAGGGTTAGCCAAAGTACTTAACTATGAAAGTAGTCTCGCTGAAATGCGTGCTGCTGGTCTGCATCCAGACTGGTTCTTCAATATAGCCTCTGCCGCTGTGATGCTGATTGGCTCAGTTTTCGTATTACTTAACCGTTTGTTATGGCTTGCAACAGGGGCACTTGCCACCTTTTTGTTCCTCACCATTGTGATTGTGCACACTTTTTGGAGTTACACGGGAGAACAAGCACAAATCGCCATGTTTTGGGCTATTGAACATATTGCTGTCATTGGTGGGTTAATTGCCATCGCGATTGCAGGGCATTTTCGAGGTCTTTATTTCTCGCTGAAAATGCAGAAATAGAAGGAAAATTAAATGAGTAAAAAAACAATAATCACACTATGTACTATTTTAATCGCAGCAGGGGGCGGTAGCGCCATTTATTCCACCTACGCACAAAATGAGGGCGACGAAAAAGCGGCATACCAATACCCGCCAACCAAGGTTGCACTCGCTACGGTCACTCTAGATACGGCACCACGAACGTTTTATGGTGTGGGAGAATTAGAGGCTGGCAGCCAAGTGCAAGTTGCGGCAGAAACGAATGGCCGAATTACTAAAATAACCTTTGAATCTGGACAACAAGTCAAAAAAGGCCAAGTTTTAGTGCAACTCAATGATGCCGTAGAGCAAGCGGATTTATCTCGCTATCAAGCACAGATGCGTAATGCAGCACGCTTATATCAAAGAACCAGTTCGTTATCTGCGCAACATTTAGTAGCTGAAGCCCAAGTGGATAGTACTCGAGCAGAGCGCGATATTGCTCAAGGGCTCATTCGTCAAACTCAAGCGTTAATTGCGCAAAAAACCATTCGTGCACCTTTTGATGGCACGATTGGTATTCGTCAAGTGCATGAAGGACAGTATCTAACACCTGGTGAAACCATCGCAAGTTTGGTTGATACCAAAACGTTAAAGCTGAATTTTTCATTAGACGAGCAAGCATCCCCTGAATTACATCAAGGGCAAGTGGTTGATGTTACGGTAGACGCCTACCCAAATAAAACCTTCCCTGCTCGCATTACTGCGATTGATCCTCTCATTGGTAAATCACGCACTATTGCGCTACAAGCGACATTAGAAAATAGCGATGGCACGCTCAAAGCGGGTATGTACGCCAACGTGAATGTGGTTCGCCAAGCCAATAATCAGGTACTTACTATCCCAGAAACAGCTGTCACTTATACCGCTTACGGGGATACAGTCTTTATTACAGAGGGTGAAGGTGATGCCATGACGGTCAAACGCGTTTCCGTCAAAACAGGCCAACGTTGGGATGGCAAAATTGAAGTTGAACATGGGTTAAGCACTAACGATAAAGTGGTCACATCAGGCCAATTACGCCTCAATAATGGTTCTGCAGTTACGCCAGTTGCGCAAGATACCTTGTCTGAACCCACCGCACACACTCAGCAAGGTTCATAAGGAGGCGTGATGAAATTTACTGATATTTTTGTACGCCGTCCTGTTTTAGCCTTAGTGGTCAGTGCGTTAATCGTGTTGATTGGCTTATTTGCTCTGAGCAAATTACCCATTCGCCAATACCCACAGCTAGAAAGTGCCACAGTGACGATTACGACACAATATCCTGGCGCATCAGCAAAACTGATGCAGGGGTTTGTCACCCAGCCTATCGCCCAAGCCGTTTCTTCAGTTGAAGGCGTCGATTATTTATCTTCATCTTCTGTACAAGGTAGCAGCCTTGTCACCGTGCGTATGGAATTAAACCGCGACTCAACTCAAGCCCTTGCGCAAGTGATGGCGAAAGTTAACCAAGTGCGCTACAAGTTGCCGAAAGAAGCTTATGACCCAGTCATCGAGTTATCTTCTGGCGAATCAACCGCGGTTGCCTATATTGGGTTTTCAAGTACCGAGTTGTCCATTCCTGCGCTAACCGACTATATTTCTCGTGTGGTCGAGCCGATGTATTCTTCTATTGAAGGCGTCGCGAAAGTACAGGTATTTGGTGGGCAACAACTTGCCATGCGCTTATGGCTTGATGCCGATAAACTAGCTGGCCGCGGGCTTTCTGCTGCTGATGTTGCACAAGCCGTTCGCCAAAATAACTACCAAGCTGCACCAGGTAAAGTCAAAGGCGAATATGTCATTTCTAATGTCTATGTGAATACCGACTTAACTAATGTGGATGAATTCCGTGACTTAGTGATCCGCAATGATGGTAATGGATTAGTTCGCTTAAAAGATGTTGGCACCATTGAACTCGGAGCCGCCTCGACAGAAACGAGTGGCTTAATGAATGGTGAACCCGCAATTTACCTCGGTTTGTTTGCAACCCCAACAGGCAACCCACTTGTCATCGTTGATGGCATGAATAAATTAATGCCAGATATTGATAAAACTTTGCCACCAGGAGTGAAAGTGGAAATGGCCTTTGAAACTTCACGGTTTATTAAGGCCTCTATCGACCAAGTTATCAATACGTTAGTCGAAGCTTTGCTAATCGTTATTGCCGTAATTTACCTATGTTTAGGCTCAATTCGCAGCGTGATTATTCCTATCTTAGCCATTCCTTTATCCATGCTGGGTGCTGCGGCTCTTATGATGGCTTTTGGCTTTAGTATCAACTTATTAACCTTACTAGCAATGGTTTTAGCGATTGGACTGGTGGTCGATGATGCCATCGTGGTGGTAGAAAACGTCCATCGCCATATTGAAGAAGGGGAATCCCCTGTATTAGCTGCCTTAATTGGTGCCCGAGAAGTGGCAGGGCCCGTCATTGCGATGACTATTACCTTAGCCGCCGTTTATGCGCCTATTGGTTTGATGTCTGGCCTAACGGGCGCGTTATTTAAAGAATTCGCCCTAACGCTTGCAGGTGCGGTGATTGTTTCTGGTATCGTGGCATTGACCCTTTCCCCTGTCATGAGCTCCTTTATGCTGAACTCAAAACAGAATGAAGGCCGCATGGCACGGATGGCAGAAAAATTCTTCACCACACTGGCGCACTATTATACCATTTTATTGAATTTTTCGTTAAAAAACCGTTGGATAACGGGTGTGATTGCCGTGGCGGTATTCATCAGCTTGCCAATGCTTTACCAATCCGCACCGCGCGAATTAGCCCCTGTTGAAGACCAATCGAGCGTATTAACCGCGATTAAGTCCCCACAACATGCCAACCTTGAGTATGTCGAACGGTTTTCTCGTAAATTACATGATGTTTTCATGGAGCTACCTGAAACCGAAAGTACGTGGATTATTAACGGAACTGATGGCCCTTCCGCCAGTTTTGGAGGTACCAACTTGTCTTCTTGGGAAAAACGGGATAGACCGGCTTCTGCTATTCAAACGGATTTACAGGGGCGCGTTGGCGATGTGGAAGGAAACAGTATTTTTGTTTTCCAATTACCAGCCTTACCTGGTTCAACAGGCGGATTGCCGATTCAAATGGTGTTAAGAAGCCCGCAAGATTACTCGGTGCTATATAAAACCATGGAAGAAATCAAACAACAAGCGCGGGAAAGTGGTTTATTTATGGTCGTGGACAGTGACCTCGACTATAACAACCCTGTGGTAGAAGTACGCATTAACCGTTCTAAAGCCAACAGTTTAGGCATTCGCATGCAAGATATTGGTGAATCCCTGACTTTATTAGTCGGCGAAAACTATATTAACCGCTTTGGGATGGATGGCCGTTCTTACGATGTGATCCCACAAAGTATGCGCAACCAACGCCTGACGCCAGAAGCGCTTTCACGCCACTATGTCAAAGCAGAAACTGGCTCAATGATACCGTTATCTACGGTAGTAGATATTCATACACAAGTTGAGCCGAACAAACTGACGCAATTTAACCAACAAAATGCGGCAATATTCCAAGCCATTCCTGCTCCTGGTGTTACTTTAGGACAGGCAGTTGCTTACCTTGATGAAATTGCCAATGAACTTCCAGCTGGCTTTAGCCATGACTGGCAATCCGATTCGCGCCAATATAAACAAGAAGGTAACACCCTCGCCTTCGCCTTTATGGCGGCGCTTATCATTATTTATTTAGTACTCGCAGCGCAATATGAAAGCTTGGTCGACCCGCTGATCATTCTTATCACTGTACCATTATCGATTTGTGGTGCACTAATCCCACTATCCTTGGGCTATGCCACACTAAATATTTATACCCAAATCGGCCTTGTGACCTTGATTGGTTTAATCAGTAAGCATGGAATATTGATGGTGGAATTTGCCAATGAATTACAGGCTAATGAAGGATTAGACCGCCGTCATGCCATTTTAAAAGCCGCGCAAATTCGTTTACGCCCAATTTTAATGACAACAGCGGCCATGGTGATTGGCTTGGTGCCGTTGTTATTCGCCACGGGTGCGGGTGCTAACAGCCGCTTTGGCCTCGGGTTAGTCATTGTCACAGGGATGTTAGTTGGGACACTATTTACGTTATTTGTTCTACCAACCATTTATTCAGTATTAGCACGCAATCACAGTGCTACCACATTGACACCTAGGCGTTATGAGCTTGCTGAAGCCAATCGCCTGATCAAAGAAACTCAGGAGACTTCACAATGAGAAATACAGCAAGTAACAAGCAAAACCTTCGCCAAACGCCCCATACTGTGGAGATGAATACGATGAGTAACAGTATGGCAATGCTGTTAATTTACCACGGGGTAGCGACTAACACTGGCAAGGCCAGCATTGCAGATAATGAAATAATGACGACTAAACCAACTCGTTAATTAGCCTTTTCAAACCAAACCGCATAATTCATTATGAGTTATGCGGTTTTTCATCACTACCCTTCGTAAAAGGCAAATATCAAATTGCCCTCTCGAATAATTATTGGATTACCAGGAAGCGCATCAACCAATTCATGTTGTGAGCCTTCCACAACGACAGCTACATTTTTGTATTGATGGCTTTCTAACAATGCAGGTAATTGACTCAAGCGATAAAAACGGTTTGCAGCATCAGGATATTGCAGCCCGTAGCCTAATTCCCCCGTTTGATGCAACATCGTAATATCACTGCGTTTTAGCACCCAAGCTAGTGCCGTGCCTAAACCCACATTGTTGGTCAATAATACCGATTTATTTTCCAGTTGATGCGAATACTTGGCGACTAACTTCTGAGGGGTATTGTTACTTGCCACATAATTTGGGATCACATGGCCCACACTTAAACTAATCGCTACCGTACATACAGCGGCTAAATACCAAAACCGCGGCTTCATTGAAATAAAAGCAACCACTAGCCAAAAAATAAAGGCCCCTGCCGCCAACCCTAATTTATAGCTTTCATCTGCCTGATAAATATTAATTTTAGGTATATATGGTGATGCAATGATTACGCCCGCAGCCAGCCCGCCAATCACCATATTAATCACCGCGTTTGCACGGATGGCGAGTGTTTTTTTCTCTGTTAGCATTTTTTCAATATACGCAGCCATTAAGATCGCGATGGGTGCAATACACGGCAAAATATACGTGAGTAGCTTACCTTTAGTGATGCTAAAAAAAATAAACGGCGCAAGGAACCATAATAAGAAATAAAAATGCATCCCTTTTTGCTGCCATGCTTGGCGCAAAGCACCAAATAAGTAACCTAACCACGGCAAAACTGCCGCCATCATGATAGGAATATAAAACCAAAATGGGGATTTGTTTTGAGCGTTATCAGCCATAAACCGCTGAATATGTTCGACCCAGAAGAAATAACGCCAAAAATCAGGTTCACGGCTGGCAATCACAAATGCCCATGGCAAGCAAACCACAAAGGCCGTGAAAATCGACACAAATGAAAAAACAAAAACGTCTTTAAATTTTTTAAAATAAATTCCAGCGACTGAACACACTAACACTGGCAAAACTAAAACTAAGAACCCCTTCGTTAATACCCCTAAACCACAGGCCACCCCCAGTAAAATATAGGCCAAGAGCTGGTGGGAAAATCGTTTAGTGGTCAACCCCCATTGGAAAAAGAAAATCACCATCGTGATAAATGCGGTAACGATAGGGTCAAGAATGTTATAAGTGCCAATGGTAAACACCATCAACATGGAAAGGTAAATAAACGTGGCATTAAACGCGATACGTGGGTTTTTCCACGCCATTTTAGCGCTAAGGTAAACAAATAACCCACTGATTAGTGTACTAAATACAACACCAAGGCGAACAGAAACATTATTTTCACCAAATAACATTTGAAAAATAGCACCAACCCAATAACCAAAAATGGGTTTTTCGAAATAACGAACATCCAGCAGTTCTGGCACACTCCAATTATAACTGATGATTAGTTCACGACTAATTTCAGCATAACGGAGCTCGTCAGGCTGCCATAACAGCCGCCCGTTTAACGGCAAAAAATAGGTTGCAACAATAAATACAAATAGTAGACACCACTTAAGGCAGGCAATTTTATTATTTGCCATAATCATCTCATCTCAACCATTCTTGTTATTAATATTTAATACTTTTAAGCTGTTAGCGTGAAAGCAACGCTTGCCATTTTCTATTAGGTTATTATCATTGCGACAATTAAACCCCGCATAAACAAATCAATGATTACCCTGTTTTTCACATTGATATTTATAAACAATCAATAAATGAATGAATGAATACCACATTTTATTCATCTTAAAAAAGAGATAAGAATCGAGTGTTAAGACTCGTTATATAAAAAATAGTTCATTCACGAAGGGGGATTCTATTAATATTTAAAAATTAATTAATTCTTAATGTTTAAAATTAAAATAAAAACCTTTTTATTTACGCTCAAACAAAAAAAACCAGTCATGGTATTACCCATAACTGGTTTTTCTTGATAACAACTAACAACTATTTTGCAGCGACTAAGGCTTGCTCAAGGTCTGCAAGAATATCGTCAATATGTTCAATCCCGATAGATAAACGGATCATATCTCGTGAAACACCTGCTTGGGCGAGCTCTGCATCATTTAACTGACGATGAGTTGTGGATGCAGGGTGACACGCCAGTGACTTGGCATCACCAATATTCACCAGCCGAACAATCAGTTGCAGTGCATCAATAAAACGAGCCCCTGCTTCTTGTCCGCCTTTAATACCGAACGACATAATGCTCGCAGGCTTACCGTTCATGTATTTCTGCGCTAACGCGTGCTCGGGATTACTGGGTAATCCCGCATATTTAACCCACTCTACTTGAGGGTGTTTTTCAAGAAAATTAGCCACTTTTAGCGCATTTTCTGTGTGTCTGTCCATTCTTAATGCCAAGGTTTCTAAACCTTGTAAAATCAAGAATGAATTAAATGGGGATAATGCAGCCCCCGTTCCACGTAAAGGGGCAACACGGCAACGAGCAATAAAGGCTGCTGCACCAAAGTGTTCAGTATAACTGACTCCGTGGTAAGCCACATCGGGCTCAATCAGTAGTGAGAAACGATTTGGATATTGTGTCCATGGGAATTTCCCAGAGTCAACGACCATACCGCCCAGTGATGTACCATGACCGCCAATATACTTAGTCAATGAGTGAACAACAATATCCGCGCCATGTTCAAAAGGTCGGCATAAATACGGCGTTGCGACCGTATTGTCCACAATGAGTGGTACGCCATGACGATGTGCAACTTCCGCCAGCGCAGCAATATCGACAATAAACCCAGCGGGGTTCGAAATAGACTCACAAAAAACTGCACGGGTTTTTTCATCAATCAGCGCTTCTAATGCCGCTAAATCATCGTGTTCTGCGAAACGAGTTTCAATCCCTAAGCGAGGCAAAGCATGAGCTAATAAGTTATAAGTTCCGCCATACAGCTTTGCAACAGAAACTATGTTATCCCCAGCTTGAGCAATAGTTTGAATCGCGTAGGTAATCGCCGCCATCCCAGAGGCAACCGCCAGCCCAGCGACACCGCCTTCCAGTGCAGCAACACGTTTTTCCAGCACATCATTAGTCGGGTTCATAATTCGCGTGTAAATATTACCCGCAACTTTTAAATCGAACAGATCCGCACCATGCTGCGTATCATCAAAAGCATAAGAGGTGGTTTGGTAAATCGGAACGGCGACAGACTTCGTTGTCGGGTCTGGAGAGTAGCCGGCGTGAATCGATAATGTTTCTAATTTCATTTGTTATCCTTGTTATGATGCACTGGAAAAACACTGCCAGATTAGGTATCGAGTAAGAGGTTCGATGCTGTGTTAACACTAGATATTACCTAAGACTCTTTGATAGACAACTATCTGAACTTGAAATTATTTCATATGAGTTAGTTCATTTTGTTATAACTGTGCGTGATTTTCATCCTCTTCATCTTAACCATCAGGTTATATCAATGTCGATGCTTATAACCTATTGCATCTTGATATAAAAAAAGCCACGCCCCGTAAGGCAGTGGCTTTCTCTGTACGTTATTTTCTCAGATATTTACTGAAACGCGCCGTAAATAACCGATGTAATAGAAGCTAATCCGCAGATAAAGGTAAAAATTTGCGCCAGTTTTGATGTGCTAAATTTCTTCATTGCAGGAATAATATTCATCGATACTACAGGCAAAATGAACAGGATAGCAGCAATCATTGGTGCCCCCATCGTTTCAATCATGCCTAAAATACTTGGGTTACGAATGGTGACAATCCATGTAGTAATCACGATAAACAGCATCGATACCATTTCAATTTTCTTTAGTGAGAAAGAAGAACGTGATTTGATTAAACCCACTAAACCTTCATGAGCCCCTAAAAAGTGCCCAAAATAACTTGATACGATTGCGGCGAAGGCAACAATTGGGCCTAAATAAGACAGAATCGGGGATGGATTAATATTCGCAATATGCGATAACACACTGATATTTTGTTCTTTGGCAATAGCCAGTTCCGCTGGGCTCAACGATAGCACCACAGAGAAAACGAAGAACATCACAAAACCCGTGAGCATCAGAGCTGCGCCACCAGTGATCATATCAGTTTTGATAATTGCCTTATCACCAAATTGTTGACGTTGGTCTTTGGTAAATTGGCTAATGATTGGGCTGTGGTTAAATGAGAATACGATCAATGGGATCGCCATCCACACCACAACTGGCATTGAACCCCAGTCTGGTGCGACTTCTAGCATTGACATATTCCATTCAGGAATTAAATACAAAGATAGTGCTAATAAAATAAATACCAGCGGGTAGACCATAAGCGAGGTCAGCTTTAACATTAAATCACGGCCAAAAACCACGCCTGCTGTCATTGCTGCAATCAAAACACCCGATAATAACCAACGTGGAAGCGGGTCCATACCGATTTGATTCACGAGGAAAGAATCGACCGTATTTGTTATCCCAACACCATAAATTAATACAATTGGGTAAATCGCAAAGAAATAGGCAAAAGTAATAATATTTGCGCCTGTTTTACCGAAATGCTCTTCAACGGTATCGGTAATATCTGCATTTGGATTTTTAGATGATAAAACAAAACGTGCAAGCCCTTTATGTGCTAGCCAAATCATTGGCGTTGCAATCAATGCCAACACGACTAATGGCCAAAACCCCCCAGCTCCCGCTTTGATAGGTAAAAATAAAACGCCTGCCCCAACTGCGGTACCGAATAAAGAAAGTACCCACGTAAAATCCTTATACGTCCATTTACTTACTGGCTTATCCGTAGCAACCACTGCTTTTTCAATTGTGCTCATAGTGTATTTTTCATCATTAACGTTATTAAAAAAAGATGAGCCGATTTTGCATTAAATGCGTACCAGTACCTAATTTAATCGCGTTATTTCACTCAACTTTTTGGCGTAGATCTCGTTAATAACGTTAAACAAAAAAATGAGTTGTCATTGTTCTGCTAAAAAATATTTTCCTACGTTATTAAAATAGTATTTTTTATATATAAAGCATTTAATTTCATGCAAACAAAAAAATGGCTGGGTAAAGTTAACCCAGCCATTTATGGCAATCATTAAAAATTTACAGATGAATAGGGACTAAAATTTCAGTAGCAATAACCACAACAACCAAGCCCACTAAGACTGGAACTGAAGTTCTTTTCACTACTTCAAACGGTGAAATTTTTGCCATACCAGAAACTGCAACCACAACCCCTGAAACTGGGGACAAAGTACGTCCCAAGTTAGATGCTTGTAGCATTGGAATAACCAAGTAAGCAGGGTTAACTCCCATTTGTTTTGCTAAGTGTGGGATTAATTCCACAAAAGCATAAAATGGCGCATTACCTGAACCCGTAGTCATCGCCGCTAACATGGTGATAATCACTAATGCAATCATCATCACAATAGCGCCTGACCCAAAAGATTGTGCAAGGTTAATCAACCCTGAAATAAAGCCAATTGTGCTTAGACCTTGCGCAAATACCCCAGCAGCCACTAACAGCATGACCACCGTTGCAAATGCATCCGCCATGCCTTTATAGCAAACTTCCAAACCACCATAGACGTGTTTAGCACTGAAACTGCGTAAAAATTCAATAATTGCAGCTAAAATAATACAGCCAACAATAATCGTAACAATGTGCAATTCAGGTGCCCATTTTCCGTCAAACACTAACACGCCAATAATGGGTGTGAAAGGTAAGATGGCATAGAAAGAAGGCGCATGAGTTTTGATCTCATTCACATCTAACATTTCTGTTTTAACGTGCTCTTTTTTATCGAGATAACGTTGCCAGAAGAAATGTGCAATCGACATCGCAACAATCGCAGCGATGGAAATCGGTAATGTGGTTTTAAAGGCAAAATCAATTAATGGCATTTCTGCAGCTTGTGCCGCCAAGATCACGTCACCCGATGTTGGAGCCAAAATAATTGCAGCAGGTGAAGCACAAATTGCAGCAGCTGCACCGCGGCTGATCCCAACGTTTACCATCACGGGGAATAAGGTTGCCATTAATAGCACCCCTAAGCCAGTTGCCGATGAAACCGCCAGTGACATCAAACATGCTACAATATAAGCCGCTACCATTAATAAATACGGTGAGTTGATCATTTTCAGTGGTTTCGACGCGATTTTTACCACGACATCGTTGGCACCAATGTGTGTCATATACGACGCAAACCCACAAAGCACCATGATCATCATACCAAGGTCACCACCTCGGCTCATTAGGAGGAATTTAATGTATTCCAGAATGTCTGTTACACGCCACCCCGTCGTTGGAACAGAACCAGGTAAAATACTTTTTCCCATAATAGCGGTAATAATCAGCAGTAAAATACCGCCTGTCATTAACACGCCCGTTGCCGAATACCCTTTGATGATATAACGCCCAACTCCAATGGCGACAATGACGCCGATTAAGAGCTCAATCATTTGTTTCTCCTGCCTGTCTTATTTTGTAATTATAAAAAAAATTACTCTGCCTAATAGTTAAGCAAAATTCACTGACGATGATCATGTCAGCAGATGTTTTTTAATATAGAAATGAGTAAAAATACAAGAGAAATAAATAATAAATCTTTTTACTAACTTACTTTGCAGATAATTTTATCGATTATTATTTGAACACTGGAGGATAAGGCTTTTATTCATAAGGAAATGATGAGCGTGATAGGCCAACTTAACAACATGTCTGTTTATCATCGCTAATTAAATACGTAAATTTACCCATTAAAGAGTTCGTAAATCATATCACCAAAAAAACCGCGATATTGTAGATAACGAATTTGCTTACTTTTCTCTTTAAAATCATCGGGCAATACATCACCAAATTTTTTGTTGCGCACTTCAGCTGCTTTTTCAAACCAATCCACCTCAATATTGGCAAGATGTTGGTCGACAAGTGTTTGAGAAAACCCCTTTTGGCGCATTTCTTGTTTGATACGTAGCGGCCCGTAACCTTTACGTACATAGCCTTGCAGTAATAGAGCAACCACACGGTTATCATCGAGAAAATGTTGCTCGCTTAATCTATCCAACACCTGTTCAATCACTGTTTCATCAATGATGCCGTCATTTTTTTCGTACATACGCCGTTTCATCCGAGCAAATAACTCAGCTTTTCCATAATCACGGCGTGAAAGCATAAACAGGGCGTATTGGTAAAGATCAGATTCATTCATCAAATTAAGCTTTTAACTGTCAATTGGGCGCATTGCGCGCCCAGTCTATCATGCCAAACGCGACTAATGAACTTGTGCGCCACTAAGCAACTTGTAAATCGTGTCAGGGGTGTAGCTGCCGTCTTGGAAATAAATTGTCCAATCCGTAATGTCATCACGGGTTAATGGATAAACCTCCCCTTCTTGCATTGTTTGCACATAGAAAGGATGGTTGATTAAGCGCCCTTCAAATTGATCCCCATTCCATGAGACAGGCTCAAACCACATGTGTTCATGGCCATCAAAGTCCTCTTCCGCATCGTGATAACCAATGCCACACTTCACCAAGAAACGCCATTCTGACCCTTGTTCTTCATCATTTTTACCGAGGAACTTAGCAAAGAAACCTTTTTTCTGCACCGCGGGTTTCGGGCCATAGTTATCCAACATATGGGTGAAATATTCCCAACGCAGCTTCGCTTTACGGGACATATCCGCCGTTTCTTCATCTGTGCGCATAAACATCATCGCATTTTGCTCTTCAAACCCTTCAAAGAAACTTTCCAGCGTTGGGTTTTCTTGCGTTACGCGAAATAACATGGCGGACGGGTGCTGGTGAGACTCGTCTCTATCATGCCAATCCCCCATAAAACGTTCAGATGTTTCATCACCAAATTCGAAATTCATCTCTTCCAGCGGTTTTAAATCATCCACTGGCGTTGATTTACCCACGTGCAACAATCCTTCCTCAAAAGGTAATGCCACCAAGTATTCATAACCTGATTGTGTTTGCCCAATAAAAATTGGCTCATTAAAGACAATTTTACCGTGGGTGATGCTGTTATTCACAAAACTCCAAAACAGTTCGGGAATACCATAATAAGAAGAAATCGGATGCGGGATAATAATTTCAGCTTCGGATAACCCACAACGCGCTAAACCATGGGTATGGAACCAGTACATAGTCGGCGCGCGTTCTTCTTCAGGTTTATCTTCGTTATCGTCTTGGTCATAAATCGCATGAACAACATATAAAGAATCAATACTTGGCATTAAATCATCAATTAATTGGAAATTTAACCACTCACGAGTAAAGACTTTCCCTGCCGCTGAAATATCCAGCCCTAATAATAAATCGGGCACTAGAATTTGGATGATTTTTAATTGCTGCAAGTAATTAACCAACGGTTGATCATGGAAAACACACTCGACAATAACCGCTTGTGCCGCAGCACTCGCTTCGGCATAGAGTTCAGGGGTAATGGGGTCAGTCGCAAAATAAGGATTAATTGTATAATCTGGGTCGCTATCCACTAACGCCACATAAAAGCGCAGCTCTTCTTCCCCTTTTTTACAATTAAAGAAAAAACCATCTTCATCAGGAATATAATCAATTTCACCTTCAGTGAAATAGGTTTGTTCTTCTAAACGCTGTTCAAGTAATGCAGAGGTCAATTCAGATGCAGGAATAGCAACCATCATGGAGGCTTCTTTTTCACCTTCACCTGCAGCTGTATCAAGGTAGTATTGTTTATTGTTCATTATTCAGACCCGTTAATAAGTGACTGAGGCGAGGATATCAGCTTATATTCATTAAGAATATTGTGAATATTCTTAACCAATTCAGATTGTGATTTGATCCCTCACATTTCATCTAAGTAGATAAATTATCATTATTCGACAATGATTTATTCTACTTTTCATACGCTATTGGCTAAGGCACAATAGTGCTCTTTCTTTTATTTCCCTTAAAATAACGGGTAAATAACTCCATTCCAATATAGGTGATGAAAATATGGCTGACTTAACAAAAGAACAAAAAGAATACGTTGATGACCTCGCGATGCAGCGTGTTTTCGATATGAATAATGACGATGTATTTGTAAATGCGTTAGAGCAAAAAATCCATCAGATGGAAGATCACCTAAAAGCCTATTTCCATGAGCGTGTCCGTTTTCACCAACAAAATAAGCCATAAACCCATTTTTTATTTAAGCCGATATGGTTCATATCGGCCTTATTCTTTACAACAGAATAACCATCTTAAATATTCCTTCAACATACTTGGGTTAACTTGACTTCGTGGTTTAAAAAGCATTAAGCGCCACCCAAACAATCAACATCAATGATAAAATTCCGACTAATATTGTGAGATTATCAATAAACCGCTTTATACACTTCATGATTCCCTAAATATTGAGTTAACTTTATGAAACGCATTCAACTCAGCACTGCGCTGATCCTTTCATCCTTTATAAGCATTTCTACCAGTTTTGCCGACAGTGACCGCCCTTTATTTTCAGTCACCATGAGTGAGTCTGGTGTCCCTCAAAATAATGGCCAAGGGGGTATTACTCGTTCTTCTTCCTCAGAGTCACGAGTATTGCCTATTTGGGGGGATGAAGCCCGTGCCAGAGGTTATGACTTACCTGAACCTTTTGGGGTGAGCTATGGGTATATGAATCTTCGTCAGGATATTAAAGTTGATAAAATAGGTTTTAGCTCAAGCTCAGGTTTAGACCTTGGTAAAATATTGAATATTGAAACAGGGCATACCCGCAGTAAGAATGAATCTCATATGCTCAAATTGGATGCTTGGGTTCTACCATTTATGAATGTTTATGGCTTATACGGTCATACTAAAGGCACTTCCAAAACCAACTTAAATAATGTAGAAGCTAAGCTCGGGCCACTCACTATCCCCATAGGTAAAGATTTGCCATTCGAACTAGATTACAAAGGGAAATCTTATGGTGGTGGAGTAACTTTCGCTGGTGCTTACAACCAATTTTTCAGCACATTAGATTTTAACTACACAAGGACAAGCCTTGATATTTTAGATGGCGACATTACCGCTTTTGTGGTTACACCAAGAATTGGTTATGAATTTGTTTTTGAACCATTAATTGCAGGACAAGGGAATACAAAAGTTCAAGTTTGGACAGGGGCGATGTACCAAGATATCACTCAACGCTTCAAGGGTGACGTCAGTAAGCTAGATTTACCTCCAGAATTAAACAAGTGGATGATTTTAGCTCCTGATGATACAAAATTCGATGTTAAACAACATCTTGCTCATAAATGGAATAATACTGTTGGGGCACGAGTTGAGCTCACTAGAAACTTTAATGTGTTAACCGAAATTGGTTTTAATAACCGTAATAGCTTCTTTATTTCTGGAGAATTTCGTTTTTAATGAAGCGATTGGCTCTTATACAGGGGCTGGCACTCGCTAGCCTTTTTATGCTCTTTCCTGCAAAAGCAGATATTTTCCCCGAACGCCCGCAAATCGATGGCTGGCTAAATGAGCTTGGGGGAGAAAACCACTTTGATGAAAGCAAAACGATTGATTGGGGCGTTTTGCCTGGCCCATTTTATACCCCAGAAATGGGCATTGGTATTGGCACCGCACTGGTCGGGCTCTACCGAATAGACAAAGACGATAAAACAACACAGCCTTCTTCGATTGGGCTCAGTGGCTTTGCCTCCTCTACAGGTGCTTTTGGTTTAAATTTCACCAATTATAATTTTCTCGATAATGACCAGTGGCGGCTATTTGTCTCTGGCACAATAAACAACGTGCCAACCTATTATTGGGGAAAAGGCTATGCGGCAGGAAAGAATGACCATAATAAAGAAAAGTACCATTCTCAAGAATTTCAAATTACCCCAAGAGCACTTTATAAGCTAACCGATGCTACCTATGTTGGCCTTGGCTGGAACTTTTCATCCATCAATGCCAGTGATCCTGATGATGGCGCAAAAACCTACTTTGCAAAATCCGTGGGTGGACGGTCAGTCTTAAATTCAGGGATCAGCGCTTACTATAGCTTTGATACCCGCGATTTTTTACCCAACGCACATAAAGGCCAAACTTTTGAGGTAGTTTATACTTATTTTGCACCAAGCCTTGGTAGCGATACGCGTTTTCAAACCACACAGTTACAATATGCCTACTATCATGAGCTAACGCCAAACACCGTTGTTGCCCTTGATAACTATGCTCGCTTTGCGACAGGGGATGTACCATGGAACCAGCTTTCCCTATTAGGTAATGGCAACCGCATGCGTGGTTATTACGAAGGGCGTTATCGCGATAACAATATATTCACCAGCCAAATAGAAGTGCGCCAGAAGCTGGATTGGCGCCATGGTGTTGTCGGTTGGTTAGGCACAGGGACGATGAGTGATGCATCATCGGACTTAGGTAAAGGGCACTGGCTACCAACGGTCGGTGTAGGTTATCGATTTGAATTTAAACCAAGAATGAATGTGCGTTTAGATTTTGGCATGGGCCGTAACAGCTCTGGGGTTTATTTTCAGGTGGGAGAGGCATTTTAATGGGTAAGTGGTTGACTGCTCTAAGTTTTACACTATTTTTAGCCGCTTGCCAAAGCCGTGAGCCACTTGAGCTTTCCGCCATAAAACCTGTGTTAACCACATATTCATTCGAAGAAGCACCTCAAGCCTGGCCTGTGGTAACGTCATTGCCTCCTCCACAAGGCTTACGCGCCTGCTGCGCTTTCGGTTATAACCTACAAGCGGAACTGTGGGGGCTCCCCGTTCCATTTTATACTATCGATAATATTGTCGAAGCCGATAAACTTGGCGAACACCATTATAATGATAGTTTTTTGGGTGCATCTGCAGCATTGATGGGGATAAGCAATGAGAAAATTGGCTTACTCTATACTGAGCAAGGCGGATTTATTGATATCTCCCATGTTAGGGATACCGCAGATTATACATTCTATTTGTTCAGCCAAATTTATTCGCGCCTCGGTGAAGCATGGTCACTAACACTCAGTGATGAACTTGCAGGCCGGCAAATCCATTTTAGCGCTTTCACACCGCCGCAATCCCCTGAACAACGCTATACCCTCAGCGCTTATCTTGCCGCGAAGCTTGCTTTTCAGCTAGCGGCTTGGCATGAAATCGCACAATGGTATGGTTATCAATCTGTCCCGGGTTTTTCTGAGGGTATTTCTGCATTTTCACCTGAAGACCTTTACTCGAATCTCCTCGGGGCACGCCTTGCGATGACTTTAATTCTACAGGGACGTGCAGCTTCTTTACCAATTTACTCACAATCAATGGAAGATATTTTACCGTTAGCCCTTGAACAATTAAGCAATACGGATAAAAAAACGACCCAGAAGATGTTTGATAGTGTAGATGGCTTATGGTGGAACAGTTACCGACGCGTACCTGAAAAATTTCTTGTTTTAACAAGGGACTACGAAATAAGTGATAGCCGTTTCCCTCTACTTCCTATGCAAGTGGTACCCACGCAACGCTTAATGCTAACCTTACCAAACCAATACCATCAGTATGATTTATCCTTACTGGCACAACTGCGCTTGCTCCCCACAAAACATATGGCGAATTTACCCATTCCTATTCAGTATTGGACTAAGAACGATTTTTCTTGGTTAGCTGAAGATGCAAAAAAACAGGATTTACAGCAACAAATATTGCAACCATAAACCGTTTTTCCTGCAATTTTAACGCGTCAAATTTCTCATATCTCCACCCATTATTTGGCAAGAAAAAAAGTCATTTCTTTGCACTTTTTTTCGTTATCGAACGTCATTTTTATTTAGCTTAGGTCTTCTCTATCACATCTAAGAAAAGGATGAGTTTCTTATTTTGGCTAAAAAACAACCTATCGATCGCTTATTTTTTAATCAAAATAACCATAAAATAACTGTGCTATTTGTTCGTTTTTCAATCTAATTTAGCTTAAGCGAGAGGAATGGCAAAGGAAACACTGAAGATTTATTTATACATACACATACATGAACATACCATTAATGACTGAAATCTGATTAAAAATCATTTAAAACACAAAAACATAAAAAACACAACAAAATAATACAGTAGTTTTGCTAATGTTGGCTTGATAAATGTAGCTCGTGAAAAATTATTCTGCTACTATTCGCTCGAATTTTGTTCAGAGAAACTTAGGAGAAGCAAATGCCCTCTCGAACGATGAGGACAAAAGCCGTCTTCGCTTTCTTATTTTTATTATTATTTTCGAGCTTAAGTCTCGGCTCCACCAGTACCAGCAAAATGCTCAGTAAAGACTACTCAAGTAGCACTGTGCAAAATGTCAGTCAGGCTAAAACCTCACTGCCTGATTTGCGAAAATATCCCTCTGGTACGCCACGAAAGAAAGCATTTTTGAAAACGGTTGTCCCTGTAATTGAAAAAGTGAATAAGCAAATTTTGGAAGAACGTAATTGGTTGTTATCCGTTCGTGCAAATAAGAAGTGGAGCGCTCAAGAACTGCGCCGTCTTAGCCAAATTTGTGATAGCTATGGTGTGAAGTGTAGTAACCCAAAACGCATTAATTGGGACAAACTACTTAGTCGTGTTGACATCATGCCGACGCACTTAGTTGCAACACAAGCAGCAACAGAGTCTGGTTGGGGTACATCACAACTCGCTCAACAAAATGGTAATTTATTTGGTATGCGCTGCGGTAGCGGCTGTAAGGCCAACAAAGGTAAGATTAAAGGTTATTCGACCTACTCAACTGTAGAAGAAACAGTAACCGCCTATATGAAAAATATGAATACCCACAATGCTTATGAGTCTCTACGTACATCGCGAGCTAAGCAACGTTTATCAAAAGATGAGTTAGATACCAATAAACTTATCAACGATATGAAAGGGTACTCCGAGTTAGGTTCATCCTATAACCGCTATCTACAAGAAATGTACGCGAGTAACGAAGAATTGATTACACAAGCTCAAAAAAGAGCATCCACTCGCATCTAAATTTTTGTATCACCAGGTACAAGACATAAAAAAATCCACTTTGCTAAGTGGATTTTTTTTATTCTTTTTGAGTCGCATTTATTTGATTTTTGATTTTTTCAGATCTCAAGGGTTGCTCTAAATAGATAAAGTGGTGGCAAGGCGGCAAGAGAAGATATCCCTAGGAACATACACAAGTATGTGACTAGGGTAGCTGAACGCAACCAACAAAGTCACCGCTTTAACTATGACGAGCAATATTCTGATTGCATAGAACCAGATAATAAATATCATAGGCTATCTTCTACCAAAATAATTAACATCTTTGAGTCTAATATGAATTTCTTCTCGTTTGAGTTTCTTGGCTCTTTTTTAATTTTTTTTCTTATTTATTGGGGCTGTCAGCCCAGCGCAAAACTACAAAATGGGCTCTTAATTACTGCTAGTTACTTTTTTGTTTATTCTTTTAGTCCTGACTTTGCTTATATTTTATTTGGCTATACCCTTTTTATCTACTTATTAACTAATTGGATAACGAACTGGCTCTCCAATCGTTGGATTTATGTCATTCTCGCTACAGGTATTATCGGGTGCTTTACGTATTTTAAATATTATTCATTCTTTCAAGAAAGCATCCAACAAACATTAGATAAATTCGGTTTTAGCGTTGGGCTGCCTATTTTAGAAATACTGGCGCCGTTGGGGCTTTCTTTCTATGCCTTTCATTCCGTCAGCTATACGGTTTCAGTGTGTCGAAAAGAGATTCAAAAAGCCGATTTTTTTGATGTAACACTATACCTTGCATTTTTCCCAAGCATCGTTGCTGGCCCGATTAACCGTGCGAAAAACTTTCTTCCGCAAATCCAAGCTGAAACTCGCACAATTCTAGATAGCCGCAAAGCCATCCTCTTAATTTCATTAGCGTTGGTAAAACTTTTCTTATTTAGTTCTTATTTATCTGAAAACTATGTTAACCCTATTTTTGATGCGCCAGTCGGTTATAGCGCAGGAGAGATCCTTATAGCCACCTACGCTTACGCTTGGAATATCTATTTTAACTTTTCAGGTTATACCAACCTTGTCACTGGGATTGCCTTATTATTAGGTTTCAGAGTACCTGTTAACTTTAATGCGCCTTATTTAGCCGCTAATTTAAAAGAGTTTTGGGCTCGTTGGCATATCAGTTTATCCACCTTTATTCGCGATTATATTTATATCCCCCTTGGTGGCAACCGCAAAGGTTTCAGCCGAATGAATACTAACGTCTTCCTTGCAATGGTCATTTCAGGGCTCTGGCATGGCGCGGCAATGACATTTGTCGTATGGGGTGCAATTCATGGCTTAGGGATTGTATTACTCAACCTTAAGACTTTGTGCATGGAAAAGTTGGGGTGGACAAAAGTTATTCCTAACAAAACGCTATCCATTTGGGTTTCGCGGATTATTACGTTCCATTTTGTCTGTTTTGCGTGGATTTTTTTCCGCAGTCAATCCTTTGATGACGCAATATTAATGCTCAACCAAATCATTGCGCCAGGCTTTATTGCTTCTATTCAAGCCAGCCTTGGTTTGTTAATTGCGTTCTGGGTCTTATTAATTGCTTATCCTTATTTTGTGCAAGGTTACCATGTTGTCGCGAAACATTATCAAAGCGTGCCTTGGTATTATTACCCTATTCCCCTTGCCATTATTTTAACGATTATGTTTATGCTTTCGCCTTCAGGAATGCCGGGGTTCATTTATGCTAACTTCTGAGTTTAAAAAGACCCTCGTTAAAATGGTTCAGGTGCTGTTAATTGTCTTAGTGGCAGGTTTACTCTTGATTTGGTTAAACCAAAGCTCTCTAGAGCGTTTCTGGCAGCAGAAATACCACCAAGATACCCCATGGGCAAAAATGGCAGGTAATCCTATCTGGGATTATGGGGCTTCTTTGCATGATGGCGCGTTAGAAGCGGGAACAACATTTGCTTATCATGCATCAGGGCAAAAGGCCAAAGAAGAGAAAGAAGCGACGCAGCTCGCGCTGGAAAACCAAGGCAAAAAACGAGTCTTTCCAACGGATTTCCAAGTGGGTCTGCACTTTCTTCATGGCTACACTTACCCAGCAGAAAGCTTGTCTGTCACTTTTCCTGAATTACTGAAACGCCCACAAGCCAGAGAAAAAGCAAAAGGGGTTAATTTTAGCGGCTTGGCTATCAAAAATAATCAGCCGATTGTTGCCAAACACATCGCCAATATCGAAAAAGATCAGAAGGTGTTATTTGCTGGTGATTCGATGATGCAAGGCGTTGCTCCTCATGTGAAAAATATGCTGTTGAAAAAGTATAATATCGATAGCATTAATTTAAGTAAGCAGAGCACGGGGCTCGCTTACCCACGCTTTTTCAACTGGCCACAGACTATTGCCAAAGCGTTGAATGACAATCCAAATATTAAAGTATTAGTGGTATTTTTAGGGCCTAATGATCCTTGGGATATGCCACCACAAACAGGTTATAAATACGTCAAATTTAAGAGTGAAGATTGGGAAAATGTTTACCGTGAGCGGATTAGTGATATAATATCCACCGCCCGCCAGCACAATGTTGATGTTATTTGGGTTGGCCCCCCTAATATGCGTAAAAATACGCTATCTGATGGTATGAAATTCTTACGAAGCCTCTACCAATCTGAAGTCGAGAGCAACGGTGAAATCTACTTCTCCGTCAATGATGTCTTTAAATATAAAGGCGATACCTACTCTGACTATATCGGCGATGAAAGCAGCACAATTAAATTACGAAGTGGTGATGGCATTCATTTCAGCGGAAAAGGCCAACAGCTCATCGCGGAAAAAGTATTTTCTCTGATCCACTTCGTAGAGGAAGAAAAGGAACCTCATGAAACTGAACAACCTGCGTCAAGCTAAGTCCAAAATTTTGGCTGGTAGCGTTATTGCGCTGCTGTCATTAGGCTTATTGTCTTGCCAGAACACATCAGACAAAACGCGAACACCGAGCTCGACGAAAGGTCAGGACGCGGTTGAGCGAGGGCAACTTGTAAATAACGCAGAACCAAACCTGCGTCAATTTGCCAATAAATTGCACCAAGGCAACCAGCAAGTGCACATTGTCCAAATTGGTGACTCTCATACTGCTGCTGATTTTTTCAGTGGCAATCTGAGAACGTTATTTCAGCAACGCTACGGTGATGCAGGCCCTGGTTTTATCCCACCAATTTCAGTACCAGGTCAACGCACTGCAACCATTAACCGCATGAGCGAGAAAAAAGAGTGGTCGCTATCTTCAAGCCGTAAAGATGAACGCTTTGATTACCCACTAGGCGGCTTTATTGCAGAGCCCCAAGCAGTGAACAGCAATGTATTGTTAAAACCATTACAGCCCGCGCAGGGGGCTTATCAGTTACAGGCGCTATATCAAGGTTCAAATGATTCACAAATGCGTGTATCCCCCGCAGCTTCCCCAAATGTGGCGTTACCTGCAACAGGGAACCAGTGGCGCTTCTCAACGCCAGTAAATACCCAGTTACCTGCGCAGATTTCCGTGAGCAAAGATAACAACCTAAAAATTGGCGGTTGGTTAGTGCGCTCAACAAAACCAGGCGTGATGGTGTCTGCACTGGGAATTAACGGCGCGACATTAACGATGGTCGATAAATGGCAGCCTCAGTGGAGCGAAACGTTAGCACAAATGTCCCCTGATATGATCATTTTGGCCTACGGTACCAACGAAGCATTTAATGACACATTAGATTTAGCCGCTTATGAGCAAAATTTGCGGGCGAAAATACGCTTAATCCGCCAGCAAATGCCAAATAGTGTAATTCTATTGGTCGGCCCGAATGATTCACTAAAATTTAGTCAGGCGGCAAGTTGCCAAGCACAAATGCCCGTGAACTTACTGAATGTGATTCAAATTCAAAAAACCGTCGCTGCGCAAGAAAACACGCTGTTTTGGGACTGGCAAGCCTTTATGGGTGGCCCTTGCTCAATTCGCTCATGGGCAGCGCAAGATTTAGCACGACCGGATAATGTCCATTTGTCTGTTGATGGTTATAAAAAGAGCGCACAAGGGCTATATAGCCAATTAAATCAAATATTGAATTAGCAGCGTCTTTATTTCCCCAATAATAAATTTCAGAATTAGCGCTAAATTTCCCCCTCAATATTAGAGAAATCTCTTACTGAGGGGCACATCACTCTTTGTACTATTCTTATTCCAATTTGGATTTCTTCTGACTTATTTATATTTAACTAAATTCCGATTTATTAAAATAATAAAAATCACAATAAAAACAGTACATTGAAATGGATTTCATCAGATAACCCATGATTATCTTTGATTTTTTTTTCGGCTTATAAAACATAAAAAATAACGATTTTTAATTAAATAAACTCATGCGATATAAAACTAGTATCCCATCTCATTCAATGAATAACATATTTGTATGTTCAAGCACTATTAATAAGCGATGAATAAAAACCTTAGATATGTGTTCTATTGACTACTCACAGCCGAGATAGATCCCAATCAAACCTATAGGATTTTATGGCTGATTTCTGTGAATGATACTTTTAGGTTTATTTTATGTCGACTACATTCTGTGAAAAATCATTTTACTCATATATTAACTCTTTACCTGATATAGCAAAAAATAGCTTTTATCTGGTGCACTCCCTATTACTAAAAGTCACTACAAATGAAATTAATATACGCATCGAAAATGGGGAATGGCAAACACTCACTCCCTCAAATATCTGTTTTCTTCCTAAAGGCAAGTCTATTGAGATTATCAACAATGATAATTCTCATCCCATCACCGTTGATATACTCCCTATCACCGACGAAATGTTAAAATACTTTTACCTACAACATACTGAGTTTTTGGTTAGCGAAAAAAAAACAAAGCTGAATAATCGGGTCTGTTTTACTAATTTGCATGAAAATCCTATCATTGAAAACGCATTCTTATCTATCAAAAAAGAAATATCAACATCCACTGATAAACATAAGATTAAGATTTACTTGAACTTTATTTTATCATTTTTTCTATTAGTCGATGGATTCATCCCTTCTCTCCATGAATCCATAAATGTATCAATAAAAGACAAAGTGTATGACTTAATTTTTCACAGTACTGGAAAACAGTGCTGTACTTTAGACTCTGTCGCAAAACAATTACACATGAGTGCCTCCACACTAAAACGGCGCCTTGCAAGTGAATATACGAGTTTTTCTAAAATCAGTTTAATGTCGAGAATGAATAAGGCCATGATATTATCTAAAGTTAATAAAATGCCCATGACACGTATTGCACATGAGGTAGGTTATGATGATATCCCTTTTTTCATGTCAACGTTTAAAAATTACTACCGTAGCCAACCTTCTCCTCTTTTATAATTTTTACTCTCCATCGGTATCTACAAAATGGATAAATCTGCCTACATTTATTGTCTTTTATCAAAATTATTGAGCAAAATAATTTATTGATTTTAGCTGATAACTCGCTTTGCCAACAGCCAAACACCACCTTAAAATAAGGTGGTGTTTGGCTTTATTAAAAGTGAATATCTTCTGTCGACAAATTATTATCAATCTCTGGTAACTGCATGAAAGCGGACGCCAGTTCATTAGCCTTTGTAGGAGGCAAACTGCTATTTAAA
>NZ_JAMPNZ010000027.1:0-122854 GCF_028479625.1 Providencia sp. PROV197
TGACGCCAACAACGCCACAGCACGAAATATGACGAGGATTTTTAGAACCAAGGTGCTTGGATCATCACCGAACCATAAAACAATGCGCGACCGGCTAGCTCGCCACTAAACATAACCACCATCAATGCTATAAGTAGTGGTACTGATGGCACTTTACCTTTGCCCCCTCTAACAGCTATCGCACAAGGTAAAACCATGCTCATTACCACTTGCCACCATAAGAGATAGCTTTCTCCTTGGCTTGCTGGTATTTGCGATCGGATAACTTGAGATATTAAGACAAGTATGACCCCTAATAACACACCGACTTTAATAGCTTTTGGCACAGGCTTTGCTAAAGCTTGAACAAACAGTGTGATAGAAACGAAGCCTAATACGATTGCAGTACCAATAAAAGCAATTTGTGTTGCTGAGCTATGCCAAAGCGGATGAGCAACCATCTGGTAATAGACTTGAGCAGTGACAAGAATTGCGGCTAGTCCGCCGATACCACTTAACCAGCCCAGCACGATATTACGTATATTTACCGTTGGTTGTAACCAACAAGAAAGTGCCCAAAGCGTGACTAGACCATTAAGCAAGACAAATGTAACTGCTTCTCGACTTAGCCATGAATGGCTTAGTCCAAGTACTGAACGATAAGCTTCTAACGGCACCCCTAAATGTCCCATAGACATAGATGAACCCACCACTTCAATTAACCAAATAATTATCACCGCGGTACGCAGGGATTTACCGACGAGTTTATGTTCCGTACTAACTTTCATTTGGTACAACGTCAATGCAAGTACTGCGCCGATCCCCCACTGACTCATCACAGTAAAAAATACCAATGGGAGCTCCATATGATGAATATTCATGATTAGTCCTCCATTCCAATAATCACAATATTTGGCTGGCTGATTGTGTGATCTGGCATATTGTAGCGTTTCTCCAATACTGCCCAGTTTGTCGTATGTTTTTTACGAAGTTCAGAAATTTCGCCAAACTCAATTGCACCTGTAGGACAAGACTCAACACATCGAGGTAATAACCCCTCATCTAAACGCTCAGCACACATATTACACTTACTGGTTTTCCCTTCCGCAGGGTCAAAAACAGGGGCATGGTATGGACACGCCATGATACACATTTGGCAACCGATGCATTTTTCATGGTCTTGTACCACAATTCCATCAGGACGCTTAGTGTAGGTATCCGCTGGGCAAACTTTTAAACATTGTGGGTCATCACAGTGGTTACACGACATCGTAATAAATGCCTGTGTATTCGGTGAGTCATCATTGAACTCACGAACACGGCGCCATAAAACGCCAGGAGGAGTGACATTCTCTGATTTACATGCCATAGAACAAGTGCGGCAGCCATAACAATCTTTTGTGTTGATTAAAAAACCATATTGCTTAACCATGATTATGCCTCCCTTCTGACATCAACGAGCGTACTATTACAGCAATGGCCTGTTCCTAAATGTTCCACTTGGTCATTTGTCACATGGCTACTACTCCCTCCTTGCTGTTCCCACCAGCCATTATCGAGAGAAATAACACCCTTTTTAATGTGCGTCGTGACCACCGCTATCGCTCGATGCTCCCCTCTATCATTAAACGTTACCGCCCATTCGCCATTTTTAATACCACGAATTTGCGCGTCTTCAGGGTGAATTAACACATTGGGTTGATTACGTTGTACTTCGAGGATCCATTCATTCATCCCATGACTAGAGTGAACACTGCGTGCTAACTTACGTTGCACTGCCATTAATGGATATTTTTTAGCCAGTTCGGGGGATCCCTTCACTGACTCTTTCACTTGATAATAAGCCACCACGGGTGAAAAATTTTTCTTTTGCCAATCCTCAATAAAGAAATGGGCTTTTTTAGTCGACGTTCTAAATACACCATCCTTGAATGGGATCCAATCACCTTCAACAGGTCTTACAGGGCCTTTTTCTAACATTTCACGCGTAATGCCAGAGCCTACAAGGCAAGCATCGATATAATGTTCAATCGGCTTATTAAACACCTCACCAAACCCGAAGCGCTCCGCTAAACGAGCAAAAATCCAGTAATCAGGCTTTGCTTCCCCAACTGGCTCAACCGCTTTTTCCATCAATTGGACATATTGACTGCGTACCCCTGCCATCAGGCTGGTATCTTCAAAAATCGTCGTCACTGGCAAGACTAAATCTGCATATAACGCCGTTGAACTCATTAAATTATCAGCAACAACAACAAAAGGAACTTTCTTCAGCGCTTCCCGCACTTTGTTGGTATTGGGTAATTGTGTCATTACCCCCATCGTCATAATCCACCAAAAATTAATGGGATGCGGTTTTTCATTCACGATATAGTCACCGACTTTTGCCACTGGAATGGGTGGGATATTTTTTGCATTCGGTGCAGGAGGAACAATGGGACTAAATTTAGCCATCTGTCTTGCACCGCCTGCATCACAGACACCCGCACCGCGTTTACCGATATTCCCTGTTAGCAAAGCAAGGTAAAACTGGCTTGCAGCCACATATGCACCATGCTCTGTACGCTGTGCTCCAGACATGTTTTGCACAATCATTGATGGCGTAATCGAGGAATAATCTCGCGCAAGACGCACGATAGTTTCGGCAGGCACATCTGTTTCTGCACTGACTCGTGCGATATCCCACTCTTTCGCTTGTCGATAAATTTGCTCAAAAACGGTGGTATAACTAAACTGACTAGGTAATTCATGCTGAAATAATGCAGGTTTAATCCCTGCTGAATCATGGCGAACAAGTTGCTGACTGAGAATATCAAACACCAAATAGCTATCAGGATCTTGGGCGTCTTGCCTAAGTTGCTGTTGATTCTCATCCACTAAATACACAGCGCCAGTGTGTGCACGAAGAAAACCCTCATCAATACGATTTTCCTCAATGATAATTTTAATCATTCCAAGTGCTAACGCAGTATCGGTTCCAGGAATGATAGGGATCCACTCATCTGCTTTTGCTGCAGTCTCATTAAATCTCGGATCAATGACCACGAGTCGCGCACCATTTTTCCGTGCTTGATTATAGTTTTTAAAGTACGCCTGCATGGTTACCGCGGGATTATTTCCCCAACACAAAATATAACGACTATCCGCCACCGTATCTCGCGTGTCAGCGTATCGTAATCCCACCATTGGGATCATTGCCGCTGTTACCGCCGAACAACACAAAGAACCCGCTTGTTTTGTTGAGCCGCCTAGGTAATCAAAAAATGCCTTGCCCATATCATTTTTAATGGAGTCCATGTTTCCCGCATGGGTAGAGATAAATAACCCTTCGTTACCATACTTAGCGATAGTGTCACGAATATTTTTTTCTATTAGATCAAGAGCTTCATCCCAGCTAATCGGTTTAAATTCAGCTTTACCTTTCTCTCCTACACGTAATAACGGCGTCGTGATACGCTGGTCGTGATATACCCATTTTGTTCGACTCATTCCCCGTAAACAACATTTGACATTAAAGCCCTCAGTTGCCTGTATTTTCATCAACTTACCCTGGTAAGTATACGCTGTTAAGTTGCAGTGTAAGCACTCCATTGCACACGTTGAACGGAAAGTTTTGTAGTCAGATAACCTTAATCGTACTTTTGGCAGAGGCTGGTTATTGTTTCCCTGCGCAAAAGAACACGGTGTGATAGACGCCAATCCAATAACACCAAGTCCTTTTAGGAGTGTTCGGCGTTTTAGGCGTAATTCATTTATTGTTTTCATTATAATAAACCTCGACATTGCTTTTAGAAGTACACTATATATATACCTTACTCATTAATAGTGAACTTGAGGCTAATCAAAATTTGCTATTATTTATAGGTACTAAATATCTACCTCTTAATGATTAGACTATCCATATCTTCAGTTATTAGCAGGGATCCGTGACTCATGATAAAATAGATGAACTTGTTAAAATGAGGTTTATGTATGTCTACCCTGCAAGGTGTTAATTCTGTTGATATCGCTGTAAGCATTCTGAATTTTATTGCCCAAAATGGCGGGATAGCGCGAGCTGCAGATATTTCCAAAGGTTGTGAAATATCCAAAAGCCGTTTACATAAATATTTGGTATCCCTTTGTCGTACTCAAATGCTTTATCAAGATACACAAACGAGCCGTTATGGATTAGGGCGCAACCTCACTTTTTTAGCGAATTTTGTGGAGCCTGAAGGGTCTTTTATTGAGGTTATCAATAACAGTTTGGTTCAATTTCGTGATGAACAAAACGTTTCAACGGGTGTTGCATTGCGCTCTGGAAAAGTGTTATCACTGGTTAAATACAACCGTAGTTTTAAAAATATCGAAATTGATTTCTTACCAAATACTCCATTGCCCACAGTCAAAAGTGCAGCGGGTCTAATCTATGCGGCTTTTGATAAGCAATTTGTGTGTGATGATTATTCGCAAGATGAACTCAATAAAGTCATTAACCAAGGTTATGCGATTCGTTATGAACCCACAAAAGGGATCCCAGGTGCACAGTCTATCGCCTGCCCTGTATTTAGTCAGAGTGGGGATTTAATCGCGGCAGCCGTTACGATGGGGTTTATTGATAAAACAGAAATGGAGCGGTTAGCGAACGCGCTCATTAAGCAGGTAAAAACACTCACATTATAATTTTTCTTGTCGATTAAAAACTGACAAAAAAGCCGAGATAAACTCGGCTCATTTATTCTATTTTACGTCAATACGTGGCAGTTCGCCCATCTCTTTCAATTTTTTAGAAATTTCGCGGCGTTCTTTCGACAATTCTGCATTCTTGATAATATAATCATCAACACGGTCATCATAGTCGCTGCGCATATTGGCAATAATCGCCTGAATGTCTTCAATTGACATACCAGGCTTAATATATTCGCTTAAATTATCCAGTAATAAAACACGCTTCTGGTTATCACGAATTTTTTTCTCATTATCGGTAATTTCACGACGAATTTTATTTTTGCGACGAAACATACGCACAAATTCCAGAACATTTTGGAAAGACGGCTTGTTAGCGTTGTCCATGTTTAAAACCCTCTAGTCAATATTCAAAACGCATAATCTCATTACACAATACAATCTAATCGCCTTACGTTACAAGTCAGTTTCACATATTTATTGATTTAATCTCTCGAAAAAGATCATTGGGTTATGCTTTTTCCACCTGTATTTCTTGATTATGTTGGTTTAACTTTGCTGGTTTCTCATTAAGACTAAGCTTTATATCATCAGTTTTATCATTTCTAAGACAAAAAGCAGACAATATCGTTGTGATGACCACAAACATCCCCATAATCAAATAGGTCTGCGCAAAACCAATTTTGTCATACCCCCATCCTGCCAATGGTGATAACACACTAGCAACCACCGAGCTCACACAACTAAACCCAACCAAATAAAGTGTTGAGGACAAGCGTTTATCAAAATGGTGGCTGTTATACTTGAAAATTGCCACCAGCAAGATAGGTAACTCAACGGCATGTAGCAATTTCATAACGGATATAAGAACAGGTCCCTCGACTAAACCTGAGCCGATAATCCGTAATGCCATAACTGAGCTAGCAAATAGTAATCCATTTTTAGCACCTATTCGGTTAACAATGAATGGCGCTAAGAACATCCCACCAGCTTCAAGGAATACTTGCAATGAATTCAGATAACCATACATCTCATTCCCTAATTTTTCATCTGGGAATTGATGCGAAAAATACACCATAAATTGCTGGTCATACACACTATAAATACATGTGCCTAATACAAATAGTATTAACGCCCAAAAACGTGGTAAAGCAAAAAGTTGCAGTGCATCACGCAATGTAATAGCAGACGAATTACCATGTTCTAAATTATTATAGGCATCTGCATTCGCACTTTTAAGGTTTAATAGAATGATTAAGAAAAGTACACCTGATACTGTAGCCATAATAAAATTATAGTCAGGGTCGATATTAATGTTGCGCCCTGCAAAGAACGTCGCGGCCGCCCAACCAAGAGACCCCCACATTCTCGCCTTACCATATTCAAAATTACGTTGTCGACTTACACGCTCGGTGTAAGATTCAAGAACACCTATTCCTGCATGGAACGTCATACCAATAAATAACCCACCAACAATACTGCCAATCACTATGTTCCAGTGTAATAATGTCCCGAACACCATAAAAAATGGCCCAGATGCAATCAGTAAAACTGCAATAAATAATAATAAGTTTTTGCGTAACCCTAATTTGTCTTGCAAGAAGCCGTACAATGGCTGAGCACATAACGCCACAATTGAAATACAGGCAAAGATAAACCCTGTGTCCGCCCCTTCTAAGCCAACATATTTACGCAGCCAAATGGCGACAACTGAAAATGTAGATGACCATGTAAAAAAGAAAAAAAACAACAATGCGCTCAATGACGCATAGTATTTCCTTGCACTGCTATTCATGTTAATCACCTATTATTAATTTACTTTTGGTAAATGTTAAGGTTAACATTTTTCAATTCCCACTCAAAAACAATTACTTTGTGATGTTAATCACCAATGTTAACGTTAACAATTTATTTATGTGATGAACATAACATTTCACGCGCTATAACCTAATAGTACCCCTTTCTGACACAGAAAATACCTTATTGATATTCAATTTAATTTACCTGCTATTTCAGATGGCCTTGGTTTAGCTTTGATAATAGATAGGGTATCATTGATTTATATAAAATAGTGAGTCTGAAGGCACTCCACTATCAGATTTAAATGCGCACAATTCAAACGGTGATAACGTTGCAAGATAATAAAAAACAACCCTCATTCTTTATTCATGATTACGAAACTTTTGGTAAACGCCCTGCACTTGATAGGCCAGCCCAATTTGCAGGTGTGCGCACTGATTTAGACTTTAATATTATTGAAGAACCTGAAGTGTTTTACTGCGCGCCCGCGGATGATTACTTACCGCAGCCAGAGGCTGTGATGATCACAGGCATCACCCCACAAATAGCATTAGCCCAAGGCGTTAACGAGGCGGAGTTTACTAAACGCATCCATCACGCTTTTAGTGTGCCTAACACCTGTATTATGGGCTATAACAATATTCGTTTTGATGATGAAGTCACTCGCAATATTCTCTACCGTAATTTTTACGACCCCTACGCATACAGCTGGCAACAAAATAATTCACGTTGGGATTTACTTGACCCGCTGCGTGCTTGTTTTGCGCTACGTCCTGAAGGCATTGAATGGCCTGAAAATGATGACGGCTTGCCAAGCATGCGCTTAGAGCACTTAACAAAAGCCAATGGCGTTTCCCACGAGAATGCCCATGATGCAATGTCAGACGTCATTGCAACAATTAGCATGGCAAAATTACTTAAAGCGGCTCAACCACGTATGTTTGATTATTTTTATCAACTACGCAATAAAAACAAGGTAAGCCAACTTATTGATATTGTGGAAATAAAACCTTTAGTACATGTCTCTGGTATGTTTGGCGCATTGCGTTCCTATGTGAGCTTAGTCGCCCCGCTTGCTTGGCATCCTGAAAACCGCAATGCGGTCATTATGTGTGATTTATCCGCGGATATTTCGCCATTATTAACCTTAAATACCCAAGAACTACGCGAGCGTTTATACACACCTAAATCTGAGCTAAACGGTGAGCTTCCCGTTCCTGTAAAATTAGTGCACATCAATAAATGCCCAATTTTAGCCCCTGAAAAAACATTACGTGATGAAGATGCACTACGTACAGGGTTAGATAGGGATCTTTGTCATCGCAATTTAGAGATTTTGCGTAAGACCCCCGATATCCGTAATAAACTCATTGAGTTATTTAGTGAACCACAACAATTTGAAGTTTCAGATGATGTGGATGCACAAATATATAATGGCTTTTTTAGTCCATCAGACCGCTCCACCATGGACATCATTCGTGAAACCCCACCACAAAACTTACCTGCATTAGATTTAAGTTTTGAAGATAAGCGGATGAAAGAACTCTTTTTCCGTTATAAAGCGCGTAATTACCCAGCAACGTTATCTTTCGAAGAACAGCAACGCTGGCTGCAACATCGCCGTGATTATTTCAGCGAAGCTCGATTAACGGAATATATGCAACAAATACAATTCTTATTAGAAGAACATCAACATGATGAAAAACGCTGTCAGCAATTAAAAGCGTTGGTCAATTATGCGATGGAATTAGCGAGTTAAATAAGAAATGGGCAGAATAGAAACTCTCTGCCCATTTTTAGGTTTACATTAATTTAGACTAGTGTTCACCTGATTGACCGCAACCACAATCTCCTTCCCAATGTTTACGCTTAGTGGTTTTTCCTAAACCTGGGTTCATTGTGTTAGTCGGGTCTGCATTTTTATAGAAAGACTTTAACTGCGGTGGCGCTTTATATAAATGCCCAACGTTATGCTCCGCAGGATATTGCGCACCACGTTCATCCAATAAAGCTAACATTTTTTCTTTTAGGTCTTTCGGGTTAACCCCTTTTTTCAAAACATAGTCTTGGTGCATAACGTGGCACATAAAGTGACCGCAATACAATTTATGCACTAATAAATCTTCAATTTCAGGGGGGAGTTTTTCAAACCAATCCCTATCATTACGGCGTAATGCGATATCCAGCGGCAATACATCCTCGACATCTTTATTATGAACCGCATGGTAACGAACCGCAGAACCTGCCGCCGCAAAGCGATGTAAAAAGGCTTTTGCTCCCTCTTCTGGAGTGCATTCAAAATAGCCACCATCTGCCTGTGCAAAATAAGATTTTAGCCAAACTTTTGCTTCATCAATTCCATCCCCTGCCATTTTTAGCATTAAATGATGCTCATAACGGTCACGAAATTCTTTCATTCGAGGTGGTAAATGCGATGGCCATAATTTGCTAAGCACCTGCATTGTGCGGTCAATTAAATTAGACGGTAAAAAAGGAACTTTATTTAATACAGCATCAATACGCCCTTTAATAGTAAAGAACATTGGCATTTTATCGGTGCCAAATTTATCAATCATTAAGAAAGTATCTTTACCGTATATTTCCGCGATATCAAAGCAGCCGCGGTGCATATATTCACCTGCAACTGGCAGATTTTTAAATTCACTCAAAATATAGCGACGAATATCTTCCAGTACATCTGGGTTATTTGAGCCGATATAAAAAACCTGCGTTTTTTTATCCGCTGGGAAAGTATCCAAGCGAACCGCAAATACGGCCAATTTACCCGCACACCCTGACGCTTCAAATAAGCGACGTTCATCAGCATTAAAACGCGATGGCGAATCAGCATCAACATCCCGCACACGTTCAGCATATTCATGGTCGGACGCTAATTTATCACTAACTTGCACATCTTCACTACTATAACCACGGTTTTGTAAGTTGGTTAAAATCTCTTCTGGTGTATTACCTAGATCAATCCCTAAATGGTTAACTAGCTCAACCTTTCCATCATCATTAACACGACCATACAACGCTAGCTCGGTATACGCAGGGCCACGGCGCACTAATGAGCCACCTGAACTGTTGCAAATTCCCCCAACAACAGATGCGCCAATACAGGAGGAACCAATAAGAGAGTGCGGCTCACGCCCAAGGGGTTTAAGGATTTTTTCTAGGTCATATAAGGTGCTGCCTGGCATGGCAACCACTTGGTTAAATTCGGGAAGCACTTGAATTTGGTTTAATCGCAATGTGCTGATAATCACGATATCGCGGTCATAATCATAACCACTTGGTGTCGAGCCTTCAGTCAGTCCTGTATTTGCAGCTTGCATCAAAACAATTTTATCGGCTTCTACACAGGCTTTGAATACATGCCATTGCTCTAGCAAGGTGGTTGGAAACACAACCGCAATCGCATCTCCAGTGCCGGAGCGGAACCCTTTGCGGTAACGTTCTGTTTTGTGTGGCTCAGTGAGAATATTTTTCTTACCAACAATGTTCCTGAGTGTGAGTAATAATCGTTGATTCTCAGGTTTTTGTGCATCTTTCATGTGCGCGCCTTCTTACTCGAATTCATGTTGATTATGAGTTATGCAATATTAGTGCTAACAACAATATCACATAACATTATGATGTTAATAGGCTACACGTTTTATCTTAAAAATTTCTTAACAGGCAAAAAAATAGCGCCTAAGGCGCTATTTTTAATTTCGGACTGATTTGAACGACTTCTCAACGCAAAATATAAAGAATATATTTTATCTTTCTTACACCCTGTATATTCAAAATAGTTCGCGTTGTAGCAAGGCGTGGAGCCAAACGATCATGGGGAGCATACATAAGTATGTGACCCATGTCGTTTTGAGAACGCAACGACAGCGTGAAATATGAGGAGTCTATTCTGTTTTTCTTACACCCTGTATATTCAAAATAGTTCGCGTTGTAGCAAGGCGCGGAGCCAAACGATCATGGGGAGCATACACAAGTATGTGACCCATGTCGTTTTGAGAACGCAACACCGCTACAGCGTGAAATATGAAGAATATATTTAGATGTCGCTCATTTGCGGCATAGGCCGCTTAAACATACGCGTCAATACTGCCATATAGATTAAGCCAACAGCCGTCCAAATCAAGCCGTAAACCATTGAATCTTCTTCAATATTTAACCATAAAACACATACTGTTAGTGTACCGATAATAGGTAAAATCAAATAGTTAACAATGTTTTTGATACCTGTCATACGGCGTTCGCGAATAAAGAACTGGCTGATCACCGAAATATTTACAAAGGTAAACGCGATTAATGCACCGAAGTTAATTAACGCGGTCGCAAAATCCATTTCAAACCAGATTGCACCTAATGCTAAAACACCGACCATTAATACGTTGTACGCTGGAGTACGCCATTTCGGGCTGACATAACCAAATACTTTCTCTGGGAATACACCATCACGACCCATTACGTACATTAAACGCGCACTTCCTGCGTGAGCAGCCATACCAGAAGCCAATACTGTTACGCATGAGAAAACCAGAATAATTGACTGGAAGAATGCCCCAGCAACAAAGCGCATAATGTCAGGCTGCGTCTCATTGATATTCTTAAAGCGTGATACGTCTGGGAAGTATTGCTGTAAGAAGAATGAAACCGTGATAAAGATAATTCCACCAATTAATGCCGTTAAGAAAATGGCGCGAGGGATCACTTTACCTGCGTTTGGCGTTTCTTCCGATAGTGAACTTAAACCATCGAAGCCTAAGAATGAGAAGCAGAGTATGGTTGCCCCAGCAATCAATGGGATCATTTCCGTCTTTTCATTGGCAAATGGGTTGAATGTCCAAATTTCGCCCGAACCTTCACCGTTAGAAACACCGTGGATCACCAGCCCTGTAAATACTGCCATCACACCGATTTGAATAATCGCAATAACCGTACTTAAATTAGCAATCACGTTGATACCACGTAAGTTTGCTGCGGTCATAACAATGACAAGGCCGACAACAAATATCGCGGGTTCCACGTTAGGGAAAATGTCTTGTAAATAAATTTTAGCCAATAAAATGTTGATCATTGGCATAAAAATATAGGACAGCAATGATGTCCAACCCACAAGGAAACCAATGTGTGGGCTCATTGATTTTTGAGCATAGGTATACGCCGAGCCAGCAGATGGGAAGCGTTTCACCAGCTTGCCGTAGCTCAGAGCAGTAAACAGTATCGCAACCAGTGCAATAATGTATGAAGTCGGGACGTGTCCACCTGTTTTGTCCGATACCATGCCGAATGTATCAAAGATAGTCATTGGCTGGATGTATGCCAGACCGATCATCACGACTTGCACCAAGGTTAAGGTTTTCGCAAGTTGCACGCGGTTATTGGCGCCAGTTTGGTTTGGACCGATGGATAAAGGTATTGAATTATTTGGCATGTCTAAGCCCTCCCATAACTTTCGATTGCAAGCTACTTCGGCTTAATCGACAGTTACTGGGAAGACTTTGCATCTGCCTATAGGCAGAAAAAAACGTAGAAGAGGTTAGAAGAGTGTGTGCGAAGCTGCGCGGAGCTCCGTAGTCATCGATGCGGCAACGACGGCCGCTTGGCCCTGCTGCGATAGCGAAAAAGTAAGCCATAAAAGCATTCCTCAAATCGGTAGCGTAAAATGTTTGCTACACGTAAATATTAAAATTATCTCTCCGGCTCTATGTCCGGCCCCGCTAGAATGAACGTTCCTAAAAACAAAAAAACCGATGCTTAAGTTTATTGAGCATCAGTTATTTTTTAGTTCGCGCATTTTGCACGCCATAACCCCAAATAGCAAGTTAAATTGTTAACAAATAGCCCTATTTCCGATGAGAAATTTTGATGGTTTATCCTATTTTGGCGAGGTAACTAATAACTGCGTTTTTCCCATTATTTTCTTACCCCAAAAACCACTTTTATTTATTTTAACGGCTGTATTTGACGAGATACAAAAAACCCTTTGGCGCAAACCAAAGGGTTTTAGTCAACAACGATAAATAGTTGTCTTAGAAATTATAGTTGATGCCGACATTATAACGTCGACCTTCGAGTTCTGCGCCATAATTCGCATTATCAACGCGGCGATCTAATACATTATAAATACCACCAACTAAATTTGCGTTTTTGTTTAATTGATAACTCGCACCTAAATCAAACAAAGCATATGATGGTGTACCATTACTCATTTTTTCACCACGGCCTTGATAGTCTGAGGTTTTGCCACGGAAGTTCATGCGCGTCCAAGTTTGCAAATCTTCGGTTGTTTCCCATGTTAAGGTCGTGTTTGCCATATGTTTAGGCTGTTTATTCAAAGGTTTGCCTTTATTTACACCACTTTTTTGTTCCGTGTCTGTGTAAGTATAGTTCGCTGCAAAATCTAAGTTATCTAAAATACCCCAATTAAATGTTAACTCAACACCACGCATTCTGGCTTTATCCACATTTTTTCTATCGCTAATAAATCTGTATGGATCTTTACCGTTATCACCAGGGCCATCGAGATCAACACTACATTCTCTTAGATTTGGGTTGTTTTTTTCACAACGTCTAACTTCAGTAATTTTATCTTTAAAGTCCGTATTATAGATAGTAATGCCCGCAGTAATGTTGTCTTGGTTATTCCAAATTACCCCAATCTCTTCTGTGATACTTTTTTCTGGTTTCAAATCAGGGTTACCATAGATAACTGCATTCCCTGCATTTCCGCCTGTTGCCTGCCCCCAACTTGCTGAAGATTGGCGTAAATCAGGCGCTTTATACCCCGTAGAAACACCACCTTTAATTGTCCATTGTTCATCTGCATGCCATACACCATAAACACGTGGTGTCCAATGCGTACCATAGTTTTCGTCTTTATCCATACGAAGACCACCCGTTAGCGCAAAGTCATTGGTCATTAACCACTCATCTTCAGCAAATAAAGCCCAACTATATCTATCACGTTCATTTGATGCACCATGAGTTGCAGCCAGTTTATTATCACTGCCTTCTAATTTTTCTTTACGATACTGGCCACCTAAACTTAAACTATGGTCACCCAATAAAAAGACACTTTGATTACGGATAATCGTATCTTGTGCTTTCATCTTACGACCAATATTCTTAGATTCGTCATGCTGAATATAAGTATCAGTAGAGATGCCATCATAGACACCGTAATGGGTTAAGGCTGCATGGGTGTTTTCAAATTTTTCAAGATTCGCTTCCTTGGATGTACTTGGTCTTGAATAACCAAATCGAGAGTCACGGTGCTGATTATCTTTTTTAAAGTCTAAATCAAATGTATTTTGCTCATCTGGCGTCAAAGACAATGTACCGCCGCCACTCGTCATAATTTGGCGATTAAAACCACCTTCATTTTTATCTTCGCCACGGTGAGAATATTGACCATTCAGTTTTACACCTAATAGACCATCAATTAGTGGCCCTGATGTATAGAAACTCCCTTGCCCAGTATTACCTGAATTTTTACGTTCTGTAATTGTGGTATCTGCACGTAAACTGGTTGTCCACTCTTGTTGTACACGACGCGTGATAATATTGATAACACCGCCAATCGCATCCGAACCATAAAGGGAGGACATTGGTCCCCGTACTACTTCAATACGTTCAATTGCTGGCAATGGCGGTAACCAGCCTTGCTCTACGCCAGAATTATCGCTATTTGGACGTGTGCTGCGTGTATCGACACGTTTGCCATCGATCAGGATCATGGTGTATTTTGCATCCATACCCCGAATACTAATATCTGAGCTGCTGCCACCACCTGTCACTAACACGCCAGGTACATCCTTTAGCGCATCCGTCACATCACGGTAAGCTTTCGTTTCAAGTTGTTCGCGCGTCACAACAGAAATTGATGCTGGTGCATCTTCAATTTGCTGTTGGTAACCTGATGCTGTTGTCACATAGATTTTATCTTTACTATCATCAGCAAATGCAGGTGATGCAGCGATGGCAGCAATAATGCAAATCGCCACTTTTCTTTTATTAAAAACAACCATTCCCAACTCTCCAAGAAATATTCTGTTTTATATATGAATTGATATGCTCAACATTGGTTTCTTTGAACCTAATAATTATGATTATTTTTATTATTTGGATAATAAATACCCATAGGAAATTTATGGTAAAAACCATTTCCTAATACAATTAAATTTCCTGTGGGTAATTAATCTTTATTAATTAATTTCTGCGAGTAAATATTTAATAATCTTTTTTATTTCTGCTCCTGTGGATTATTAAATATGCTTGCAGAATAACAAGCATATTTATTATTAATCACAAATTAACTGGCGAGTTTATCCACTAGCCCATCAATCAACACTTGCGGTACACCTTGAGAGCAGCGTTCTATGCGCCCTCTTACACCATAGACCTCAGCAAGACTTTCTGGCGTAATCACCTCGGCAGGTTCACCTTGTGCAATTAATTTGCCTTGTTTTAACATCAATACATGTTCTGCGTGTTTCAATGCAATATTAATATCGTGAACGACCACGACAGTAATAATATTTCGGCGTTTAGTTTCTTTCGCCACTAAATCCATAACATGATATTGATAATTTAAATCCAGTGCACTCAGTGGCTCATCCAATAATAATAAGTTAGGTTGGCGAATTAACGATTGAGCCAAACCCACTAATTGTTTTTGCCCACCTGAAAGCTGGTCTAAATAACTTAACGCCAGATGTTCAATACCTAATTGGCGCAATAAGTGCATCACTTCGTCTTTATGGTTTTCATTGCTTAAACCGCCAGAAGCGCGCTGGGCAACAATCACCGACTCTAAAACATACAGGTGCACACCTGCGGGTAATGTTTGGGGTAAATACACCACATTTTGTGCACGCTGGGCAAAATTTTGCTGCGTAAGATCTAAGCCATCCAACAGTAATTGCCCCGTGGCTTTGTTTAACCCTGCCAATGAACGTAATAAGGTGGATTTACCGCTACCATTTGGGCCAAGCAATACGGTGATTTTGCCCCTTGGCAACACATCCGTCGTCAGGTTCTCAATCACTGCGCGTTTTGGGTAGCCCGCATTAAATTGGTTAATAATCAGGCCACTCATGATACGTTACCTCGATGACGTAAAATAATACTTAGGAAGAACGGTACCCCTACTAATGAGGTGACAATACCCACAGGAATAATTACACCAGGGATAATGTTCTTCGAGGCAATTGAAGCCATCGATAATATCAACGCACCAATTAATGCACTTGCAGGTAAATAAAAGCGGTGATCTTCACCAAAAATCAAACGTGCAATGTGCGGCGCAACTAAACCAATAAACGCTATCGGCCCAACAAATGCCACAGCTAACGCAGATAAGATACTGATCCGTAATAAGGTAGTCAGTCTTAAGCGACGGACATCAATACCAAAACTAATCGCTCTGTCTTCACCCAGCCTTAATGCTGTTAATTTCCAAGAGCTCATCATAGCAATCGGGAAAATCAGTGCAAAAACCAGCGCCATTACACCTAACTTCACCCATGTTGCTTTTGATAAACTTCCCATCGTCCAGAACACAAGGCCTTGTAATGTGTCTTCTGTGGCGATGAATTGCATCATCGAAACCAATGCATTAAAGGTAAATACTAACGCGATACCAAATAAAACAACGCCTGATGTTGCAACGCGCGTCCAGCGAGTAACGGCATCCAACATTAATGCCGCTAATAAAGCAAAAATAAATGCGTTCGCTGAAATCACCCATTGGTCAGGAACGCCTGGGATCGCAATCCCCGACACAATGGCGAGTGCAGCACCAAACGCCGCCGCATTAGAAACCCCAAGTGTAAATGGGCTCGCTAATGGGTTATTCAATATGGTCTGCATTTCTGCACCCGCTAACCCCAGAGACATACCGATGACCACCGCCATCAAGGCGTAAGGTAAACGGATATCCCATACAATCACACGGGTCCCTGCATCTACGGCTTCTGGCGTCATCAAGGTTTGCCATAATCGCTCTAAGGATAGGCCTGATGGTCCTAACGTAAAATCAATAACCAGCGACAATAAAATTGCCGCAATAATTACCACTATCCATGTAAAACGACGGCGCAACATATTTTGATAATGTTGTTTCACACCATCATCAGCCTGTTTAGCGGCTTGTTCCACCGCCGCTATTGGCTCGCTTGTAATACTCATTAATTCTTACCTACTCTCATTACTTTTCGCTAACCCAATATACACCAGTTGGCTCTACAGCAAGAAACTCTCTGTGCAATTCTTCCAGTGTTTTTTGTGGATCAAGGCCTGAAAACTGCTCAGGATAGAACCACTTGGCGAAAACTTGTGTCGCAATGACGTTATAGGGTGAATTATAATAATTGTGCCAGATAGCATAATCTTGCTTATCTTTAATGGCGGATAATGAACGAATGCCTTTACGATCTGTGATCTTTTTCAGACTTTCTTTAGCATCTTGCAATGTACTTTGTGCGCCTAATTGTACGCCCGCATCTTTACTGCCTGGTGCTTTTGCGCCACTTGCAATATAAATATTCGGGTCTGCAGCAATGATTTTCTCTAAATTCATAGTGCCTAATGCGCCAGGTAAAACACCTTTCGCGATATTTTTACCACCTGCTAAGTCAATAAAGTTACCCATATTACCGTCACCTGCGGTGCCACAACAATCTTCAAAGGCGCCTGCACGTAACTCAATAAAGACACTTGGCTTTTTGTCTTCTGGGATTTTTGATGTGATATCCGTGACAATTTTTTGGTTTCTTTCATAAAAATCTACATATTTATTTGCCACTTGCTCACGGTTTAGTGCTTTACCTAATAAACGCATACTTGGTAGGGTATTTTCTAATGGGTTGTCTCTGAAATCGACAAAAACAACAGGCACCCCTGCCTTTTCCAATTGATTGACTAATTCGCTGTTTTTACCTGGTCCGTGGCCTGATAAACCAAAAATAGCGATATCTGGGTTTAAGGTTAATACTTTTTCAGAGCTGACGCTGTCTGCGCTGGTATTACCTATCAATGGGATATTGTCAATCGCAGGGAACTTGGCTTTATAAGCCGCATAAGTTTGTGGGTCTAATTTACGCAAATCCCCTTGCCACCCTACGATACGTTCAATCGGCTTGTCGCCTTCAAGTAGAGCAACCGCACTAAATAGGCGGCCTTCACCAAGTAAAATACGGTTAACATTATCGGGTACTTCAACGGTTCTTCCCGCCATGTCAGTCACTGTTGCTGACCACGCGCTCAAACTGGCACTGGCTAATAACGCTAAACCTATTCCCTTTACTACCGACCTAGCTACTGACTTCTTGGCTACCGACGACATAGTATTAAGCTCCACAATTAAACTCATTGACTTACATTTTAATGCGGTAACAATAAAGCAAATAAGAATACTTATCAATACGATTATTGATTTAATAATGGGTATAGCGAATGGAATTGTGTGAGCTACCTCGAAAAGCAAAACATTTAGAAGAACTAACCCGCAAATCGTGGGTTTATTGCGCTATATACAAAAAAACAGCACCCTATAAAGGATGCTGTTATTCAACTCATAAATAATGATCGATTATTTATTTAAATTCTCGCGGTAGCTTGGAAAACTCATATCTTTATAGCGAATAAAGGTTGTTTTCTTGGCAATTTTATAACCAAACCAAATGGCTAAAAAGAGTGGGAGACCAATATACGTCGCTGTAACACCAATCCAATCAATATTATCTTCTAAGAAGGCTTGGTAGTTCTGGCCCAGTGTTATTGTTAAACACAAAATAAAGGCAAAAATTGGCCCAATTGGGAAGAAACCAGAACGATATGGCAAGTCATTTAAGTCTTTACCTTGTGCAATATACCCTCTACGGAAGCGGTAATGGCTGATAGCAATCCCTAACCATGCAATAAAGCCTGTCATCCCTGAGGTATTCAATAACCAGAGATAGACCGTTTGGTTACCAAACATGGAACTTAAGAAGCACAGCCCCGCAACAACCGTCGTGGCTAATAATGCATAACGTGGTACGCCACCTTTTGATAACCGAGCAAAAATGCGCGGCGCTTTGCCTTCACGCGCTAAGGTATACAGCATACGGGTTGATGCATACATACCTGAGTTACCCGCAGACAATACCGCGGTTAAGATAACCGCATTCATGACTGCCGCTGCTGATAATAACCCTGCATTTTCAAATACTAAAGTAAATGGACTCACGCTAATGTCTTTAACATCATTGCGTAGCAAGTTAGGATCAGTATAAGGAATGATCAAGCTAATAATTAAGATGGCAAAAATATAGAACAACAGGATACGCCAGAATACTTTACGTACCGCTTTAGGAATATTTTTAGCAGGGTCTTTTGACTCACCCGCTGCAATACCAATTAACTCAGTACCTTGGAAGGAAAACCCGACAATCATTGCCACGCCGATCATGGCAGAAAAACCACCAGCAAATGGCGCATCACCAATTTCCCAGTTATGCCAACCTGCGTTTTCGGCCCCATTCATGATGCCAAAAATCATTAATACGCCCACAACGATAAAAATAATTACGGTGGTGACTTTGATCAGCGAGAACCAATATTCTGCTTCACCAAAACCTTTAACAGAAATAAAGTTCAATAAGAAAATGATAGCAAGGAATATAGCACTCCAAATCCAACCAGGCGTATCAGGGAACCAATAGGTCATCACCAATTGTGCGGCAACGAGGTCAACTGCGATGGTTACCGCCCAGTTGTACCAGTAGTTCCAACCTAATGCGAAACCAAAACCTTCATCAACATATTTTGCACCATAAGTAGCAAATGAGCCTGAAACTGGCATATAGGCAGCCAATTCGCCCAAGCTCGTCATTAAGAAATAGACCATTAAGCCGATGATGGCATAAGAGAGTAGTGCCCCTCCGGGGCCTGCTTGTGCAACGGTTGCACCCGATGCCACAAATAAACCGGTACCGATAGAGCCACCGATAGCAATCATCGCAAGGTGACGCGCTTTTAATTCACGGCGCAACTTTTGTGGTCGGTCTTGCGTGATAGTATTGGTATGTTGTTCTGACATTTGTTCCCTGTATTTTATTATTCAGCCAATATCGAGTGAATTCTAGCAAAATAGGCTGTGAGAACTAAGTAACTCTTCACTGTTATAAGATACCTTCATAATTCACGCAGAATTATAAGTAAAACGCGTTATTGCCAAAAAATTAAACCGTGGCTTTTAATAAAGAAATACCGTCTCTAATCCTCTAAATATTTTGGCTTGCTGCTAGGCGGCATATGAAACTACCCAAGGAGCATACATCAGTATGTGACTTGGATAGTCGATTGCAGCCAACAACGCGGCAAGTTAAAAGATAACGAGGATTTTTAATTACAGTAGGCTAGAAGATTAGTAATCGCACTCGAAAGATGCTTTTGACGGTGATAAATCAAATACAACGTTCTTTCTAATTGAAGTTCGTCTACCTCAAGCTCAACTAGAGTACCATTTTCTAGTTGCTCGGCTATCACCCTTCTTGATAAACAGCTAATGCCCATCCCAAAACGCACTGCATGTTTAATTGCTTCTGAATTGCCCAGTTCCATTAAGATATGGAAACCTGGTAGATGTGCAAATAGCAGTTGGTCAAGCACGTCTCGCGTTCCTGAACCGCGCTCACGTAAAATCCATGGTGCGTCTTTAAGTTCTTTTAATGACACCTTTTTGTTTGCTAATGGGTTTTGTGGTGAAGCAAAAACAACCAGCTCATCTTTCAACCAAGGTTTCGAAATCAATTCAGGGCTATGACAAACCCCTTCGATAAGTCCCACATCCACCCGAAATTCCATCACCGCTTTAATAACTTCTTCAGTATTACTAATAAAAAGCTCTAGAGGGATATCAGGATGGTCATGGCGGTAACCCGCTAAGATCTCTGGCAACATGTAATTACCAATTGTGGTACTCGCCGCCAGACGCACTGCGCCCATCTCTTTTTTGAATAATTGCTCAACTTCTGCCCCTTGCTCTAATAAAGCTAATGCTTTGGGATAAAGAAGTCTTCCATGCTCGTTTGTAACAAGTCGTTTACCCACACGGTCAAAAAGCTGAACGCCAAGTTGACCTTCTAAATCCGTTAGCGACGCGCTGACCGCTGATTGGGACAGCGCTAATAATTGAGATGCCTGCGTCGTGGAGCCACTTTTCAATACTTCTGTAAAAACCTCAAGTTGCCTAAGTGTTATTCGCATAAAGGTCGCCCCAACGTGTTTTTAGTCGTTGTAATAATATTGTTAATATTAATGATTTATTAGCAATATTCCAGAAGAAACTTATAATCACTTTTTTTGATAGATTATATATAAACAATCAATTTAAATTATTATATTTTTTATTATATGCTTATTACCAAATCATATAAGCAGCAATAAAGAGCATTATCATGGATAAAAGCGACATTCACACCCTAAATCAAAATAGCTTTCACCCTGTTTTGAAATTATTACCAGGGCTCTTGTTAGCAGGTATTTTAACGGCTATCGCCATCTACCTTGGTGAACAATCATGGTTTATGGATATAGGTCTAGGTGCGTTAACACTCGCCATTTTATTGGGGATTGTTGTAGGTAACACCTTTTACCCAACAGCAAGTAAATCTTGTGATACTGGTGTCAAATTCGCCAAACACTATTTTTTACGTGCAGGGATCATCCTTTATGGCTTCCGTTTAACATTCCAACAAATTACTGATGTCGGTGCCACTGGCGTTATTATTGATGCATTGACCCTAACATCAACCTTCTTATTAGCCTACTGGCTAGGAAAGAAAGTTTTTGGTTTAGATGAGGAAACAACCATTTTGATCGGCGCAGGCAGTAGTATTTGCGGTGCAGCAGCGGTTATGGCAACAGAGCCTGTTGTGAAAGCGTCAGCTAGCAAAGTCGCTGTTGCGGTTTCTACTGTCGTCATTTTCGGCACAATTTGTATCTTTGTTTACCCTTGGATTTACCAATTAAATGCGCACTTTGGCTGGTTCCCAGCGACCCAAGAAACATTCGGCATTTATATTGGCTCAACAGTGCATGAAGTCGCGCAAGTGGTTGCCGCTGGTCATACTATTGGGACTGATGCAGAAAATGCGTCAGTTATCGCAAAAATGATTAGAGTTATGATGCTTGCACCATTCTTAATTATTTTATCTGCATTTTTAAGCCGTAAAGCGGCGGCCAAAAGTGGCAATTCAACAGAAAAAAGCAAAATTACTATCCCTTGGTTCGCCGTGTTCTTTATCTTAGTGGCAGGGTTTAACTCATTACATTTACTACCACAAGCATTAGTCCAACAAATCATTGCGTTAGATACGATTTTACTTGCTATGGCTATGGTGGCATTAGGTTTAACCACCCATGTAAGCGCAATTCGACAAGCAGGTATTAAACCATTATTAATGGCACTGATTTTATTTGCTTGGTTAATCATTGGTGGTTTATTAATTAATCTGCTGATACAAAATATCTTTTAATATGTACCTCCGACTTTAGCCGCTTTATTAAGCGGCTTTTTTGTTGATTTCATTTGTGCGCATATTAATGGCATACTTCCATAAAAAGGAGTCAAAAATGAAATATGTTGGAGCACACGTCAGCGCCTCTGGCGGCGTTGATCAAGCCGTTATTCGCGCCCATGAGATTAATGCAACGGCATTCGCATTATTCACTAAAAACCAACGTCAATGGAAAGCGGCACCATTGAGTGAAGAGGTTATCCAAAAGTTTAAAGCAAACTGTGCAAAATACGGCTATGGTAAACACCAAATTCTGCCCCACGACAGTTATTTAATTAATCTCGGCCATCCTGAATTTGAAGCTTTAGAAAAATCACGAGTTGCCTTTATTGATGAAATGCAGCGTTGTGAACAACTTGGCATTGATTTATTGAATTTCCATCCGGGCAGTCATTTAAAACAAATTGAGGTGGATGATTGCTTAGCACGTATTGCTGAGTCAATTAATATTGCGTTAGCCGAAACCGAAGGTGTCACCGCTGTCATTGAAAATACCGCAGGACAAGGGACTAACTTAGGCTTTGATTTTACACACCTCGCAAAAATTATCGAAGGCGTAAAGGATAAAAGCCGTGTGGGTGTGTGTATTGATACCTGCCATGCCTTTGCCGCAGGCTATGATTTACGCACGATTGAAGATTGCGATAAAACATTTACGCAGTTTTCAGAGATTGTGGGGTTTGAATTTTTAAAAGGCATGCATCTGAACGATGCTAAAAGCGAATTTGCCAGCCGCGTTGACCGCCACCACAGCTTAGGTGAAGGTAATATTGGTTTTGTGCCATTCACGTATATTATGCAAGACAGCCGTTTTGATGGGATCCCGCTGATTTTAGAAACGATCAACCCAGACATCTGGTCACAAGAAATTGCATGGTTGAAATCGCAGCAAAATAGCTAACATTGATAGAGTCCTATTAAAATTTAGGGCTCATTTCTATTTGCTTAGCTCACCTTTATGTTGCACAGCTTGTAACACCCTAATAAGGTGTTACAAGTCACGTAACGGAAGGTGATATGATTAAATAATTTAAACACAAAGGACTAAAGCAACCATTTGAAAAATGGACACTTTCAGGTATTTCCCCTAAAGATTCTTTACGTATAAATGATAGGCTTCGGGCTATTGATTCCGCAAACTTTATTGATGATTTAAATATTTTCACATTTAACCTTCATCAATTAAAAGACGACCGAGTCAATATTTGGTCAATTACTGTTCGTGCAAATTGGCGTATTACATTTGAGTTCATTAATGGCGATGCTTACATTTTAAGTCTAGAGGACTGCCACTAATGAAACAGGTTATTGTTACCCATCCCGGTATTATGGTTGCAAACATCTTAGATGACTTAGGCGCTGGAGTTCAGCAATTTGCCAGAAATATTGGTGTCACATTCGCGGCTATTTCCCGCTTTCTTTCAGGAAAAACTGCATTCCCCCCTGCTCTCGCGATCCGTATTTCAGCGGCTTTAGGTAGTAACCCCGAGTTTTGGCTACGGCTACAAACTCATTGCGATTTACGCTTACTCGAAGATAAAATCGATATCTCAGGGGTTGTTTTATTCGAAAATCTGCCGCAACCACAACAATCAACGTCTAAACACTAACAAAAAACCCCACGTGAATAACGCAGGGTTTCTTTTCAAATGTTCAAAAATTACAACGACTTCATTTCAATCTTAGCCATCATGTCAGCTAACTTACTGCGGTTCTTTAAACCGACATCCGCTTGTGAAACTGATAACGCTGAAATTGCAGTTGCCATCCGCAATGTGTGCTCGCTTGATTCACCATTGAGCAGCCCATAAGCAAGGCCAGCAACCATCGAATCGCCTGCCCCTACTGTGCTGATGACCTCACAATGAGGCGGCTTAGCTAACCAAGAGCCCGAAGCATTAACCCATAATGCTCCTTCTTCTCCCAATGATATTACAACGTGAGAAATGCCTTTATCTCTTAGTTCATGAGCCGCAGCAATCACATCTTTTAAATCAGGCAGTTTGCGGCCCACCCAACTTTCTAATTCATGGCGATTAGGTTTTACCAACCAAGGAGAAGACTTTAAGCCCGCTTTTAATGCCTCACGGCTACTGTCGAAAATGATGCATGGACACAATTGGCGCAAGCGAGTCATCCAACGGGTAAATTCCTCAGGGTCAATCCCATTGGGTAGGCTTCCACTCACCACGACCATATCAAAATGACCTAACCAATTTAGTGATTCAGTTGAAAAACGGTTCCAGTCTTCTTTACTCACATCAAAGCCAGAAAAATTAAAATCAGTTGATTTCCCATCATTTTCAGTGAGCTTTACATTGATACGCGTGCGTCCAGGCACCATACTAAAACGGTTTGCCATACCATTTTCACTGAAAAAATGTTGAAATTCTTCTTGATTATCTTTTCCCATAAAACCACTAACAGTAATATCAATGCCCAGATCACGCAGCACTTTCGCCACGTTGACGCCTTTCCCTCCGGCATTCAGGCTAGCGGTTTTGACTAAGTTAACTTCACCCACTTCAATAGACGAGCACAACCCTACAAGGTCGTAAGCAGGATTTAATGTAATTGTAGCAACCCGGCGAGTCATAACCACTAATCTCCCTTATCATGATTATCATGTCATTAGATGTATGCCATAGTTATAACATTAAAACGTGTTGTTTTCAGTGCTATTTATACTTTTTCCTGCTTGTTTTTCTCAGACCCCATGGCAAAATTCTCACGCTAAAAATGAAAATAAATGGGAGAAAATATGTCTCAGTCAATTAACGTCGTCGTTGGCGTCGGTGTCATTATCACCAATAAACAAGGGCAGATTTTACTAGGTAAACGTAGCAGCAAACATGCACCCTATTGGTCTATTTTTGGTGGTCATGTCGATCCAGGTGAAACATTCGAAGCCTGTGCTATTCGGGAAATAAAAGAAGAGATTGGCATTGATATCACCACACCTTCTGTATTTGGTATCAGCAATAACTTACAAACCTATCAGCAAGAAGGTAAACATACCGTTTCCATTTGCATGCATGTTGAATATAACGGAGATAAACAACCGCAAATCATGGAAATCGATAAATGTGAAAGTCTTATGTGGGTTTCTCCTAATTCCCTGCCTGAACCGCATTTTGAGGCAAGTCGTAACGCAATCAATCTTTGGCTAAATCAGCGCTTTTACAACCAATCTATTTAACACCCCATAAAACATACAAATTAGATTAATTTGTATGTTTATTCACCATCCCTTTCAAATTGTTCAGTTTATTTTATTTTCGTTGTTTACAAGACTTCGCCACTACCGTATCATTTAGCTAGTACAGTGAAACAATTTATTAGGAGCCACCATGGCCGTTAATGGGACAACACAACCAAAAAGCCCTTCTATATTAGGAGGCGCAATGATCATTGCAGGTACCGCTGTTGGTGCAGGCATGTTTTCAATTCCAATGGTGACTTCTGGCGTATGGTTTTCAGGCTCAGTTATCCTGCTAATTTATACTTTTATTTGTATGTTACTTTCTGGGCTAATGATTTTAGAAGCGAATATGAATTATCCAGCGGGTGCTAGTTTTCACACCATAGTAAAAGATTTACTCGGCACTGGTTGGAACACCATTAATAGCTTATCAGTGACTTTCGTCCTGTATATTCTAACTTACGCTTATATTTCTGCAGGCAGTTCAATTATTACCGCAAACTTAGCAGAACATATTCAGATTCCACAAGCTGGAGCGGGGTTAGTTTTTGCATTCATTGTTGCATTCTTTGTTTGGTTATCTACCCGTGCAGTGGATAGGTTAAGTACCATTTTAATTGGTGGGATGGTTATTACCTTTATCATGTCAATTGGTGGGATGATCTCAACGGCTTCGCCCGCAATTTTATTTAACCAAGTAGAGCAAAACGAAACACAATATCTACCTTATGCCTTAGCTGCGCTGCCTTATTTGTTAACATCATTTGGTTACCATGGTAACGTGCCTGGGCTGGTGAAATATTATAATAAAGACAGTCGTAGTGTAGTGAAAAGCTTAACTTACGGTGCCATCATTACTGTTGTTATTTACATCTTATGGCAGTATGCGATTCAAGGAAACATTCCACGCTCTTCATTCATTGAAATCAGAGAAAATGGTAACAATATCGATGCACTACTGGCTCAGATGAATATTTCTACACAAAGCAGCTTTATTTCCCAATTTTTGAATCTGTTTTCCTATATGGCTTTAGCAAGTTCTTTCTTAGGTGTGTCATTAGGTTTATTTGATTTTATTGCTGACTTTTTTAAATTCTCTGATGATAAGCAAGGCCGACTGAAATCTATTTTAGTCACCTTTATGCCACCAACCGTTTTAGCACTGATTTTTCCTAATGGCTTTATTTATGCTATTGGCTTTGCTGGATTAGCTGCAACAATTTGGGCTGTGATTGTCCCTGCATTGATGGCAAAAGCAAGTCGTAGACGTTACCCAAATAATAGCTATAAAGCACCTGGAGGCATGTTTATTATCGGTTTTGTTATTTTATTTGGTTTAATCAACGCCGTTGCGCACATCATGTCCTTAGCTGGTCTACTCCCTATTTACTAATTTGCCATTCTTAATATAGCCCTGCGGGGCTATATTATTTCCCATCAGTTATTTTTCAAAAAATTTTCACTGAAAATTGACCTCAACATCTTGCCTAATCCCGTTTGTGCGAGTAATTTTGTCGCACTCTTTTTGACAATACCAAAGAAGGTTATTTATGGCCAAGGCCAACGAAATCAAACGTGGTTTAGCAATCAACTACAATGGCAAGTTACTACTCGTTAAAGATATTGATATTCAAGCACCTAGCGCTCGTGGTGCCAGTACTTTATACAAAATGCGCTTTACGGATATCAAAACGGGCCAGAAAGTTGAAGAACGCTTTAAAGGCGATGATATTTTAGAAACGATTTCGTTAACTCGCCGTGGTGTCAGCTTTTCTTATATTGATGGTGATGAATATGTTTTCATGGATAACGAAGACTACACGCCATATATTTTCAAAAAAGCAGATATTGAAGATGAACTGCTGTTTATCCCTGAAGAAGGGTTACCAGGCATGCAAGTTCTAACAATGGATGGGCAAGTTTTAGCCTTAGAATTACCGCAAACTGTTGATATGGTTATTGCTGAAACAACACCAGGTATCAAGGGTGCTTCCGCTAGTGCACGTACAAAACCCGCTTTGATGCCGACGGGGTTAACCGTTCAGGTTCCTGAATATCTCACCAGTGGTGAAAAAATTCGTATTCATATCCCTGAACGCCGCTATATGGGACGTTGTGATTAATCTTATATCGATAAAATAATACTAATATGTGTATGCCTATGGACAACATGCTCATAGGCATACATTTTTATTTAACATCATACTCTCCTAGCCTACTACTTCCTCATTTCATTTATTGTCATTAATCATACTTAACAGTGTAAATACCCATCGTTTTTTCTTTATTAATCCAGTTAAACTGCTGTGAGCCCTTCAAATTTGGTAATAGTTGTTCTGTCATTTTTAACTTGGAAACATCAACAGACTGTGTTTTTTCTTTTCCTGAGTCACTCCAACACTTTGTTTCGACAAAATTTTGATTTGTACTAATGATACATGGAGCAGCAACAATCGAGCCTGTAAAACGAATAACCGCAGTATTAGAACGTTGTTGACCACTGTTGTGTGAAGCGAATGTTGAGATACTGGTCATTAATGTAGTCGCTGCTAAAAATGTTAATATTGTTTTTTTTACTAAGCCATTCATAAGAATTTTCCTCTTAAAATTAAGTTATCGTCATTTTTAGTAATTTATTTACTCTTAAATGAATAATTCAGTTCAACTGAATGAGGACGACATCTTATTCCTAATGAACAGCTAGAGATTTCACTTATGGTCGTAGTTTTTTATTTTTAATATTGGATGATATTCAATATATAATTATTAGACTAGATCACACTTTTAATGACCACACGTATTGCAACACATATAAAATTAAGTCTATTAAAATAAGACGAAAATATAGCAATCTTCGTCGAAATTAGTGTTTTTTCTATTTATTTGTATTCGATGTATCAAAAATAGTGTTATTAGATATGAATGAAAAACTCAACTACAAAATTAATTTATCACCGACTAACTTAATTGCTTCTGGACGTCAACGAGCCTGTTACCAGCACCCAGATTATGATGAGCTTTGTATTAAGATTCACCTAAAAGGCCGCGATGATAAAGAAACACTCAGAGAAGTGCGGTACTATAAGCGCCTTTATAGAAAGGAATACCAAGCGACAACAGTGTCCCACTATTTTGGCACACAAGAAACCAATCTTGGGCTAGGTTACGTGTTTCAATTAATTAAGGATAAAACAGGGAATGTATCGCATACTTTAGATTATTATCTAAAAAATAAAAATGCCTACTTAAAGCATCAAAAAAATATGAAAATTGCTTATGCTCAATTTAAAAAATCTATTTATAAAGAAGCAATCGCCACCATGGCGCTAAAAACCTATAATATCGTTTATCAATTAGGCTATAAACCACATGGGCAATTTTTAATTATCGATAACCTTGGGTCGTCTAATTTAATTCCGCTCGATTATTTTTCATCCACAATTGCACGTTCAACGTTAGACCGCCGCTTTGCGGACTTTGAAAAACGGCTATACAAAGAGTTCCATGTCAAATTATAAATATCCATTTTTAGTTATCTTTTTTATTTAATTTTTATTCGATAATTTTATCCCTCTACGCAATAAAGGAGTGATTATATATTATTCCTTTATTGTTTAAGGCCCCCTCAATAAATACTGATAAATACACAGTAGTTATTGCATATCTTAATTAAACTCGCCTATTTAACCACCAAGAGAAGAATTGACCGTCAAAATTTAGCTTTCTACACGTGCTAAAATTTGAGCTCACCTTGCATAAATTTAAACTTCTTTACATTTGAAGTGCAAAAAAAGCTTATTACGTAAATAAACTGAAACAGAGTAATAATAAATGTGAGAAAGATCATATTTCATTATCAATAATCGGCGCAATTATACGCAAAAATACGCTACATATGACAGCAATCACATAACTCAATGGCACATATGCACTTTTATCTAATGTTTTGTAAATTATCCCCCTATTAACTCGCCATTTCGGTTTTGTTTATGTATGCTCTTAAAGGTTTGGTATTCGGGCTGTTACGGTACTAACTTCAAGCAATAACTGAATTAGTAAATATTGAGCTTTCATCTATACTCAATAAGGTCACAAGAAACCTCTGATCCAGTAAAGATTTAGATGGCGTGATAAACACTTTCTGCGAAAAGCACACTCTTATTTATCAATGCGTTTTTCACAGGGAAAAGTTTAGTTTTGTTGTGTCTCTTTACACAATAATGCGATAAAGAAATGGTAAGGGATATATATAAGAATGTTAACCTCTGAAAAACTTAAGCGCTATGCTTGGCGCATTGTTCCGGCAGTTGCTATTGCCGTAACACTCACAGCATGTACCAACCCGAAGTCGACAAAAAATACACAATATACTGCTAAATCAGATGTTCGCATGTTAAACGGTGCTGCAGGCGACTCTTTAACAATGGCATCCCAAGACGAATTTGAAGAATTAGTGCAAAGTGTTGACACTAAATCTAAAATCATGAATCAATATGCAAGTTGGAAAGGTGTTGCTTATCGCCTAGGCGGAACCACTAAAAGCGGCATTGATTGTTCAAGCTTTGTTCAACGCACCTTCTTTGAACAATTCGGCGTAGAATTACCTCGTACAACGTCAGAACAAGAGTCTTCAGGCAAAAGCGTAAAGCGTAATAATTTAAAAGTGGGTGACATTGTTCTGTTTAAAACAGGTCGTACAATGAAACACGTTGGCATTTACATTGGTGATGAAAAATTTGTTCATGCATCAACCAGCAGTGGTGTCATTGTTTCTGAAATGTCTAATAGTTATTGGAGTAAAAGGTATTATGCAAGTCGTCGTATTATCAACGGCTCCTAATTTTCAGTAAAACACTCCCCCTTACCTATAAAAAAAGCTTCCAAAATTGGAAGCTTTTTTTATATTTGCTATCAAGTAAAAATGAAAACTGCCATTATTGCGTAGAATAATCTTTTTAACGCCAGTATAAATACTAGCCCTTATTAGCCACCACAAAATGAGTCAGATACAATATCTCCCCCATTAAAAACATTACAGCTCAAGCTAACTAAGCACAATAAAACCCTGAAGATAGCTCCGCAATTGCAACACCCGTTGCTTTTAAACGGCACATTGCAGCTAATTCATCATTCGCATGAATGAACAGACAAACCTCTTTCTGCCATTCTAGGATAGCACTTGAAATCTGCATATCGGATAACGATTCAGACAGTTTCTGCATCGCAATACAATCTGTTGCACAGTCATGACTAAGTAATTTTAGCCCCACAAGATTATCGCTATCAACATCATTCATAGGCACAACTTCTACGTCTGTTCCTATTTTGCCTGATAACCAGCGGTAGCTTTGCGGTAGCCTGTGCACCACCGAAAGACCTAATTTTTCCACAAAAATATCCTATTAAAACAATTGGTATTTTGCCTAATTACAGGAAATAGCCCTGCAAACAAACTTAACATTGAGTAATGACCCTATATCCTGTGTGTTCTTTGAAGTCAATTTTTGACTTCAAAATATTACTCGTTCAAACCGAAGCTTTAACACAATAAAAAGTAACAACAATGTTAAATATTAGAACCTAAATATAACATTAAAATTATGATGTGTCGTTAAATTTTTGTGACGCAAATCATTGCACGTCTATTTTTCTGCTAAAAATATTAAAAATTAAATTAATTTTGACATCAACCTTCAACATGATAGGTAAATCATTTAACTATTTTTTACATTTACCAAATAAAAATAGCAACAACCATTCAAATTTTTGATGAATAGTTATTTTTCAATTAGCTCAGTCAATCCCATTTTGGGTGTCATTAAAAACATAAATTTAACAAAAAGCACACTAATGATAATTGATTTAGATCATTTTTCATCACGTAATTTAATACCGATGATAAACTAATCGAAATTACCGAACAGTAACACTGAAAAAACTCAATATAATGTGAATGATAAGAGATTACTTAAGGGAAAATAAGAATATTCGGGGAAATAAAAGGTGAGAACAAATTATCAGTTTCATCCATGAAGCTGATAACTCAGAGATTATTTCGCTTTTTTAGCTAACAAAACAAAAAGCATCGATAAAGCGACACAAGCCACCATCGAACCTACCATTGGCCACGCATTTTTAGCGGGGATCAGTGATAATAACGTTCCTACTAGTGCGCCAATTGAAAAACGAATCGTTCCTGCTAAGGAAGAGACCGTTCCTGCAATATGTGGGTAATTATCAAGGATCACTGCCATCGCATTAGATGTAATCATTGCAATTCCACTGACATAAATGGCGACGCCAATAACTAACGTCCAAAAATCAAGACTAAATGCGGTTGTGCCTAATAACCAAATCCCCATAATAAACTGGATAATAATACCAAAATACAGCATCTTCTCTGCGCCAAAGCGCCTAACATAGCGACTGTTAATAGTCGTCATAATAAAGAGAAAAATGATGTTAATACCAAAATAGTAACCGAAATGTTGAGGAGAAACGCCATTTAGGTCGATATAAACAAATGCACCTGCATTTAAGAATGAAAACATCCCTGCAAACGAAAATGAACTCGCGAGTATATAGAACAAAACTTGCTTTGCCCTAAATAAGGTCGCAAACTGGCGTAATGTTGTGCCAATGTGGAATTTTTGCCTTTTCGTAACGGGTAATGTTTCACGCACAAAAAAGCTCACTAAAATCACTGCAATAACTGCCGCAATGGCAATGCTCCAGAAAATCGCATGCCATGAGAACCAACGCATCAATTCGCCACCTAAAATAGGAGCCAATAAAGGTGCGATCGTCATCACCAATACCACAAATGACATACTTCTAGAAAATTCGTCGCGCGTAAACATATCACGCATCAATGCGTTAATTACCACACTGGCGGCTGCGGCGGCAAAACCATGCAAAAAACGTAACCAAATAAGTGAATCAATTGATTCGGTGATTGCACAAGCAGCCGATGCTATAGCAAAAACAATTACTCCACCCAAAATCACGGGTTTACGACCGATGCTGTCCGCCATTGGTCCATAAAAAAGTTGCCCAATCGCAAAACCAAAAATGTAGCTGTTGAGCGTCATTTGAATCCGCCCCTCATCAACATTAAAATATTGCATCATCGTCGGAAAGCTAGGTAGGTACATGTCAATAGCCAACGGCATTAGCATAGACAATAAACCTAATATTAAAATCAGCCCCAAATAGGATGAACGCTGCTGTTGCACGCTATAGACTCCTGCTTTTATTTACGTGGTACATTAATGCTATTAATTTCTTCATCTGTCAGTGGGCGATACTCGCCTTGCTCAAGGGTCTCATCCAAGTAAATGTCCCCTACTCGCTCACGGTGCAGTCCACAAACATGATTTCCTACCGCGGCAAACATTCGTTTAACTTGGTGATAACGGCCTTCACTGATAGTTAAGCGAACATCACGAGGACTGATAATTTCGAGTTGTGCGGGTTTTGTTGGGTACTTTTCACCATTTAACATGATGCCTTGCTCGAATTGTTTGGCAACATCGGAGGCAATATCTTCACTTAATTGAACACGGTACGTTTTCTCACAATGGTGTTTAGGCGATGTAATGCGATGTGACCACTGTCCATCATCGGTGAGCAACACTAACCCTGTCGTATCAATATCTAAGCGCCCCGCAGAATGAAGCTTTTGTGCAAGCGGCTCATCAATAAAATAAAGAATGGTAGGATGTGTTGGGTCATCGGTAGAACAGATGTACCCCTGGGGCTTATGCAACATAAAATAACGCGGCCCCGTGACTTGTACTAACACATTTCCATCATAAGCGACTTCATGGTCAAGCGTGACTTGGAATGCTCCTGATTTGACCACTTCATCGTCAATCGTAACAAGACCTGCACGCAATTCACGTGCTACCAAACTCCGGCTTATCCCTAATTGCTGGGACAAAAATTTATCCAGTCGCATAGATTCTCTTAACTTGATGGATTGCCAGCGAAGCGTACAATAACGCTTAACTGTCAGAATAAAGAATGAAAGGTTGCTGTGATTACTATCACATAATTCATTATAACAATAACCCTAGTTAAGGGATAGTTTCCATGAAACAACATACATCTTTAGACAGAGTCATTGTTTTAAATTAAATTTAACCTCATTCACCTGTTTTTTTAACCAATACTGAGCAATATGTCTTTTTCCTTACGCCCATACCAACAAGAAGCCGTCGACGCGACGATCCACTACTTTCGCAAACACACTCAGCCCGCCGTTATTGTGCTGCCTACCGGTGCAGGGAAAAGTTTGGTGATTGCTGAATTGGCACGTCTTGCCCGTGGACGAGTACTGGTCTTGGCCCATGTTAAAGAATTGGTCGAGCAAAATCACAGTAAATACCTCGCCTATGGCCTCGAGGCGGATATTTTTGCTGCAGGGCTGAACCGAAAAGAATCACAAAATAAAGTGGTTTTTGGCAGCGTACAGTCTGTCGCTCGTAATCTTGCTGCTTTCAATGGACAGTTTTCATTAGTGATTATTGATGAATGCCATCGCATCAGTTTGAATGATAAAAGCCAATACCAGCAAATCATTCAGCATCTACAAAAAAGCAATTCAGCCTTACGGATTCTAGGCTTAACCGCTACCCCTTACCGTTTAGGTAGCGGGTGGATTTACCAATATCATTATCATGGCATAGTTCGGGGTGATGAAAACTGTTTTTTCCGAGATTGTATTTATGAGCTGCCACTGCATTACATGATTAAAAATAAGTTTTTAGTTCCCCCTGAACGCTTAGATATGCCTGTTTTGCAGTATGATTTTAGCCAAGTTTCGTTGACATCTGCAGGTATTTTTAATGAGCAAGAATTAAACCTTTCACTGCAAAAACAACAACGTATTACACCTAAAATTGTTGCACAAATCATTGAATATGCAACACCACTGCAAGGCTGTATGATTTTTGCGGCTACCGTCGAGCACGCAAAAGAAATTTTGGGTTATTTACCAGTAAAGTCTGCCGCATTAGTCACCGCCGAAACACCTGCGTCTGATAGACAAGCTATTATTAATCAATTTAAAAACAGAGAATTACATTATCTTGTCAACGTTTCTGTTCTAACCACTGGCTTTGATGCCCCCCATGTTGATGTGATTGCAATTTTGCGCCCAACTGAATCAGTTAGTTTATATCAGCAAATTGTTGGTCGTGGGTTACGTCTTTGCCAGGGGAAAACCCAATGCTTGATTTTAGATTATGCGGGTAATCCTCATGATTTATATCGCCCTGAAGTCGGTTGCAGTAAACCAAACTCTGCCAGTGTCCCTGTTCAAGTTTTTTGCCCTCTTTGCCAATTTGCTAATGTGTTTTGGGGAAAATGTACTACTGATGGGCAAATTATTGAGCACTATGGCCGTCGTTGCCAAGGCTGGGAAGAAGATGATAATGGTCAAAAGCAACAATGTGAGTTCCGCTTTCGTTTTAAGCAATGCCCCCACTGTGGTGCTGAAAATGATATCGCAGCTCGCCGTTGCCAAAAGTGCCAAGAAGTCCTTACTGATCCTGATGACATGCTCAAAGCAGCATTAAAATTAAAAGATGCACTGATTATTCGTTGTGGTGGTATGCAATTTATCTCTGGTAATGATGCAAAAGGTGAATGGATAAAAATAAACTATTATGATGAAGATGGCACTAGCGTCTCAGAACGTTATCGCTTAACAACTCCCTCTCAGCGTCGTGTATTTGAATACCGTTTTTTGCGTGAGCACCAACGAGCGCCAGGCATTCCATTTAAATGGAATAATGCAAATGACATTATTTTGCAGCAATCATTATTACGTTACCCACAATTTATCGTGGCACGGAAAAAAGACCGCTATTGGGAAATTAGAGAGAAAATTTTTGATTATCAAGGGCGGTTTCGCATCGCAAACTCCCTTTCCTGACGCAATAAACGATCTTAAAGATTGCTGGATGGCGGTTTTTTCGATAAAATGCCGCCGCCTTCCAATTTCTCATTTTCCAAAATGCGTTATTCCTAGGCCTAATCTCGAACCTGCTGCTGGGTCGCCTGTAGCAGGAATTTATATTTTCTTTTTATAGAGAAATAGTAATGTTAACTATCAATGCAATTGAACGTAAAGAGCAGGGTAAGGGTGCGAGCCGCCGCCTGCGCAGAGATAATCAGCTTCCAGCTATCGTTTACGGTGGTAACCAAGAGCCTATCTCTATCACTCTGAGCCACGATGAAGTTATTAACCAAGAAAGCAAAGCAGAATTTTACGAAGTTCTGACTCTGGTTATCGATGGTAAAGAAACAAAAGTAAAAGTTCAGGCTGTTCAACGTCACCCATTTAAGCCAAAAGTGACGCACATTGACTTCCTGCGCGCTTAATTAAAGCCCACAGCCGAGCTTTAGAAATTTCGGGACGCCGAGTAAATAACGCCGCAATTGCGGCGTTATTTATTTCTAAAACTTTATTTTTTGCATCAATCAATATTACCAATACGCTAACAAAATATTTTATTTGCTGCCACGACGCTGTAATTGGTCGCGTAAGTTTGGCGGCGTACCACGAATGGTTAGTGTATCTGTCACTGGGTCCCAAAAAATACGTTCGCCCATCAACATAGCATCAAAGCTAATCGTTATACCGCCACCACTACCTGAAAATTTAGTCAATTGTTTAAGTGTTCCCCTATCTGCTGGGAAGCTTTCCTCCAATTGGTAATCATTTTGACGAGCAAAATCATCAAAGCTTTGTTCTTCTACCAGTGGCAACTCTTTCGCCAATTCCTGTAATTCAATTTCTTCGCCAGATTGCAGCTGTTCAGTGCAGTAACTATGCACTTGTTGACGATATGCTTGGCGAGTGTTTTTATCCATCTGAGCATTATCACAAAAATCATCCAACGCTTGGACTAAACCTTTGTTCTGCACTTTCGCATTCAAACCTTCAGATGCCGCTAAAAAATCCATAAAAAAATCAGATACTTTACGCCCTACTCGACCTTTTAAGAATGTTAAGTAGCGTTTCGAGTCTGGATTAGTTTCCCACTCGGTTAAATCAATGCGTGCAACGATATCTGCGTGTGGAATATCTAAATAATGTGTCGTCCCTAAATCTAATGTATCTGTGACAAACATGCTATCGCAGCTATTAAGAACAGAAATCAATAAATATTCAACGGCAAGGTAACGGTATTGGCAAAAAAGAACAATCCCCCCCTCAGCAAATGGGTATTTCGCGAGTTCATCCTTTAAACGAACCGTCATAGCACGGCTAAAACCTAAAAATTCTTCTTCACCCTTGCGTAAGAGCTTTAATGCATCAGCTAATTCACTTTCTTCATTGAATTCACCAAAGGCTTTACTTTTTGCGCTGTAAACACGGTGCAATTCTGCCATCATGTCTTGCACGACATCATCAGTCGTCAATAAAGAATCCCGTAACATCACCTCTAAGGTTTGTTCATCTCGCTTAATCAACTGATGTAAGGCTATCTGGGTAATTTCCAGACTCATTGTTAGCTCCTTCTTCTAGCAGAAATATTATCGCGCGTATTCAAACATTGATATCTATACGCTGCAATAGAAACTATCATTTGCCTCATTTTTCATCAGCAAATGCTGAACTAATACACACTTTTTGAATCTGAATAAGCATTATTATCACTTAAACAAAAATTTGTTGCGAAGAAAGAAGAAAAACATGCGGCTATACGCTATGATATGGAGCTTTCATTAATTTAGGATGTCTCAATTTATGCCACAATCATCTCGCTATAGTGATGAAAAAGTTGAAGGTTTACTCTCTGACCTCGTGAGTGTGTTAGAAAAAAACCATACCCCTGTTGACCTTTCCCTAATGGTGTTAGGTAACATGGTAACGAACCTGCTCAATACGTCAGTTGCCCCCGCACAACGTAAAATGATTGCAGAATCCTTTGCCAATGCGTTACTTTCTTCTGTAAAAGAAGATAAATCACACTAACAGATTAATGAAATAAACAGTATGGTCACCCATCAGCGCTACCGTGACAAAGTCTCTAACATGATTGGTTGGGGACACTGGTTTGCACTATTTAATATACTGCTTAGCCTCGTGTTAAGTAGTAGCTATCTGTTTATTTTTGATTGGCCAGACACCTTAGCTGGCCGTATATACGCCTTCGTCAGTTGGTTAGGTCATTTTAGTTTTGTGGTCTTTGCCGCTTACCTACTCATTATTTTTCCACTGACCTTTATTGTGATGTCTCAGCGGCTGCTGAGGCTAATTTTTGTTGCACTTGCCACTGCAGGTATTACACTCCTAATCTTTGATATCCGTGTTTTTAGCCAATTTGGCCTTCATCTAACACCACAAGTTTGGGATTTAGTCATCAATCCAATCAAAGGAGAAATGGCTCGTGAGTGGCAACTGATGTTTATCAGTATCCCCATTATTTTCTTGGTAGAAATGCTGTTTGCAACTTGGAGTTGGCAAAAACTACGAAGTTTAAACCGCCAAACGTTTGGTAAGCCCCTAGCAGGCATTTTCATTGTGACATTCATTATGTCGCATTTGATGTATGCGTGGGCCGATGCGAATTTTTATCGTCCAATCACGATGCAGCGTTATAACTACCCATTATCACAACCGATGACGGCCCGTAAATTATTAGACCGATATGGTTTATTGGATCTTACCGAGCACCAAAATCGGGTATTCCAACATGGTAGTCCTACCGCTCTGAAGCTTAATTACCCTCTTAAACCTTTGAGTTACTACGACCAAGGTACAGGGTATAATTTACTCTTACTGGTCGTGGACGATCTCGGTAATGAAGCTCAACAAACAACAATGAGCTCCCTTAACAGCTTTAGAGAGATGAGTACGCAGTTTACGAATCACTATACTGCAGGTTTACGCGATGACACTGCCTTGTTTGGTCTCTTCTATGGCATCTCATCTACTTATCTTGATAACATTCTTAATGGTCGTCACCCTTCTGTCTTGGTTGAAGCGCTACAACACCAAGGTTATCAGTTTGGTCTGTTTTCAACAGATGGATTTAACTCACCACTGTTCCGTCAAGCCATTTTATCCGATTACTCATTACCTGCTAAAACAGCAGATAATGATAGCCTAACTATTAATCAATGGATTAGCTGGTTAGATAACCTTAAACATGATGCACCTTGGTTCTCTTTCTTGAATATCAAAGGCGTACCAGGCAGCCCACAAACTAACAAGCAAATTGACCAAGTTATCGCAACATTGAAACGTGATAACCGCCTTGAAAATACCATCGTCATTATTACTGCTAACTATAATAAGCAAGGTAAACAAGAAGAGGATTGGCTAAGCGATAAGAACTTTAATCGCGATCAAATGCGCGTCCCTTTATTTATTTATTGGCCAAATACACCTGCTCAACAAATAGGCAAGTTAACTAGCCATCAAGACATTATGACGACATTGATGCAACGGTTATTGCATGTGAATAATCAAACAGATGATTACAGCCAAGGTGAAGATTTATTCAGTAACCAACGCACATACCCGTGGGTGATTACTGGTGATGACAATGATGTGGTCATTACCACTGACAATGCCACTTTATATATGGATCATAATGGGCAATTTAATATTTATGATAAACAAGGTGTTATTGAAAAAGAAGCAAAACCTAACTTGGCTGAGCTTCTGAAAATTTTCACAGAATTAAAACGATTTAATGAAAATTAGTGCTTAATTATCAATCAGTCTCAACATGAGCCTCTTGATTTTAAGACCAAATTGGGTAGTATAAATCACAGTTCGGCATGTAGCGCAGCTTGGTAGCGCACCGTCATGGGGTGTCGGGGGTCGTAGGTTCAAATCCTATCATGCCGACCAAAATTCCCTAAGAAAACCAACCTATTACGGTTGGTTTTTTTATAGAGTCTTTGATTTTAATGTAGAAAAGTTATTAGAAACCGAAAAATTATGGTCTATGCTCTATTTTTCAGCTCATGGTCTTTCTTTTATTGATAATCAAAAAGATTTGACTCATGGCGATAAACGTAAACAAAATTTTGAACCACCGCTTTTTATTACCTCTTCAGACTCGCAAATGCGAGAATTCATATCAGCTCGAAGGAATGGCCTTAATTTCTTTAACTTAATCGCTGATTGGATGGGCATTAAAGAAGTTTACTCAGATAAAATACCTGATAAATATAAGTTGTTTTAACAATAAACTTTTTAAAAAATGTCCCTTCTCTATTCCCAAATTTAAAAAACTCATTTATTCTTAAATTGAGCGAACATGCTTACGTGCAGTACTGTCACCGCCAAGCATTACGGGAGGTTTTTATGTTTCTCGTATATACCATCATTGTCATTGCTTTTTTCATCTCTTTGGCGACTATTGAAATGCCTGATAGCGACAAAATTAGTATTGAGGTTGAAGATAAGCAAATAGGACTTATGTATGCAATGTAATATTAAATAATCGCCCTTTCAGGCCCCCCTGCAAAGGGCATTTTTATGACTTGTTATATCTCAATCAATAAGTTGAATATCTAGCCCATATAACAACTCTAATGCTTCAAAACGCGAAAATTTAGCCTGTTTTAAGGTATTTTGTCGAATATCAATCGTAAAAGAATGAGTACCTGTAAGATCAGCCGAAGTTAAATTAGTTTGCATAAACAGACTGTTTGATAAGTCACAATCTGTTATCACAGACTTATTGAGTTCCACATTTCTAAAATCAATATCGTGTAAACGACAATCATCAAAATGAGTTTCATGAAGTTTAAGCGCAAAAAAATTGCTACCGCTTAAAATACAACTTTTAAAACTCAGCTGTGAATAAAAATCAAAACGAGGCCAATGCGCTTTTGTCCAATCTACCCCCACTAATTTACACCCATTAAATTCACAAATAGAAAAACGGGAATTAGGGATGGAGATTAGGCTCAAATTGCATTTTAGAAATGTACATTCGACAAATCGGCAATCTGTAAAACAGCTTCCAGTAAAGTTACAATTGATGAATTCACACTGCTCAAAAAGTACATGCTCTAGTCTTTCGTTTTCAAGCTCTAAGTTACAAAATTTTTGTTCTAAATATTCACCATGGTTCTCTATTTCCACTTTCCACCTCATAATGCATGTCATCACACACCTAAAAGCTGACATTTACTGTATATAATACCATGTATTTTTTATAGTAACCTGGCCCTTTGCACATAAATACCTATTTTATGTTCTGCTTACCAACAAACACATCTAATTTATTGAAAATAAAGATTATTTAGCTCTATACTACTACCCCCTAATAAATTAGAAGATACCTTCACATGAATTGCCGTTTAGCAACAATTGATGACATAGACAATATCTACAAAATAGACACTGTAGCGACAGATGTTCGATTAAACGAAATCACACATTGGGTAAAACAGAATGACTGTTTTATATTGGAAAAAAATCAAGAAATATTAGCGTACGGTGTTATAAACACACATTTTTTTGGCTATGGGTTTATTGAACTATTAATGGTCAATAACCAATATCGTCGGCAAGGTCTTGGGCTTATACTAATCAATCAATTGATAAAGAAAAGCCCGACAGCCAAAGTTTTCACGTCAACTAATAAATCAAATACAGCCACTCAACAGCTATTGATAAAAACTGGCTTTATTCCTAGTGGCTGTATTGAAAACATAGATGATAATGATCCAGAGCTTATTTACTGCTACATCGCTAGGTAAAATGACCTAATAATCAGGTCTATAGTAGTGATTTTTCCATCACAACAGTTTGTAGCATCTGGTTAAATTGCTGATACGTTTCTTTATCTATTGTCTGTGGAAAACTTAATACTTCTAACTTATGGGGCTTATTTTCAGGATAATAACTTGGGTGAGCATGGTTGTATTCGTTTTGTTGAAAACCACAGTGCTGATAAAACGAAAGCCGCTTTTGACTGATTTCATCAATTACAGGATCAATTTCAAGGATAACTAGCCCTACATCGTAGCAGAATTGCTTTAGTACTTTCTGACCATACCCTTGCCCCCGGAGAGAATCTGAAATGGCGAGATGTTCAATGTAAAAGTATTCATTAATTTTCCAGCAACCAATAAAACCAACAAATACGTTATTATCTGTAAAATAATAGAGATAATAGTCGTCATGACTCAAAATTGACTTACGACCTTGATAACTTCTCTGCTCATAAAGCGGAAATGCCTGATCATATAGCTGATTAACAACATTATTCTCGTTTATGTTTTCCCTAGAAATTCTGATTGAATGTAGCATTTGATTTTAGACTCATCGTTATATGAACATAATTACACTTTTAGAATACGTTTTTTTTAAAATCTGACAATCATTTTATCCACTGCAAACCTATTTTTATAAAAAAATAACTATTTGTTTTAATTGTTTATTATTTTCTAATATAAAAATATTGGTTTTTAACTCAGATTAATTTAAAAAATATTTTTGTGATCATATTGACTTTTTTCTATATACGCCCAAAAATACTGTATATTAACACAGTAATTGGCCGAGGCTATTATGTTAAGAATTGAAGTTTTATTTGATAAAAATGCACCACAAAAACCAAGCACAAACGTTTTACACGCGCTTGAATCTGAGATTTTACGTAAATTGCAAAATCAATACCCTGATATGGTAACCCGTGTTGGTTTTAGCTCGCAGCAGCGCGTAAACATTTCAGGAACCAAAATGTCTGAAGATAAAATCCGCATTGAAGAAATATTGGAAGAAATTTGGTTAGATGACGGGTGGATCCCCGAAGAAAATACTGCTGAATAGACTTCATTAACGAAAGGAATGTTAGTAATCAATAAGCATTCCTTTTTTGGATACTTAAAATTTGTAGCGGAAACCAGTTAACCCCACAAAACCTAATTTTTGTTCTGTTAATGAACTCTTTCCTGCGTCACCAATTAAATAATACGCAGCGATACCAGTATATAGCGTGAAATTATCATCCATATTGTAATTTAATATGGCTGAGCCATGTATATCTTTAAAACCACTACCTGCATCATATTCTGCGAATTTAGTTTTGCTGGCTTGTTGTTTGGAAACACCAAAATAAGCTTGGTTATAGGCTTTATTTCCCCAAACCGCCGCTAAATTATATTCCATTTCCCATGAGCTATTAATGTCATAGTCTGTATTCATACCTAATTCTATAGTAACAGTTCGACCTATATGGCGACCGCCATAGCGTCTATCTTTTGTTGCTATATCACCCATGATGTAAAACTCATAATTATTTAGTGTATAAGACAGATCAGCGCCAACTAACAAGGAGCCTTCTAAGTCCCCCATTCCTTTTAGGTCTTTATTTTTATTACCCAAAAATCCAACTTTTTCATCACGCCCATAGTCATAGCCCAATGAACTGACAAAAGTGAGATTGTCCGTTAAGCCTATTCCCCATGCTACACCTTCAATACCTAAGCTAAATACGCCATAATCATCAGAAAGATATGCATACGTTGCTTCTAAGCTTGGTCCAAGCTGGTACTTTTTTGAACCTTCATAAACGGGTGCTATATTGATCCCCGCCCCTGCAATAAATGTACTTTCCCCTGCAAACACATAGCTACAAGGTAAAATGCCAACCATTAATGCTACAATTTTTTTCATGTTCAAATTACGCTCATCGTAGTTAATAAATCTTTTGTCTTAAAAACGTTTTAATTTCTTTTAATAGGTTTGATTTGTTTTTTCTTTCATCAGAAAGATGCGACTGCGAAATACATTTATTAACATCAATACATGTTGATATTTCATTGATTGTTATGCTAGAAGGATAAATACCTGATGTTTTATTGAAATCTTTTCCCATGATGATCAAAGCGATGAGAATAACTGCAATAAACATTGGTACTTCATAGAAAGCTTGTTTCATCATCAATGCTCTTATTCTTAGGAGGGTGTAAGAATAATAATCTGTCTATATTTTTGTACCTTAAAACTGGGTTAAACCAACCTTAAGATAAACTTAAATCTAAGCTGAACTTGAGACGGCGAGATATTGTCTGGTTTCCATTGACTACTTATACTGACGGTCAGAGGTGATAATATGAATATCCTATTAGTAGAAGATGATCTCCAGTTGGGAAAAGCACTTTGTCGTGGACTTGAATTAGCTGGTTTTAACCCCTGTTGGGTACGGTTGCTTACAGATGCAAAGTCACAGCTCGCTTCTCGTAATTTTGATTTAATGCTATTAGATTTAGGACTACCTGATGGTGATGGTCAGGAAGAATTAATTGCATGGCGTCAATCTGGGGAGTCAATTCCAATCATTATATTAACAGCTCGAAATCAGATGGATAATTTGGTTTCTAGCTTAGACTCAGGTGCAGATGATTTTTTGACTAAGCCCTTTGCTATGCCAGAACTTATATCTCGCGTCAAAGCTGTAAGCCGTAGAATAGCGGGGTTTTCTTCTGAGATTTGGCAATTAGATAATCTGCAATTAAACCCGTTAAATCATCAAGTCACACTTAATGAGCAACTGCTTCTACTTTCTGGAAAAGAATATTTATTACTGTATGAATTAATTAAGAATGCCGATAATGTTGTTCGAAAAACAGACTTAGAACAACGTCTCTTTGGTATTGATGATGTAGAAAGTAACTCTTTAGAGGTTCATATCCATAATTTGCGCCGCAAGATAGGTAAAGAACGCATTATTACTATCCGTGGTATCGGTTATTTATTAAAAAAAGAAGCTCAAACAAGTGAAAGTTAAGTCCTTTTTTATTTATATCTTCGGATTACAAATTAGCTCTGTAATTTTTCTCTGGCTAATATTAGTTGGCTGGCTACAGTTTTTCTATTGGCCTTCAATTCATGAAGAGCTTGATAAACAGCAAGAGATTATTACTCAAGGATTTGCTAAAACATTAAGTGTGGTTTCAAATAACCCTGAATATTTCAAAGAAATTGCAGATAACCTACAAAATCTATATGCAGACGCAATGGAGAGTGGTGATGAAATAACCTATCGTCCTTTTATGGTTGTCAGGGACCAACAAGGCAATGTTTTTTACCGCAATAATGAAAAATTAAAGGTTCCTTCACTAAAATCTGTTTCTGAATTAGCTAACCTACATAAAGATTGGCATTTCACCTCTGCTTGGGATAAAACAAACACATTCGAAATTGTTATTGCAGAGTCCTATAGTGATAGAAAATCATTATTAGGAAACCCTGCTGAAGGCACTGCAATTCCTCTCGCCTTTATTTTAGGAATAATGTTACTTGCTATTTTAATTACCGCTTATTTTAGCCTAAGACCATTAAGACAAGCGGCAAAAATTATCTCCAGCCGCCAACCTGGAAACTTAACGCCTATCGAAGTTAAGGAACAATATAAAGAGATTCGGCCGATTATTGCCGCAATCAATAATTTAATGGCTCGTGTTGATGCGGCTAATCAGCGTGAAAAGCGTTTTATGGCAGATGCCGCACATGAGCTTCGCACCCCGATTGCTGCCGTTATCGCCCAATTACACTTATTAATGCAAATCGATAATCCAAAAGAAAAAGAAGAAATTATTAATGACATGCAGGAGACACTAAACCGTGCAGCTTCTTTATCTCATCAGCTTATTGATTTAGCCCGTTTAGAAGCCGAGGATTTCGTCTTAAATAAAGAGCAAATCGATATACCCACTTTAATCAGCACCATTATTTCATCCCATGTTCCTTATGCAATTAATAAGAATATTGATGTTGAACTGCAAAGCCCAGAATCATTCTATGTGCTCACAGATAAACTAGCTCTGACAAATATCTTTACCAACTTAATTGAAAATGCGATCAAATATTGCCCTGAAAAAGGAAATATCAAAGTTTCAATTAAAGATTTAACCCCCTTTGGTGCCACTATTTCATTACAAGATAATGGGCGAGGCATTCCTGAACAAAGTCGCCAACTCATTTTCTCTCGCTTTTACCGTGTTCCTGGCACAATGGAAACAGGGAGTGGATTAGGTTTATCCATCGCCCATAATTTAGCAATGAAAATTAATGCGTCAATTAGAGTTACTGATGGGTTAGATAATAGAGGGATTGGTTTCATTATTGATTTGCCATAAATCTAATTCTGTAATTGAGTTAACAACACACTCCCTATTTTAGGGTTAAAATAGCCGCCTTTAAGTTAATTTACTTACAGCAAAAAGAGGCAATAATGTCCAAGGCATTAGTAATTATTGATCTCATTGAAGAGATAATTGGTAAAAATGGCTTATCAAATTCCAGCTACCAACAAACTTATGAGCGCAAAATTATTGAAAAAACGAATCAAGCAGCCAATCACGCGAGGAACCTTCATATTCCTGTTATTTGGGTAAAAGTCGGTTTTTCTGATAATTACCACGATGTTCCCGCTGGCTCCCCCATGTTTCAACATGCCAAAGAAATCGGCGCATTAAAGTTAAGTGATAATGGCTGCAATTGGGTAAATGACCTTGATGTGGGTTTTCGTGACCCAATCATGATTAAAAAAGGTGTCTCTGCATTTGCAGGAAACCATTTTAATAAATGGCTGACTAATAATGGAATTACGCAATTATTTATCGGTGGTGTAAGCACCGTAAAAGCCATTCAGAGCACAGCACGGGAAGCGCATGATTTAGGCTATTTTGTCACCATTTTAGATGACTTATGCGCCGCGCCAACACTTGAACTTCATGAACAAAGTCTCCAAGCATTAGAGGGTATGGTCACCGTTTCTTCCGTTAAGGAATTTCTGCAATTAAAATAGCAAAGCCTAATTTATTATTTTGTATTTTCTAGGTAAATCTCACGTAGCCGGATGGCAATATTCCCCGGCTTACCTTCTCCAATCTTCTGATGGTTAATCTTGATCACAGGGCAAACTAATGTTGTAGCTGATGTCATAAAGACCTCTTTCGCCGTTAGCATTTCTTCAAAACTAAACGCTTTTTCGATAATTGCGATACCCTGCTCTTTAGCCAGTGAAAGAACGGCTTTTCGTGTAATGCCTGGTAATATTTCATGACTCAACCCTCGGGTTTGTAATTGACCATGTTGATTCACAATGAAACAATTACTGGAGCTCCCTTCTGTTACAATTCCATCTTTGACGAAAATTGCATCATCAGCACCTTGTTGTTTAGCATACTCTTTCGCTAAAGAAGCCGCTAATAAAGCCACTGTCTTAATATCACACCGCGCCCATCGAATATCGTCTACTGTGACAGCCCTAATGCCATTTTTTACTTTTAGGTTATCAACAATATTCGTCTTTTGTGCAAACAAGACTAATGTTGGCTGAATATCTTTATCAGGGAATAAAAAGTTACGCTGCTTTGCATTTCCTCGAGTGAATTGAAGATAAATAAGTCCTTCATTGATATTGTTACGCTCAATTAATTGCGTATGAATTTGTTTAATTTCTTCTGAGCTATAAGGTAAAGCAAGTTGCAATTCATGACATGAGCGTTGTAAGCGTGCAATATGATGTTCAAAATCGACCAATTTACCGTTAATAATGGCTGTCACTTCATACACCGCATCGGCAAACAAAAAACCCCGGTCAAAAACGGAGACTGTTGCCTGTTCTTCAGGTAGGTATTGACCATTTACGTAACTTATCATTGAGATACATCCCTTTAATCTGCCATTTTATTCTCTTTTATATCATTAACCATACACCATATTTATCTATCTGCGTTTAAATTCATCTCTTTTTTCTTATAAAGCGTCTAGAGGATGCACCAATAACCGTGATGAATATCCACATTAAAATTATGTTTAATTTTTAAAATATATTTTAGGATTAACTTGACATTAACAATCCAAAGATTAAAATGCTCTCACGTGATCAAGATCACACTTTAATAATCGGAGTTAACCATGAGCAGCATTAAAGAATTTATCAGTAGTGTTCAAGAAGTCGTTGAATTACTGTCAAAACGTTTTATGTAAGTTAGTTGTTTTCTAGTCAATCAAACCTTTCATTTACCTTATCATTAGCGTTAATTTGCAAACATTTTGCACAGCGGCTTTGAATTCAAAGCCGCTTTTTTATTCAAAAACATTTTCAATAATCTCTGCAATAATCGCAGTTCCAACTGCAACAAGCAGTAAATCCCGCCCACTTACCTGCCATTCATAACCAACATACACTGGAAGTTGCGATACAAATTCCCTAGGGAGTACCTTTTTGGCAATACCAGGTGGTAATGGTTTACCTCGACCAATTTGTTTCGCTATACCTGGTGGTAAGCCTTTATACCCAGTTAAGCCATATTCGATAGCGAGTGGACGAGCATAACCAAAACTGACATTAAAATTTGCCAGCGTATGTTTCTGCTTATTCGTATCTTGATGCCATTTAGCATTACTTCTTTCGTTTCGCTGAGTTTGCTTATCCTTTCCATTATGAACTTGGTGATGCCCTTTACCCTTTCCTTGCTCATTATTTTCATATGGTGAAGACATTGATGATAGTGGCATTACCATCGCAAAGAAAAATAGTAGATGACGAGAACGTACTCCCCTCCCAACATTACTTAACTTAAATATATTCATGATTACCCCCTGAATACGCAGATCTGTGAGAAAACTCGCTTTTAATATTCAGCAAACATTATTCTGTGCCATATTCATTCGCAATCGGAAAATACTTATCATCTGTCATGTTATGTAAATGTTATTTCTCTACTGGGCTGTGTCTTTTGAAATCTGCTATTTTAATGATAGTCTTAGTCGCCATTAATGTGATGAAATTATTAACTAATTAAAACATTTAAGGCAGTGTTTAATATCACCCTTAATGAGTTTTTATCGCATATATGATATGCTATTCAGGCTTTGCTCACTTTTTTGAGATTTTCTACAAAACCTTTGATAGAAGGAGAACACATGCAGCAGCAACTGCTCGACTGGGTACACCAGTTTAATCAAGACTATGCCAACCTCGCCTCTTTGCTCATTGTGCTTGGGCTCATACTGATTGTCGCCCTTGTCTTACACCTTTTTTTACACAAAATATTGCTACCCTCATTAGAGAAACGGGGGCAAAAATCAGTAGGTAGCTGGCCGCATTTGCTTACCCAACATAATCTTTTCAACCGAATTGCATTTGTAATTCAAGGTATTGTTGTTAACATTCAAGCATCACTTTGGCTATCTACTGGGTCAACAGCCCAGATAGTGCTTAAAGTCGGTTCACAAGCATGGTGCCTATTATTTGGCTTATTAACGATTTACTCCATACTCGATATCGTGTTAGGCATCTTACAACGTGCTGCTAAAACCGCTCACCTTCCTTTGCGAGGAATTTTCCAAAGTATTAAGCTCATCGCATCCATACTGATTGCAATCATGATCATTGCGCTACTAATTGGTAAGTCTCCACTGATTATTTTAAGTGGACTCGGTGCCATGACAGCAGTGATGATGTTGGTATTCAAAGACCCAATAATGGGCTTAGTTGCTGGTATACAATTATCTGCCAATAATATGGTCAATATTGGCGATTGGTTAGAAATGCCTAAATACGGTGCGGACGGTGCTGTTATTGATATCGGTTTAACCACCGTTAAAGTCCGTAATTGGGATAATACTGTTACAACTATTCCAACTTATGCATTAATTTCAGATTCTTTTAAAAACTGGAAAGGCATGACCGAATCTGGCGGGCGCCGGATAAAACGTAGCTTTCGTATTGATGCCACCAGCGTACATTTTTTGACACCAGAAGAAATTTCGCATTGCGAAAAAGCAAATTTACTTGAGCCATATATCGGCCAAAAAGTGTCTGAAATCCAAGTTTTTAATTCCGCAATACCTGATGATAAAGCAATCCCATTAAATCAGCGACGTTTGACTAATATTGGGACATTTCGCGCATATATTGATGCCTATTTAAAAGCACACCCCAATATTCATAAAAAAATGACGATTATGGTGAGGCAATTGGAATCTGACTCAAATGGTATTCCAATTGAGATTTACGCCTTCACTAACACAACGGTTTGGGTTGAATATGAGAGGATTCAATCGGATATCTTTGACCATATTTTCTCCATTTTGCCACAGTTTAATTTAATGCCGCATCAATCACCTACCGGAAATGACGTTAGGTTAATTAACCAATCGGCAGTAAAACCGTTAACCCAAAGTAATTAGTTAAAGTTTCTTATTTTTCTACATCTAAAGTAGTATTTTAAAAGAGGGTTTACCCCCTCTTTTCCTCGCTTCATACCCCACCATTATATAAAAAAAAACATAACGATTGTTAATAAAAATAGGATTAAAATCGGTTCCAGTTCAAAAAAAAAACCTTATAAATTATATGAATACATCTAATTTATCCGCAGTAACATTGATGTACGTCATGTCACTTAACAGAGACTTTTTTTAACATATAAAACAAGAAAGTCGTGTTGTTATTTACATATAGGCAATGTCAATGCATAAAATTAAAAATAATACTCAATTTGGAGAACTGAGCAGGAGGGAGTTTATACAAACCTCCGCAACTGTTGCGGGTGTCGCCGCAGTAGCAGGCTCAATCACTCTCCCCTTTTCTGCTCAAGCAAAAGCACCAGCAATCATGCCTGACGAAGTCAGCGAAAAAATCAGTTATAGCGCATGCTTAGTTAACTGTGGAAGTCGTTGCCCTCTGAAGGTTCACGTTAAAGACGGTGTTATCAGCCGTATTTCTAACGAAACAATGTACGATGACTCCACATTAGGCGAGCACCAAATCCGTCCATGTTTGCGTGGACGTTCTGTACGTTGGAAAACCTACAACCCAGACCGCTTAAAATACCCAATGGTGCGTGTGGGTAAACGAGGCGAAGGTAAATTCAAGAAAATCACTTGGGATGAAGCCACCACCATCATCGCTGAAAAACTGAAATATACCATTGATAAATATGGCAGTGATGCTATTTACTACCAATACGGTTCAGGTTCTACAGGCGCCAATTTGCATGGTCGCGCAGCATGTAAACGCTTACTTAGCTTAACGGGTGGTTTTTTAGGTGACTACGGTACTTATTCGTACGCTCAATTAATGGAAATTACACCATACGTATATGGTAGCGTTGAAGAGTCTTATTTATCTGAAATCCAAAATTCTGATTTAGTCGTCATGTTTGGGCATAACCTCGCCGAAACACGGATGTCTGGTGGTGGCCAATTCTATGAAACACTCAATGCCTTAGACAAAAGTAAAGCGAAAGTCATTATTATTGACCCTCGCCGCACGGATAGCGTCACAACTTTGGGCGCTGAATGGATCCCTATTTACCCAGGCACGGATGCTGCATTAGTCGCTGCATTGGGTTATGTGATGATCCAAGAAGAGTTAACTGACGAAGAATTCCTGAAAAATTATTGCATCGGTTGGGATGAGTCTACACTTCCTGCTTCTGCACCGCGTAATGGATCATACAAAGATTATATCTTAGGTAATGGTCCTGATGGCATTGTTAAAACCCCTGAATGGGCAAGTAAACTGACAGGCATCTCTGTTGCACGTATTACCCAATTAGCACGTGAAATTGGCAATGCAAACCGCGCTTGGATCTCACAGGGCTGGGGCTTACAACGCACTGAAAATGGCGAACAAGCATGTCGTTCTATCATGATGCTGCCATTGATGTCAGGTAACATTGGCCGAGCAGGAACTAACACTGGTTTATGGGGTAATAGCTACGCTTATCCTGTTGCAGGTTTTGCGCTACCTAACCCTGTGAAAGCGTTGATCCCAACCTACATGTGGTCTGAAGCCATTGTACGAGGTAAAGAACTGACTGCAGAAAATGCTGGTATTAAAGGCGTCGATAAACTGGAAAATGACATCAAATTTATGTGGTGCTATTCCAGTAACGTCATTGGCAACCAGCACGGTGATTTGAATAAAACGCATGAAATTCTCTCGGATGAGTCTAAGTGTGAGTTTATTTTGGTGTGGGATAACCATGATACCCCATCCGCTAAATATGCTGATCTGCTGTTACCTGATGTCACTACGGTTGAAACTAACGACCTGATTAATAACTCCTATGCAAGCGGTGCGTATCATTATCTTGTACGCTTACAAAACGCGATTGAGCCGTTATGGGAAAACCGTCCTAACTATGATGTGTTAGCCGAAATCGCTGAAAAAATGGGTGTTAAAGAACAGTTCACGGAAGGCCGTACTTACGCTGAGTGGATTGAGTTCTGTTACAACAAGACTCGTGAAAAAATGCCACATCTACCTGAATTTAGTGAAACAGACGGTGCGGGTATCATTGACCGTAAGTTCCTAAATAGTAGCGAAAATATTGCACTAAAAAAATTCCGTGATGACCCGATTAACAATCCGTTAAAAACACCATCTGGAAAAATTGAAATTTACTCGGAAAAATTAGCTGAAAGAGTCAAAAACTGGGAGTTGCCAGAAGGCCAGCGCATCCCTGCTCTTCCTGAATATTGTGTGAATAAAGAAGGGGTTGAAGCACAAGCTAAAGACCAAAAGCACACTTTATTAATGACAGGCTTCCATGATAAAGGCCACGTACACTCCTCTTATTATAATGTTGCGATGCTGCGTGAAGCCATCCCACACCAATTTTGGCTCAATCCAATTGATGCACAGCAACGTGGTTTAAGTAATGGTGATCTGGCTGAAATTTTCAATGACCGTGGCCGTATCCAAATTAAAGTCAAAGTCACTGAGCGTGTCTTACCTGGTGTTATTGCTGTTCCACAGGGTGCATGGCGTACTCTAAATAGTGAAGGTTTAGATGTTGGTGGTTGTATCAATACATTAACTTCTCACGTGCCTTCTCCGTTGGCAAAAGGAACACCACAGCATACTAACCTTGTTGAAGTTAAACGCGCTTAAGGAGTTAAATCATGAAACAGTATGGCTTTTATTTTGACTCCACAAAATGCACTGGCTGTAAAACCTGTCAGGTCAGTTGTAAGGACGAAAAAGATTTAGATTTAGGCCCTAAATTCCGTCGTGTGTACGAATTTGGCGGCGGTAGTTGGCAAAAACAAGATGGCATTTGGCAGCAGAATGTCTTTAATTATTATCTGTCAATTTCCTGTAACCACTGTTCAAACCCAACATGTGTCGCGGGTTGCCCAACAGGTGCAATGCATAAGCGAGAAGAAGATGGCCTAGTAGTTGTTGATCAGTCTATTTGTGTAGGTTGTCGTTATTGTGAATTGCGTTGCCCATATGGTGCCCCGCAATTTGATGAGAAGAAAAAACTGATGAGCAAATGCGATGGCTGTTATGAGCGTGTCGCAAAAGGTATGAAGCCCGTGTGTGTTGAGTCCTGCCCACAACGCGCTTTAGACTTTGATGATATTAATGTTCTGCGTGAGTTACATGGCACAGAGTGTGGGATTGCACCAATGCCAGACCCAAGCTTCACTAATCCGAACATTGTCATCAAACCCCATAAAGACGCGAAGCCATTTGGTGATAAAAGTGGCGAACTAAAAAACCCTGCGGAGGTGTAAAATGCATGAATTACCATTAGTTTTTTTCACCGTCTTAGGGCAATCCGCTGCGGGGCTGTTTTTGTTGGCCTATTTAAGCCGCAAAATGGGTTCCATCGATGACAAACAGTTAAAAACGGCGAATATCGTTGCGTTTATTATTATGCTCATTGGTTTAGTTATCGGTGGATTGCACGTAGGTCAACCACTGCGCTTCTTTAATATGCTGTTAGGTGTTGGTCGTTCTCCAATGAGTAACGAAGCCTTCTTAAGTGGTGTATTTGTTGGATGTGCAGCAGCAACCTTGTTTTTCACATTGTTCTTCAAAAATACCGTCTTGCGTGAATTGGCGAATATCGCGGCTGTGGTATCTGGATTAGCCTTTGTCTGGTCAATCCCACAGGTATATAGCATTGCAACAATCGCAAACTGGAATACGGGCTATACCACACTGCAAATGTGGATGACCATGCTCGTTGGGGGTGGTGCACTTGCCATTGCCATTGGTGCTCGCGGATTAGGCATTGCTGCTTTTCTTATCGGTACGTTCGCTATTTTTGCCAGCCGAGCGGGATATCAAGCGTTCCTAACAGAAACAGGCCCTGTTCTCAGTAGCGAGCAAACAGGTTTCTGGGGCTTCCAAGTGGTTGTTTTAGCTATTGCCTTAGCTGCATTTGTTGGTATCGCACTGAAACAACGCGCACCGAAAGCGACCTTAGCTACCTGTGCGGCAGCGGTTTTACTGGCTGAACTTGCGGGTCGCATTGCTTTCTATAATTTATGGCAAATCACCATGTAACCCTTTGTTGTTACTGTGTTAAAATGACCTATCAAAGGACGCCTTTTGGCGTTCTTTGATTAAATGCCAAAATTACTCTGCAACAATATCATTGAACGTAATCAGATTAAAATGCCATGCTGCAGCGCGAAATAAGATGGATAAAATACGATGCTAGACACCACTATACTGCGCATTTTAGGTGCGTTTTTTTACTATTCCCCACAATCAGATACCTTACAGAACGTCTATTCCGCCTTAGGTGAATTACCACAATTACACTCATGGAAAGACTCAGAACAAATTCAGGCTATTTGTGCTTCATTGGCACAAACTGCCCCTAATGATATTGCTTATGATTACTCTGTCTTATTTGAAGGGCAAGGTAGCATGCCTGCTCCACCTTGGGGATCAGTGTACTTTGAGCATGATAATACCGTCATGGGAGAGTCAACTGCGGCTTATCGCAACTTACTGCAATCAAAAGGGTTAGTTACTGATACTGGCATTCGAGAACCTGAAGACCAGTTTGGCTTGATGTTGATGGCAATTTCAGCGCTCGCAGAACATGGGGAAGATGACGCTATCGTTGAATTGTTGGAGCAGCATTTATTACCGTGGGCATACCGCTACTTAACCTTAGTTCAACAAACGCAAACAGAAAACGCCTTCTACCCAAATATCGCCAAGGTCACTGAAGTCTACTTAACTGACTTACAAAAACAACTTGAACTTACACCAATTCAGGTTGAGTTATTCCGCTAATTTTATTATACCCAAGAGTAAGCTCAAGCTATCTGCTCTTTGGTTGTTTAAACGTTAAAATGAGGAGCCTGGCTCTTGCAAAAAAGCCAGCTCTTGTTGGGTCGATGGGCGGCCTAAAACCGTATTACGATGCGGATAACGACCAAATTTATCAATAATCGCTTTATGGCGCATTTCATAATCTAACGTATTGTCATCCCCTAACATACGGAAGAGTTCCACTGCTTGTAAATGAATGAAACTGGACTCTGAGTGCATATAAGGCATTAAGACAAATTTACGTTGCGATAGCGTCAATAAATTATAATCATGCTGCTTGATGGCTTCTTGCGCTAACGCCAACGCCATCGCATCTTGAGCAAAAGCGCGCGGAGTATCACGCCATAAATTACGAGAGAACTGATCAAGCACGATAATTTCCGCTAAACGACCACGAATTGACGCACGCCAATAAGCGAGTTCTCCTTTCGCTGCACGCTCACAAATCGCTGAAAAACGGCGGGCAATCGTCGAATCAAATTTTGTACTTTTTTCAAACCACTGTTTTGGTGTTGATTCTTCAAACCAAAATGAAAGCACTTCTTCCATGGCATTCATCGTATATTCCTATCGATTTTCTTATTAGACGTTATCGTAATCCTAGTTAATAATCGTATTAATTAACAGAGTTAAACTCTAAAAACAGCAATTCACAGCAAATTATTTTGTTTTTTTGAGACCTAACGCTAAAAAATTGCACAACATTTTTTGTCACAATTTAACAAATTAGCTTGTTTATACCTGAGGTAAATTATTGTATCTATCACTATAATAGGTTTAAACTTTTTCAATTTTCATGTTTTGTTATTTAATGTGAGGACATCTGTTTATCAAGAGGAAATAGATACATTTGGTTAAGCTAATGTTAGAATTTCACTGATAAGATAATTGTATAGCTAACGCGTTTAAGTACACGACGCCACATTAATAATTCTTCAGCGTTTAATATTGGCTCTCATTAAGGATGGCAATGTAAATGGCAGGACATATGGTACTTATTGGTTGGGCATTATGGGTCAGCCCTTGCGGGACAGATTCATGTGATGCACTTCCTGTCACTGACACCATTTTCACTCAAGAACAATGTGTTAGCAGAAAAAGCTACCTCGAGTCAAAACGCCCTAATCTGTATTTCCTCTGCGGGGAGGTCTATCGTGATAGCGAAGAAATGACTGCGGAAGAAAAACATGCTGTTCCAGCACCGCATCCCCCTCTACGTTCACTGCCAGAACGCCATTCACGCTAACTTGAGCCCCTATTTGAACCCAAGTTAGCTAAAGGATTAACTAATTTATTTGTGCAATTTGGCAATCTGCTTCGATAAAATCGCCTTTATTGACACTATGTTCTAAGGTTCCTGTTTGATGAGCAAGCACCTGAACTTCCATTTTCATTGCTTCCATTACCCCAATAATATCCCCTTCGTTCACTTTTTCACCTTGTGGGATTAACCAGTTAAATAACACACCTGAGATCGGAGCATTAACAGCATCTGGATTACTCTCCTTTTTAGAAGTCACTTTTGTTACTGGTGCATTGTTAACGGATAAACCAGAAAGGAGCTCAGCTGGCAAGCCCAATTCACAGCGTTTGCCATCAATTTCAATAAACGTACGCGTTAATGCATTGCTATCTTGTGGAATTTGACGTGGCGCAGGAGGAATATCCACATTAAACTCCGTTTCAATCCAGCGAGTGTGCACTTTAAAATCGCCACAAAAATCAGCCTGTTCCATCACAGCCTGGTGGAAAGGTAAAACAGAAGCCACCCCCTCAATAGTAAACTCAGCCAAAGCACGACGAGCACGTGAAATAGCTTGTTCACGGGTATTTCCAACCACGATCAGTTTTGCCATTAAAGAGTCAAAAGTTCGCGGGATTGTTGTGCCTGCTTCTACCCCACTGTCCACTCGTACACCTGGCCCTGATGGTGCATCAAAAACGGTAATCGTCCCTGGCGTCGGTAAGAAACCATTTCCTGCATCTTCTGCATTTATACGAAACTCAAAAGCATGCCCCCGCGGTTTAGGCATTTCATTGATACTTAACGGCAGGCCTTGTGCAATACGCAACTGTTCAATAACCAGATCAATTCCTGCCGTTTCTTCTGTCACAGGATGCTCAACTTGTAATCTTGTATTGACCTCAAGGAAAGATAACGTTCCATCTTGGCTAAGCAAAAACTCAACCGTACCCGCGCCGACATACCCCGCCTTACTACAAATATCGGTCGATGAAGTGATAATTTGCTGTAATTGCTTTTCTGATAAATATGGAGCAGGAGATTCTTCGACTAATTTTTGATTACGACGTTGCAATGAGCAATCGCGGGTTCCCACGACCAGTACATTGCCATGCGTATCTGCAATAACCTGTGCTTCAATATGGCGTGGATTATGCAAAAATTGCTCAACAAAGCATTCACCTCGACCAAATGCAGCGGTCGCTTCGCGCACAGCGGAATGATAAAGCTCTTCGACCTCATGCATTTGCCATGCAACCTTTAAGCCTCGTCCACCACCGCCAAACGCCGCTTTTATTGCAATCGGCAAGCCATGTTGATGGGCAAACTCCACCACTTCTCGCGCGTCTTTAACAGGGTCTTTTGTCCCGACAACCAAAGGGGCTCCGACCTGCATTGCGATATGACGAGCTTGCACTTTATCCCCTAAGATATCAATGCTTTCAGCACTCGGGCCAATCCAAATTAACCCTGCCTCGTTAACCGCGCGAGCAAACTCTGCTCGTTCGGATAAAAAACCGTATCCTGGGTGAACCATTGTTACCCCTGATTTCTTGGCAATACTTATCAGCTTTTCAATATTTAAGTAACTTTCAGCTGGGGTGCTCCCCCCTAAAGCATAAGCTTCATCAGCCATTTTGACGTGTAACGCAGCTATATCGCTATCTGCATACACGGCAACAGATTGAAAACCATAATCACGACATGCACGGATAATGCGTACAGCAATTTCGCCACGATTGGCAATCAATACTTTATGGTCTTTGTTATTGTTGTTCGTATTCATAAGCTCAATCACTCCCTTGTAATTCTTTAAACTCGCCTAATGGGTTAAAACGTATTAAGGCATTCACTGGAATTTGCCCTGCGAGATCCAAATGATACTCACAGACAGTACCGATAACGGGGTATCCGCCCGTCAATGGGTGGTCGTTTAAAAATAAAACAGGTTGTCCATTTGCAGGGACTTGGATCGCCCCAATACAGGTCCCTTCACTCGGTAATTCCTGTTGGATTTTTCGCTCAAACGGTTGTTCACCCAGAAGTCGCAAACCAATACGGTTCGATGCAGCAGTCACTTGCCATAATTGGTGAGTGAGTCGCTCAATAGCCTCCTGAGTAAACCAATCTGTTCTTGGCCCCAAAATAACATCTAAAACCACAACATCATCTGCTGATGGGTAATCAAAAGCAGGCATTTCGTTAACGGAGATAGCTTGCGAAGTTGTTTGATTATTTATTGCGAGCTCTTGACCAACCGCTAAGGGTAATGGCCCAACTTGGGCTAGGGTATCAAACGAACGACTCGATAAAATCGGGGCAACATTAAAACCACCACGAATGGCCAAATAACTGCGAACACCTTTCGTTGGGCGCCCCAGTTTAATCTCATCGCCTTTAGCAAGATGAAGAGTTTCATACACATTCGCTTCGTAGTATTCGTTGTTGTTTGTCGTTATTTCAATTGCACAAGGCGCCCCTGTGACAGCAACGATTAAATTTTTATTTGCCCGTGCCTTAAAACCACCCTGCGTGATTTCTAACACGGTTTCATCGGAACGATTACCCACAAGGCGGTTAGCGCTACGCAGAGCCGTTTTATCCATAGCCCCTGATTCTGAGATACCCAGCGCTGATTGGCCAACACGGCCTAAATCTTGGAATAATGTTTGTAACCCTGTCGCTAATACGGTGAAATCATTCGTTAAATTCTGAGAGATTGCTGTTTGCTTGACCTTTTCAGGCAGGCTATAGCTCAGCGTACTTTTCGCTGCATTGGTAAAATTCACCCGTGAGCCCGCTTGGACTAAAGCAGGCTCGGGACGATTGATATCCCACATAGCAAGATCTGTCACACCAATCAGTTGCCATCCGCCTGGACTTGCTTGTGGGTACACGCTGCTAAACTCCCCTGCAAGCGCGACAGAACCCGCGGGGATACGAACGCGTGGTGATTGGCGTCTAGGGACATGCAACTGTGCATCTTTCGACACCATGTAACCAAAACCAGGTGCAAAACCACTGAATGCAACGTGGTATTCATTTTCCGTATGACGACGGATCACTTCACTGATAGAAACACCTAATATTTCAGCAACTTCTATTAAATCTTCCCCTGTATAATGCACTGGGATGACCACTAATTTGCTCGATTTAGACGTCACTTTCGAAATATCTCTGACAGAAATCTGGCTAACCAAATTTTTCGCATTAACAATGATAGGGTTATAGCGAACTAAAATCGTCCTTGCTGCAGGTGTGATTTCTTCAATCCCCTTAATTGGCGTTTCATACAATGAATCTGTGAGCGCCATTGTCTGCTCAAGGCTTTGAAGCTCTACCATCAGCGCACTTAAATTGACAGGTAAAAATCTCAATGGGCACCTCTATATATGATAAGCCGCATCAGGCACATCAGTGATGAACATATATCCAGGCGCATGGCTTAACGCAAATGGCACCCCCGATTTCATCACTGCCGCTTGTGGCGTCACACCACAGGCCCAAAATACGGGAATTTCCCCCTCTTCGATACGTACCGCATCGCCAAAATCGGGTTGCATTATATCGGCAATGCCAAGCTGCTCAGGAGCACCAATGTGCACAGGTGTACCGTGAACGGCGGGGAATCGCCCTGTTATACTGACAGCATCAGCAACGCGGTTTGCAGGAATTGGTCGCATCGAAACCACTAACTCCCCTTGTAAGCGCCCTGCAGGGCGACACAAGCGATTGGTTTTATACATTGGGACATTCGATTTATCGGTGATATGGCGCACATCAATACCTGCCTCAATCATAGGTGTCTCGAATGTGAAACTACAGCCAATCAAAAATGTAACTAAATCAGGATATTGTCGATAAATTGCGGTCGCATCCGTGATTTCATCGGCTAATTGCCCATGTTCCCATACGCGATAACGCGGGATATCAGTTCGTAAATCTGCACCTTCAGCTAACATGGTTTGCCAACTTCCCGATTCACACACATCTAATACTGGGCAACTTTTCGGATTACGTTGTGCGTACAATAAAAAATCAAACGCCCAATCACGAGGAAGTGCAATCATGTTGGCCTGCGTCATACCTGGAGCAAGACCTGCAGTCGGTTTATCATAGCCATTACGTATCGCTTCGCGGGCAATTCGTGCGGCCTCAATCGCTTGCGTAGAGGCTTTCATTAATTGTGTCATTCGCGCTCTCCTTTATGGGCAAAGCCATAAATTTCAATCCCTTGTTTTTCAAGGATAGAGCGAACTTGTTGTGCCATTTCAAGCGCACCTGGACTATCCCCGTGAACACAAATGGAGCCAGCATCAATTGGGGTAAATTTACCATCAATAGATACAACACCGCCTTCCTGCACTAATTGCAACATACGCTCAGCCACAATTTTTGGGTCATGTAATACAGAGCCTGCGAGTTTACGGGAAACCAATGTACCATCGCTGTTGTAAGCTCTATCTGCAAAGGCTTCTGCCACAACTTGCAAACCACTGTCTTGTGCCCAACCAATCAGCGGAGATCCCGCTAATGCAACAAGAATTAAATGATTATCAATCGCTTTGATTGCATCAATCACTGCGATAGCTTGGCGTTTATCATGTGCAATCGTGTTATAAAGTGCACCATGGGGCTTCACATATAACACATCAGTACCCGCAGCAGTGGCTAAGCCTTTTAGTGCGCCAATTTGGTAAATCACATCCGCAATCAATTCACTGGAAGCAATATCCATATTTCGACGTCCAAATCCCACTAAATCGGGATACCCTACATGAGCGCCTACTGCCACACCATTTTCTTTGGCCGCTTTTAAGGTTTTTAAGATCCCTTCAGGTGAACCCGCATGAAAGCCACAAGCCACATTTGCACTGCTGACTACAGATAAGATAGCCTCATCATTTCCCATCTGCCATTGACCAAAACTTTCCCCAAGGTCGCTATTTAAATCGATTTGTTTTTTCATCATCACTCCAAGGGTTATTTCAGATAATTAAAGATGGCGCTGACTGACATCGCCCCCATGTACCAAGTCAGTGCGCAAGTCACCACACCTGACCATAATAACCAACGTGGATAGTGATAACCTGACATCAAATCTGCACGTTTCCAGCCAATATAGACAAAAAGAGTCAAACCAATTGGCAGGATTAATCCATTGAATCCCCCTGCAAAAACTAGCAATGCAGCAGGTGCCGTTCCCATCAGCAAATACACTATCAGAGAAACTGCAATAAAAATGATCGTTGCGATATTACGTTGTCTTTCAGAAATAGTGTGTTTGAAAGCAGTTAAAAAACTCATCGACGTATAAGCCGCACCAATCACACTTGTTAGTGCCGCAGCCCATAAGATCAATCCAAAAATACGTAAGCCAAAATTACCCGCAGCAGCCTGAAAAGCTTGAGATGCGGGGTTAGCTGCATGACCAGAGATATCAATTGTTACGCCACTTGCAACAACTCCTAGAATGGCAAGGAATAAGACATAGCGCATTAAACCAACAACCAATATTCCTTTTGTTGCCGCACTGGATACCACATGAATGTTTTCAATCCCTACCGTGCCTTTATCGAGTAAGCGATGAGCCCCCGCATAACAGATATAGCCGCCAACCGTACCGCCCACAATTGTCGTAATCATCGCAAAGTCGACGGTATCGGGTAAAACACTTTGACGTAGCGCTTCCCCAACGGGTGGATTCGATGCAATTGCGACAAACACGGTTAAACCAATCATGACAATCCCGAGGCCAATAATTAACCTATCAATAAATGTACTGGCTTTGCGTGATGAGAAAATATAAATGGCAAGTAAGGCGCTAATTAATCCTCCCCATTTTGGGTCAAGGCCAACAAGTGCATTTAACCCTAGTCCTGCCCCTGCAATATTACCGATATTAAAAATTAAGCCGCCAAAAATCACCAATATTGCCAGTAAATAACCACTCCCAGGGATAGTCGCATTCGCTATTTGTGATGAGTGCATTTTGGTTAATGTCACGACTCGCCAGATATTTTGCTGCACAACAAAATCAATCACGATGGAGGCTAAAATACCAAAAGCAAACGCCGCGCCCAACGTTACAGTAAATGTTGCAGTTTGGGTAATAAACCCAGGACCTATCGCAGACGTCGCCATCAAAAATATGGCACCAATTAGTGACGAGCGGCGACTTTTCACATACTCAGCAGTGCTTGGTGCGCTTTCTTGAGCTGCCATATACATACTCCTCTATGTGTTATTGTTTTAATTATTTGTGTCGTTGTAGATGTTGTTATTGCGATTATCACTCAGGCAATTATCGTGCCATTGTTCTACTTGTTATGTTAATTGTTAATTCATCTTTAATGGATTGTTGAACAATTAGTATGAGATGACGAATAAACAATCAATAAAAATCGTTATCCATGATTTAAAAATCAAGGCGTGATCACTTTTTTAACAATGAAAGCAAAAAATAGGTTATGGATCTCATTGGAATGCACTAATTCAGTGCGGCTTAGGCTATTTTTCACCATATAGGTGCAAATCAGGGGATGCACCCTGATGTTTTTGAAAGGAAACTTGCCGCTTAAACTTGAATATGTGAATATAGCCGCTTCATCATCCACCAAATTCAAGTTTGCATTTTTATGAAAAAAACGCCTGTTGCTCAAACCTTGTCAGTCACGATTGCGGAAGTCATCCGTGCTAAAATCACCGTAGGGGAAATCACGCCAGGGCAGCGGCTGTCTGAAGCAACATTGAGTGATGAACTCGCTATTTCACGTAATACGCTTCGCGAAGTCTTTCGTGTATTAACACAAGAAGGATTACTGACCTATGCACCAAATAAGGGCGTTTTTGTGTCAGTCCCTGATATGTCTGCGATTATTGATATTTACCATGTGAGACGGCTCATTGAATGTAATGCACTAGAACACGCTTATGCGTTACATCCTGCCGTGCAAAAAATGAAAGATGCAGTTGTTGATGCGCGTCAACATGAAAAAATCGAGAATTGGATTGGTGTGGGCACAGCCAATATGAAATTCCATACTGCTATTGTCGAATTAACCGATAGCGAGCGGCTTATCAAACTTTATCGTAATATATCTGCTGAATTACGTCTCGCTTTTGGGCACCTAAATGACCCCAAAATTTTATATGCACCCTATATTGATAAAAACCAATTTATTCTTGAGCTACTCGATAAAGGCCACAACCTTGAAGCTGCAAATACCTTACGCAGCTACCTTGATTTATCTGAACGAACACTATTGGCAGCTTATAAACGCAGCCAAACTTCATTTTAATTTTCTTGTTTTACCAAATTAACGCTGTTCCTCCCCTCTTTGAATTACCCCCAGATTAAATTTTTTACATTACAAAAATTTGAGTGAATCATCTTATTCCCACAATAAAAATTTTTACGAATATTACAGCAAAATAAGTTTAAATTTATCGAGTAGAAAACTCTGCATTGTTAATTAATCACATTCATATCTTTAATTTTAATATTCTATTTATATCGGTATGTAATAAAAAAAGTACTTTTGTTTGTTTTTTCATCCAATCTAGTTTCCCCCCTTACGCATTTAACTTATTTTTAACGTAAAAATAACCAGAATAAAACACTTTCATTTTTTTAATGTAACTCGAAAATTAACTTTCTCATGCCACAAGAATTTACATCAAACACAAAATTATCACAATTAATTGACTTTAAGGCCGTTCATTTAACAAAAGTAACGAATTGATATAAATTACCCACTGAAATTACTCAAATAAATCGAGTTAATAGTTGTAGTTTTCTCGAATATTCGTTATAAAATTTACGATAATAAAAAAGCATACATAAAAATTATTAATATAAATGAGATTTCATTATGACATTAAACCAAGTGACTAATAAGAAGCCCTTTAAATTTGGCCTAGGATGGCAAATACTGATTGCTCTTATTTTAGGTGTTATTGCTGGTGCACTTTTGCATGACAATACAGAGTACAAAGATTGGCTTATTTTAAATATCCTTTCTCCCGCGGGTAAAATATTTATTCAGTTAATTAAAATGATCGTTGTGCCCATTGTTATCTCAACGCTCATCGTGGGTATCGCTGGTGTCGGAAATACAAAACAATTAGGTTCTCTCGGTTTCAAAACCATTCTCTATTTTGAAGTGATTACCACAATCGCCATTATTGTTGGTATCTCCTTCGCAAATATATTTCAACCGGGTGTTGGTATTGATATGTCTCAACTCACCCAAGTCGATATTTCTCAATACGAAAAAACGACACAAGAAGTCGAAAGTCATCCATCAGGGATTATCAATACCATTCTCACTTTAGTCCCTAGCAATATTTTTGCTGCGATGGCAAGTGGTGACATGCTCCCTGTCATCTTTTTTGCAGTTATCTTCGGTTTAGGGCTGTCATCTTTACCCGCTGAGAAAAAACAACCACTGCTTGATGTGTTACAAACATTTTCTGAAACCATGTTCCGCGTGACTAATATGATCATGATGTATGCACCAATCGGGGTATTCGCATTGATCTCAGTCACCGTTGCAAACTTTGGGTTCTCATCATTAGTCCCATTACTTAAATTGGTTATTCTTGTGCACTGTGCAATTATTTTCTTTGCTGTGGTGGTATTAGGAATTGTTGCGCGTTATTGCAAAATTAATATCTTCACGTTAATGAAAATATTAAAAGATGAGCTCCTATTGGCCTATTCCACAGCAAGCTCTGAAACTGTACTTCCACGCATTATGGATAAAATGGAGAAGTACGGCGCACCAAAATCTGTAACCAGTTTTGTTATTCCTATCGGTTATTCATTTAATCTCGATGGCTCCACTTTATATCAAAGTATTGCAGCAATATTTATCGCCCAACTCTATGGTATTGAATTATCCATAGGCCAAGAGCTGATACTCGTATTTACCCTGATGATCACGTCAAAAGGGATTGCAGGCGTTCCTGGTGTATCATTCGTTGTACTACTTGCGACATTAGGCAGTGTTGGGATCCCATTGGAAGGCCTTGCATTCATTGCAGGTGTTGACCGTATTTTAGATATGGCACGTACTGCTCTTAACGTTGTTGGCAATGCATTGGCCGCTCTCGTTATTGCTAAATGGGAACATAATTACGACATCAAAAAAGCACGTGAGTATGAAAGTACCTTTTAATTCAAAATATAAATAAGCTATTACAATGATGCCCTCTCTGACAATTAGATAGGGCATCATTTTCTAAAAAAAATACAAGTCTAGAATATTTTCCCTTACGCATTCATTATAACAATATTTTCTATATATATTTAAGATATCTTTAACACTAGTCACATATACCTATTTCTTTCTTTTATTTTATTTTTTTAAATAATTTACCTTTAGTCATTGGAACTTTATTGATATCTTAACTACGCTATAAATCTTGCACTAAGTATTTCGTATATTTGTTAGTCTGAGCAGGAAAAAATGAATCAAATAAGAAGATTTCTTTTATTTTTAAAGGTGCTTCAACACCTAATGGTAATTTTTGTATTTTCATTATCCTATTTTATGCTACACAGCTGGTTCTAACAAAAAAAGCCTCGTCATCTAACGAGGCTTTTCTTTATTAAAAATAATAATAGGTAATTTAACTTATTATTGAAAATTAATTTTTAACTAAAAATATCTATTTTCAATACGCAATGAAATTTATATTTCCACTGCACCAATATCTTAATACCTCATCCCCTTTCGACCATAACTATAAGCAAGACCATCGCCATCACCGATACCACCTCTGAGCCTAACGTGATTTCCTTTACCTTTAATTACTTTACAAAACTTAATTTAATTTTAACTATCACTTGCAAAAAATGACGCTCATTCGCGTATAACTAATTCTATGAGTTAATCCTAGTAGTACCATCCCTTTTAAGCCCCAACACCAGGGGCTATTTTTTTAGCCAATATTGATAACTTGTTTTCTCTTCCTCAGAGCCAGTCAATACTAAGAAGTGATATTAATTAGGTACCTTTGAAAGACTTAACAATGTCAATCACACATAAATAATTGCGATTTATAATGACTTTCTTTGCATGAAATTCAGGGTGTAAGGCAAAAAAGGCCTCTAATCGAGATTCAAATTCTTTAGTAAAGTGCAATAACTCGCAAGTGTTTTTCCACGTTTCTTTTGGTTGTGTCCTCGCTATACGTGCCAATAAGAAACGTTTTATAATCCGAGTGGTACAAACATGATGTGGCTTTTTTAAATGTATGATTAACATGGAGTCATTAAAAAATGGCAAAAGTCGTTTGTCATATGCCCCCTCAACTATCCATTTATCCTGTGACAATACATTTGAAACCAAAGAATTAATAATAATTTGGGTATTTTTGTGGTATTCCCCTCCGCTTTTATCCCAATAAATATCATCATAACTGTATAGTGAAATATTAAATTCCTTAGACAGTTTTTTTGCGAACGTTGTTTTACCAACTCCCGATGTACCTACAATACAAATTTTCATTCTTATGCTTTTAGTTACGTTTAAATTAGACTATAAATGGTTAGTACCGCGCTATGTTCAAAATTTGAGACTACAAATAATGCGTAAATTTACTGTCGTTAAATCACATATTTCAGAATTCCCTAACCCTATACATTTTTGCAAAGGGGATATTCTGTCTGTCGGTGATGAATATATCGGAGATGAAGGGTGGGAGAATTGGTTAGAATGCCGTTTTAATAACCTACAAGGCTTTGTTCCTAAGCAAATCATCCAGCTTATTGATTCCAAGTCTGCCATTGCAATTGAAGATTACACTGCATTAGAGCTTAATGTAGTTACTGGTGAAACACTCACATCCACACGGGAAATCAATCAATGGATTTGGGCTAAAAATAGTAAAAACCAAGAAGGTTGGGTTCCGCTTTGCCATCTGCAAGAAGAACTTTAAGCATTAAAGCATCTCTTGATTTTTTTATGCTTTATAACAACAGAAATTCGCTCATTTTATTGCATTTCTTAAATTAAATCCCACTTCTCTACAGGCTTTAATGGTGAAAGACATGCTTAGTACTAAATCATCTTGCTGAGCATGTAAAATGGAGTAATAAACTGATGTTATACGATGGCACAACTACTACTTAGCGTATTGTAATTATACAGAGAACTAAAAAGAAAAAACCCGCTAACTTTTTCAAGTTAACGGGTTCTTATTTGGTGCCGGCTACCGGAGTCGAACTGGTGACCTACTGATTACAAGTCAGTTGCTCTACCAACTGAGCTAAGCCGGCTAATTTGGCGGAGAGATAGAGATTCGAACTCTAGGATGGTTACCCATCGGCGGTTTTCAAGACCGCTGCCTTCGACCGCTCGGCCATCTCTCCATGGGGCGCGATTATGGAGGAATCTGACCTCCTTGTCTACCCCCGAAAGTAAAAAAATTGCTTTTTTTAATTCATTTGGCTAATCTTCACTCAATTGTTCTCATTTTACCAAGAAAAATGGTAATATCTGTGCAAAATCGGAGTCTACTAGTACTCTAGGCGTATGATTTTTAATCTAATAATAAATTTGCCGATGGGATCGCGTGCTCGAGTATGTACAGACAAACATTATTAAAACCAAATGCCCTTTCACGCATTTTTGCGACATTTATTTTACTGTTAGTTGTGATACTTTCGTTATCACTTTTTAACTACTATCAAGAATGGGTAAAAAGCCGCCAAACTGCACTTCATAGCATGGCAACTAGGTTAGCCTATCAAATTGAAGACTACCGTTATCAAGCAAGTCATATTTATAAACTTGCTAACGATAAATCACACGTCTCTGCAAATACCCCACTTTCCGCGATGGAAATACGCCATGATATTTATTGGTTGACTAGCACCAACCAAACCTTAGATGCCATTGTATTCGGGCCAAATAAAGCCACCAATAATGAACTCGCAACTAAACTAGCTAACTACATGGAGATCGTTTGGGGGGCAAGAAATGAATATAACTCCATGTATTACCTAAATGGGTTAGATAACACTTTAGTTCTTGTGACCACTCATTCCGTTCTAAAACCTGAATTGCGTTTCAAAGAAAGCTATCTAACACTCACGGCGGAAGAAAAACGCGCCGACATGCTAGCTCAATCCACATTACTTGACCGACGGGAAATCATCTCTAACGTACAAAAATACTCCCCTGAAAATGTATATTACTATACATACCGGCTGATGTTTAATTCACCAGGGCAATTAACCAGTGTTATATCATTTGATATTTCGATGAATTCATTGATTCCTTCTTCATTAGATGGCGACTTCTTCACAATAAACTCTCGCCCAACTAGCACACTGGGCCCTGAAACCAATACCACATTAATGGGAACAAACCTTATATTTTCACAACCAATAGACGGCACTCCCTATCAGCTTTATTATCATATTTCGTTAAAAACGATTATCTTTCATCTTATTAGCTATAACTTTTGGCTAATTGCTTGCATGATAGCCATGATTTTTTTAGCGGTATTAACGCTACTTTTCCTACGTAAACGTTTGATTTCACCGAACACATCCATGCTGCAGGAGCTCCAGTTTAAAGAGTCACTGAATAACGATATCATCAATCATATATCTTATGGGATCTTGGTTTACGATTTTAATACCAACACGAAAATCCTCAGTAATAATCTTGCTAATCAGCTATTACCTTCAATGGATCTCGCTCACATAAAAGAAATGGCCATAGATAACCATGATTTTATTCAAGTCTCCATAGAAAATAATATCTTCGAAGTTGTACTCGTAGAAAATGACGCAATGCCTAATGCCGCACTCTTTATTATTATGGATAAAGATAAAGAGGTTTTGACGCAAAAACGCCAAGAACTCGCAATGCGTGAATATCAAAAAAATATTCAAATGCGTAAAGTTGTACTTGAAAATATGTGCCATGAAATTTTACCCGCACTGTCAGCGCTGGAATTACAATTCTCTCAGTTAACACAACCTACTGACCCTAGTGAACTATCCATACTACAAGAGATTGAAAATCAATTAATTACAATTCATTCTTGGTTTAATAATATTGAACTTCTTAACCAATTAGAGTCACAGAAAACCTCTCTCAAACCTGAGGCAATTTCAATCAGTCAATTGATCAACCAGTTTCTCAAGAACAATCTATCGAAAATCAATAATAAAGGTCTATCGCTCTATTTCCATAACAATGTAAATCCAGAGTCCCTAATTGAAGTAAACCCTATATACCTACAAAACCTTTTACAACTAATTTGGGAATATTCTCTTGTCACAACCTCTTTTGGAAAGATCTCATTCACGCTATCTTATGATACAGAGAAACATATTATTTCTCTCAATATTAGAGACAGCGGTACAGGCTTGAGTAATCAAGAGCTGAGTAATCTGCAAAATCCGTTTAGTGCGCAAACTGTTAAACCAGCACAATTTACGCGCTCAGGAATGGCACTCTATTTATGCAAATTGTTGGCAAAAAAGATGAACAGCACGCTTTCTATTCGCTCAAGTACTGCGATTGGAACACATTATGAACTTTCACTGCCTGCCATTAATGAATCTATCGAGCATGAATACCCTGCACTATTAGAAGATGTGTACATTCGTTTAAATATCCATAATGCAGACATCTCTCGTATAGTAAGAAGTACACTGTCAAACTACGGTGCTGAATTTCTTGATTTAAGCGAAAGCTCAGCCCAATCAGATTGGGATTTACTCATCACGGATAACAATGAAGAAGCGTTTGAATATACACTTAAAGTTGACGGAAGTATCACTTCAATAAATGAAGTTAATCATAATTATATTGAAGCTAACTACAATTTTGCAGATGAACTGATTGATGCGATTTCTTTATTAATAGAAAATGCCAATACCGATAGCAGTAATATTAATGAAATAGCTCTACCTGATGAACCTTTAGCCACTACAGAAAAAGCGATTGCGGCATATCAATTTGCTTTGGCACAAAGCGGTTATCGAGATTTGTTCATCACAACAGTACCGATAGATATTAATAAACTGTATAATAGTGAAAGTGTTGAGGATTTAGCCGAATTGAAAAACACTGCACATCGTTTAAAAGGAGTTTTTGCTATGCTCGAATTTACAGTTCTTCATAAACTTTGCGAGGACTTAGAACACTACATAGCAGATAAAAACGGAATTGAAATAAGAAATTGCATTAGAGACCTGGATAATTCAGTCAAAAAACTAATGCCAGAAGGTAACCAATAATATGAATAACCTAAATGTCATTGTTGCCGATGATCATCCTATTGTTCTTTTCGGTATTCGAAAGTCACTTGAGCAGATCGAATGGGTGAATATCGTAGGTGAGTTTGAAGATTCAACCTCTTTGATTAATAACTTAGCGCGCTTAAATGCTGACGTTCTAGTTACTGATTTATCTATGCCAGGTGATAAATATGGCGATGGTATTACACTAATTAAATACATTAAACGCCACTATCCTGACCTTTCCGTTATTGTTCTGACCATGAATAATAACCCAGCTATCTTAAGTGCTATTCTTGAGCTGGATATTGAAGGCATTGTTTTAAAACAAGGTGCGCCTGCAGACTTACCAAAAGCGCTTGCGGCTTTACAAAAAGGTAAAAAATTCACACCTGAAAGCGTCAGCAAATTACTCGAGAAAGTTAATGCAAGTGGCTATGGTGACAAGCGTTTATCACCAAAAGAAAGTGAAGTTTTACGCTTATTTGCAGAAGGTTTTTTAGTCACGGAAATTGCTAAGAAATTGAATCGCAGTATTAAAACAATCAGTAGCCAGAAAAAATCTGCGATGCTGAAGTTGGGTGTAGAAAATGATATTGCACTACTCAATTATCTCTCATCGGTGAGTATTGATAATTCTCCTTCCGAATAAGGCTTATCAGCCCATCTAAACGATAAAAACCCGATTGCGGGTTTTTATTTTTTATTCATTACGTTAACAAAATTGAATAAGTGTTTCACGCAAAATTGCAATAGTTGTTGGCTTAGATAAACACTCGTTCATCCCTGCATCAATACAGCGTTGTTTTTCTTCTGCCATTGCATTGGCGGTTAATGCAATAATCGGTAATGTTTCCCCTAAAAGTCGTAATTCCTGAGCCAACTGGTATCCATCCATATTGGGCATATTCACATCTGATAAAACGATATCTGCACGGTTATTTTTCAAATACTTAAGCGCATCAATACCATCAACTGCAGTGCTTGTACTAAAACCAATACTGGCAAGTTGCTCACTCAATAACATTCGATTAATTGGATGATCATCAACAATTAAAACATGATACCCACTCAATCGACAATCCGCTTCAATAGGCTCATGAATATTCTGGTTCTTTATATTTTCTTCTGCAACTTTAACTAACCACTTATCAATAAGTAGCGGTAGCTTATCTAATTGATAAGTATTATAAATCCACTCATTTGGCTGAGCCTCATAAAACTCTCCTGCATAGCAACTTAAAAGCCTGATTTGGTAACGGCTCTGTACTGAAATTGTGTCAGTAAAATCAGTGATGAGTAGGTCATAAGCCTTCTGTGTATCAATATCATTCCCAGTGACTACGGAAAATTCAGCATGTTTGAGTAGGCGTGACAGAAAACTCATCAAAAATTCATTTTTACACGAGACGGCGATTTTATAATTTGCGCGATATTCAGGTATATTTTTTTGAATATATTCTTGCCCATATAATGGAATACGTATAATAAAGGAACTTCCGAGACCATGCTGAGAACTCACCTCCATATCCCCATCCATCAAGTTTATCAATTTTTCACAGATAGCTAATCCTAACCCTGTACCTTTATGGCCCGTGTTATTTTGATCATAAACTTGAAAGAATGGATCAAACAACTGCATAACAACCGCATTAGTCATACCAATTCCTGAATCACGGATTTCAATTTTTAAATAATTATTATCTTTCCAAACATGGAGCAAGACGAAACCTGAATGGGTAAATTTAATACTGTTGTTCACAATATTAGAGACCACTTGTTGTAACCGCACTGAGTCATTCAATATCAAATCAGGGATATCAGGCTCAATATATGAATACAGTGAAATTCTTTTTTTCGATACCAATGGCAGGTAATTCGCTAATACAAAGGCAAAAACGTCTCGACAATTGAATAGTTTATTTTCAATTTTAAGTTGTTTAGATTCAATTTTAGAAAAGTCTAAAATATCACTGATAATTTGCAATAATAATGCAGAGGAATTATCCATTGTAGAAACTAAGCGAGTTGCTTTCTCTGATAACTCATAACGTTGTAATAATTCAATATTTCCAATGATCCCATACAGCGGCGTTCTTAATTCATGGCTCACTGTTGCCAAAAACATCGATTTAGCATGGTTCGCCTGTTCTGCTGCATCCGCAACATCTTGCAGTGATTTTTCCATTTGTACACGGATGCTAATATCTATCAACACACAAATCGCCACATCTTCGTTTTGATATCGAGAATTTACGAAGCTAATTTGTAAGTGAGTTCCGTTGGTGGTCACAACATCAATATAATTACTCGTTTTTTGGCGAATGATCGTCAAAACTCGCTGCTTGTCATCATCATTAAGCAGTCTAAAATAATCGTGTGCAAGTTCATTACTCAGTATGTTCCCGCCATCCGTTAACCTTAAAATAATAATCCCAACAGGTGCTGACGCAACAATTTTATGATTAAACTGTTCATGTTCTTCTAAGCGAATAGCGGTGTTCGCTGCAGGTTCTAACATTTTTCTTTCAAGCAGCCAAATCAAAAAAAATAGCAAAACCGCAGTAAAAATATTTAGCATCGCGCCATAAAATATAGTGCTTTCAAGGTTGGATAAAATCTCGGACGTCGGAATTGAAAAGAAAACAGTGAGTTGTGCAGGTAATAACCGTTTTTTAAAAATGAGTTTTGAGTAATCAGAATTAAAACCAAAGAATGAGGGCTCCGCAATCGCCAACAATGCTGAATTTTTCGGGTTGACCTCTGCTGACGAGTATAAAACAGGTTGATTATGGGAATTTACCACCATGATTTCGATGGATTTATCTTTGCTGATATTAAATTGATTTAAATTTATCGCACGCTCAATACCGATAAACCCTGTCACAGCTCCCTGGTTTTGAATCGGTTGGATCAAATAAACTTGGCCATTATCAGGTTGTGCACCATGTACGATAGTATATATATTACGCTCTTTACCTTGTGATTTTAGACTTTGGTAAGAGTGCGCACTTTCATAACCAACCTTTTTGAGCGTCTCAATATCAGAAACCGTCGAACGAATTGGATAGTCCACTAAGCAATAACTTTGGGAGCCAATGACAAAAACGTGATTCAATCCTTGAGGTACTGCAATACTCTCTTTCCAAAAATAATTTAGTTGTTCAAAAGCCAGTAAATACCCCTGAGAACGGTATTGAAAATAATCACAATCAGAGTTTAGCGTTAACTTATAGTAAGAGTAATTTACTGAGCCAGGTAATGTCATAAATTCAGGCTCATTTTCATTTAAATTTTTATACCTATCCAATTTAATCCGATGCTGTTCTGTCATGGATTGGATAGCTTGTAGCGTTTCACCTGTTTGTTGAATATACGATTGTAAGCTTTCAAAACCTGAATGGAATTGCTGACGAATATCCGATTTGTATTCATTAAATTGAGAATAGAGAAAAAATAATGTAATAAAGGCACCCATGCCCCATAACATCAATCCAAGGATACGAAAAAGATCCCGGGACAATCTTAATGATGTTTTAAATGAGGGTAAGTATCTCAAGTGTCTTCCTAATTATGCGTTATCACAACAGCGAATTATACTCGATTACAATATTAAAAAACGATAAACATGAAAAGGAATAAAATAGATGGTTCTATGGAAGATAAATAAAACGGGCAGCCATCTCCGTGCTGCCCGTTATATCGCTTAAAGGCGTTGTTTATTCTTGATCGTTGATATTTGCATCATCAGCACCATTTTCGTCGGTGCTTTCATCTGCATTCTCATCATCTTCAGTCTCAGCAACACGCTGTAATCCAACAACCTTTTCGTTTTCAGCCGTTCTAATCAAGGTAACACCTTGTGTATTACGGCCCACAATGCTCACTTCAGAAACACGAGTACGAACTAAGGTTCCCGCATCCGTGATCATCATGATTTGGTCAGTATCATCAACTTGAATCGCACCCACAACGTTCCCGTTACGCTCACTCACTTTAATGGAGATAACACCTTGAGTTGCACGAGATTTTGTTGGATATTCCGCTTCTTCAGTACGCTTACCATAACCATTCTCTGTTACGGTTAAGATATGCCCTTCACCACGTGGAATAATTAAAGAAACAACTTTATCGTCGTCCATTAATTTAATACCACGAACGCCCGTTGCGGTACGACCCATCGCACGCACTGCATCTTCAGAGAAACGAACGACTTTACCTTGAGCAGAGAACAACATGACTTCATTAGAACCATTAGTTAAATCTACACCAATGAGTTCATCCCCTTCATTGAGGTTCACGGCAATAATACCTGCACTTCTTGGACGACTAAAGTCTTGCAGAGGGGTTTTCTTCACAGTACCGCTTGCGGTTGCCATAAAGACAGTATAACCCTCTTCGTACTCCCGTACAGGTAAGATAGCTGTAATACGCTCATCTTGCTCCAGTGGCAATAAGTTAACAATAGGACGACCACGCGCACCACGGCTAGCTTCAGGTAATTGATACACTTTCATCCAATACAAACGACCACGGCTTGAGAAACACAAAATGGTATCGTGAGTATTCGCGACTAATAAGCGCTCAATAAAATCTTCATCTTTCGTTCTTGCAGCTGATTTACCTTTACCACCACGACGCTGTGCTTCGTAATCAGACAATGGCTGATATTTCACATAACCTTGGTGAGACAAAGTAACAACGACATCTTCTTGATTGATAAGATCTTCGATGTTGATGTCAGCGGTGTTTTCGGTAATTTCAGTGCGGCGCGGATCATTGTAAGTATCGCGAATAATTTCTAATTCTTCGCGGATCACTTCCATTAAACGCTCAGGGCTTCTTAAGATAAACAGTAGTGCCTCAATTTGCACTAACAGCTCACGGTACTCTTCCAGTAATTTCTCGTGCTCAAGACCCGTTAATTTTTGCAGACGTAAATCAAGAATCGCTTGTGCTTGTTGTTCAGTCAGGAAGTATTGACCATCATGAACACCAAATTGCTCTTCAAGCCACTCTGGACGCGCTGCATCATCACCTGCACGTTCAAGCATAGCGGCAACATTGCCTAAATCCCAAGAGCGTGCAATCAGCCCCGCTTTTGCTTCAGCTGGCGTTGGTGCTTTACGGATTAACTCAATAATTGGGTCAATGTTAGCTAATGCAATAGCCAATGCTTCAAGGATATGTGCGCGATCACGCGCTTTGCGCAATTCGAAGATCGTACGACGTGTCACCACTTCACGGCGGTGGCGAACGAAGGCAGCGATGATATCTTTCAGGTTTAGAATTTTTGGTTGGCCTTGGTGTAAAGCCACCATATTAATACCGAAAGACACTTGTAATTGAGTCAATGAATACAAGTTGTTCAGAACAACTTCACCCACTGCATCGCGTTTTATTTCAATCACAATACGCATACCGTCTTTGTCCGACTCGTCACGTAATGCGCTGATACCTTCAACACGTTTTTCTTTGACTAATTCAGCGATTTTTTCAATCAGGCGTGCTTTATTCACCTGATAAGGAATTTCGCTAACAATAATGGTTTCGCGGCCATTTTTTTCGTCAACCTCAACTTCGGCACTGGCACGGATATACACCTTACCACGACCCGTTTTATAAGCGTCGATAATACCGCGACGACCATTAATAATGGCCGCAGTTGGGAAGTCTGGCCCTGGAATATGTTCCATTAAGCCTTCAATACTAATATCTTCGTCTTCTATATAGGCAAGACAACCATTAATTACTTCGCCTAAGTTGTGAGGCGGAATATTGGTTGCCATTCCGACAGCAATACCTGACGACCCATTAACCAGTAGGTTAGGGATTCTCGTTGGCATGACTTCAGGAATTTGCTCTGTACCATCATAGTTTGGAACGAAATCTACGGTTTCTTTTTCAAGATCCGCCAGTAACTCATGGGCAATTTTCGCCATACGGATTTCCGTATAACGCATTGCGGCTGCGGAGTCCCCGTCAACCGAACCAAAGTTCCCCTGACCATCTACCAGCATGTAACGCATAGAGAAAGGCTGAGCAAGACGAACAATTGTCTCGTAAACAGCGCTATCACCATGTGGATGGTATTTACCGATAACGTCCCCGACTATACGGGCAGATTTTTTATAGGGTTTATTCCAATCATTTCCCAATACATTCATCGCAAAGAGGACTCTACGGTGTACTGGCTTCAGTCCATCTCGAACATCTGGAAGTGCACGGCCGACAATAACGGACATTGCATAATCCAAATACGAGCTTTTCAGCTCTTCTTCAATATTGACTGGGGTGATTTCTCTGGCAATCTCGCTCATGGAACCACTGTCCCTCATAACTTCGGATTCAAAGAGTAGAACTATACCACAATTCGCCAATTTAATAAAAATAAGAGACGGGTATTTGTCTTTCAAGCTATGTATAATAGCGGAAAATTAAGTTTGTGTGTCCGAAACTTGTGGGATTATTCATTAATAACTGCCTTAAGTGCATTATTGTCTAGATTATGACCATCAATGATTGACGGACACCTATCACTGCGCCTAATTCGTCTCATCATAAAAGGCAATATGCAGTCATAGGGTTAAAATAGGAGTTTTATCAATGAGCGATACCCAAGCACCGACATACTTAAATGTCGATAAACAAGAAATCGAAAAATTTGAGTCTATTGCATCCCGTTGGTGGGATTTAGAAGGGGAATTTGCCCCGTTACACCGTATTAACCCATTGCGTCTTGGTTATATTATGCAACGTGTAGATGGCATTTTCGGTAAAAAAATTCTTGATGTCGGTTGTGGCGGCGGTATTTTATCTGAAAGTATGGCGCGTGAAGGTGCGGATGTTACAGGACTTGATATGGGCGCAGATCCGTTAATGGTCGCTCGCTTACATTCTCTCGAATCGGGTATTCCCGTTGAATATGTTCAAGAAACCGTTGAACAGCATGCCGATAAACATCCACAAGCTTATGACATCGTCACTTGCATGGAAATGTTAGAACATGTTCCTGACCCACAATCTGTCGTGAGAGCTTGCGCTAAATTGGTTAAACCTGGTGGTCATGTTATTTTTTCAACCATCAACCGCAACAAAAAAGCGTGGCTGATGGCAGTCGTTGCCGCCGAATACGTTATGAAGATGGTTCCAAAAGGCACCCATGATGTGAATAAGTTTATTCGCCCTTCTGAACTCATCGGTTGGATTGACGGAACACAGTTAAAAGATAAGCATATCACGGGGTTACACTACAACCCTATCACTGACAAGTTCTGGCTGGGGCCAAATGTAGATGTGAATTATATGCTTCATACAATTAGTGAGTAGCTAACTAATCACGAAAAGAATAAATCGCAATCAGTACGTTTAAGAAATCAGCAAACGGTCTACGTTTACAAAATTTATTTTAGTCATCATGTCGGAAGCCTTTTTTTTATTAGTCCCTTTTACCATGCAGCTTACCGACATGATCATTTTTCTTATCCAACCAGTTATCCACAAGATCCCTCGAATTTGTTCACTTGATAAAATCGCATATTAACATTATCTTGTTATTGTCTACTCAACAAACTACTACATATAGTAGTGAAGCTAAACTAAACAGCACTAGACTCATGGTATTCAACCATGAGCTTTTTTATGTTTGTGGCACACTATTTGTAGTTCAACCAAGGTGTACTTACTCATGAACCAGAGTCTGTTAGTCACAAAACGTGACGGACATAAAGAACGCATTGATCTCGATAAAATCCACAAGGTAATCACCTGGGCTGCGGAAGGCCTAAGTAACGTATCTGTTTCACAGGTGGAGTTACGTTCTCAGATTCAGTTTTATGATGGGATCAGAACATCTGATATTCACGAAACGATGATCAAAGCAGCTGCCGACTTGATTACTGGTGAAACACCAGACTATCAATACCTTGCTGCACGTCTAGCTATCTTTAACTTGCGTAAAAAAGCCTATGGCCAGTTTGAGCCGCCTGCACTCTATACGCACGTAAAACGCCTTGTTGAAATGGGCAAGTATGATAAGCATTTGCTGGAAGACTACACGCAAGCAGAGTTCGAGCAAATGGACGGTTTTATTGACCATTGGCGTGATATGAATTTCTCCTATGCAGCCGTTAAACAGCTCGAAGGAAAATATTTAGTTCAAAACCGTGTAACGGGTGAAATCTACGAAAGCGCACAGTTTTTATATATTTTAGTGGCGGCGTGTTTATTCTCCCATTACCCAAAAGAAACGCGTTTAGACTACATTCGTCGTTTCTATGATGCGGTTTCAACATTTAAAATTTCTTTGCCAACGCCAATTATGGCGGGGGTACGCACACCAACTCGTCAGTTCAGCTCTTGTGTCCTGATTGAGTGCGGTGACAGCCTTGATTCCATCAATGCGACATCAAGTGCAATTGTTAAATACGTTTCTCAACGCGCTGGAATTGGCGTAAATGCGGGCCGAATTCGCGCATTAGGTAGCCCAATACGCGGTGGTGAAGCATTCCACACAGGTTGTATCCCATTCTACAAACACTTCCAGACAGCGGTTAAATCATGCTCTCAAGGCGGTGTGCGTGGTGGTGCAGCAACATTATTCTACCCAATTTGGCATCTTGAAGTTGAAAGCCTGTTAGTCCTGAAAAATAACCGTGGTGTTGAAGGTAACCGTGTTCGTCATATGGATTACGGTGTGCAATTGAATAAATTAATGTACGAACGTTTAATTAAAAACCAAGACATTACCTTATTCAGCCCTTCTGATGTACCAGGTCTGTACGATGCATTCTTTGCTGACCAAGATGAATTCGAACGTTTGTATGTTCAATATGAACAAGATGAAACTATTCGTAAGTCCAGCGTAAAAGCCGTCGAATTGTTCTCATTAATGATGCAGGAACGTGCATCAACAGGCCGTATCTATATTCAAAACGTTGACCACTGTAATACACATAGTCCGTTTGACCCACAGGTTGCTCCCGTTCGTCAATCTAACCTATGTTTAGAAATTGCACTGCCAACTAAGCCGTTGAATAACATCAACGATGAAGAAGGCGAAATTGCATTATGTACGCTGTCTGCATTTAACTTAGGTGCAATTGATAGCCTTGATGAATTAGAAGAGTTAGCCATCTTAGCGGTGCGTGCTTTAGATGCACTACTCGACTACCAAGACTACCCAATTATTGCGGCAAAACAAGGCTCTATGGGTCGCCGTACATTAGGTATTGGTGTGATTAACTATGCCTATTACTTAGCGAAACACGGTGTACGTTACTCCGACGGTAGCGCAAATAATTTAACGCACAAAACTTTTGAAGCTATTCAATATTATCTGTTAAAAGCATCAAACGATTTGGCGAAAGAACAAGGTGCATGCCCGTGGTTCAATGAAACGACCTATTCGCAAGGTGTATTACCTATCGACACCTATAAAAAAGAGCTCGATAAGTTAACCAATGAACCACTGCATTATGATTGGGAAGCACTGCGTAAAGATATTCAGACTTATGGCCTGCGTAACTCAACGCTGTCTGCTTTGATGCCTTCTGAGACATCTTCGCAAATTTCTAATGCAACCAATGGTATTGAGCCACCACGTGGCTACATCAGTATTAAAGCGTCGAAAGACGGCATCTTGCGCCAAGTGGTGCCAGATTATGAAAACTTGAAAGGGGCTTATGAACTGTTGTGGCAAATGCCATCTATCAGCGGCTACCTACAACTCGTTGGTATTATGCAGAAGTTTATCGACCAGTCGATTTCTGCTAACACAAACTATGACCCTACTCGTTTCGAGAGTGGTAAAGTACCAATGAACCAATTACTAAAAGATTTATTGCTCGCCTATAAGTTTGGTGTAAAAACACTTTACTACCATAACACCCGCGATGGTGCGGAAGATGTTCAGGGCGATCTGGAAGAAGTTGTTGAGTCAGCGGATTCCGATTGCGAAGGCGGCGCGTGTAAAATTTAATAGGAATTGTTATGTCACATACATATACAACGTTTTCACAGAAGAAAAATGACCAAATGCAGGAGCCGATGTTTTTCGGCCAACCTGTTAATGTGGCACGCTATGATCAGCAAAAATACCCGATTTTCGAAAAGCTGATTGAAAAACAGTTATCGTTTTTCTGGCGTCCTGAAGAAGTGGATGTATCACGCGACCGTATTGACTACAATGCGCTGCCAGATCACGAAAAACACATTTTTATCAGTAATTTGAAATACCAAACGCTGCTTGACTCTATTCAGGGTCGCAGCCCTAATGTGGCATTACTGCCGCTGATTTCAATTCCTGAGTTGGAAACATGGGTAGAAACGTGGGCGTTCTCTGAAACTATTCACTCACGTTCATACACGCATATTATTCGTAATATTGTGAATGACCCAGCGATTATTTTTGACGATATCGTTGAAAATGAAGAAATTTTAAAACGTGCGAAAGATATTTCGGGTTTTTACGATGACCTCATCGAAATGACCAACTACTATCACATGTTTGGTGAAGGCACACATAATTGCAACGGGAAACAAATCACCGTTTCATTGCGCGCGCTGAAAAAGCAATTATACCTATGCTTAATGAGTGTTAACGCACTGGAAGCTATCCGCTTTTATGTGAGCTTTGCCTGTTCATTTGCGTTCGCAGAACGTGAACTCATGGAAGGCAACGCAAAAATCATCAAACTGATTGCACGTGATGAAGCGCTGCACTTAACAGGTACCCAACATATGTTGAACTTGTTACGTTCAGGACAAGATGACCCTGAAATGGCAGAAATTGCAGCAGAGTGCGAACAAGAATGTTATGACTTGTTTGTGCAGGCAGCAGAGCAAGAAAAAGAGTGGGCCGATTACCTGTTCAGTGAAGGTTCAATGATTGGTCTGAATAAAGATATTCTGTGCCAATATGTTGAGTACATCACCAATATCCGTATGCAAGCTGTTGGTCTGAAGCTGCCTTTTGAAGCACGTTCTAACCCAATTCCATGGATCAATGCATGGCTGGTGTCAGATAACGTTCAAGTGGCACCACAAGAAGTTGAAGTGAGTTCTTACTTAGTTGGTCAAATTGACTCTGAAGTCAATACTGACGACCTGAGTGACTTCGAACTGTAATTATGGCTAGCCACAAAATCACCCTGCGACTCACGCAGGGTGTTCAAGTCCCCTACCATACAGAAGTTCATTCTTGCTTATTGGAAGCGCTAGAAGATAGCCGAGTACCTGTCGAGTATCAATGCCGTGAAGGTTACTGTGGCTCATGCCGTGTAACATTGTTGCGAGGAAAAGTAGGCTATAAGCGTAAGCCTCTAGCCTTTGTACAAGAAGGTGAAATTTTACCTTGTTGTTGCCACCCGCTTTCTGATATCGAGATTGGCTAGCATTATCAGCGATTGCACAGCTCTTCTATGCAATCGCTTTTAATCTATTTGTTCTTTATTAATTCGCCCTCGCTATTATAAATAGCCATAAAGCGCTGCAAATACCCAACCAAACACACAGGATACACCAACCCCAATTAACCCGGGTAAGATAAAGCTATGGTTGATGACGAATTTACCGATACGCGTCGTTCCTGAACGGTCGAATTGAATCGCCGCAAGGTCGCTTGGGTAAGTTGGTAAAATATAGTAACCATAACATGCGGGTGCTGATGCAATAATATACGCGGGGTCAACACCAATACCTAACGCGATAGGCACAACCGCGGCCAATGCCGCTGCTTGAGAATTAACAAACTTAGATACCAGTAATAAGATGACCGCATACGCCCATGGGAAGTCTTTCACTAAAGACCCCAGTGTACTTTTAATTTCATCCATATGGGCGCCGAACATGGTTTCTGCCATCCACGCAATGCCATACACCGCCACAATCGCAATCATCCCCGAGCGGAATACTTCATTTTTCGAAATTTGCCCTGGATTGGTTTTACAGATAATGATGATGAGCGCACCCGCCAGCAACATAAACATCTGAATAACTAAAACCATCGATAACGGCTTGCCATTGACTAACGGCCTTAACTCAGAAAATGCGCCGAGTAATGCCACAACCACAATTGATGCTAAGAAAATCCACATCGCGACCCAGTTGATTTTCGGTAATTTTTTATCCAGCAATGTCACACTGCCACCATACACGTAATCATGGTTTTCAGGGACCGAAATAAATTCTTGGAATACAGGGTCTTTATCGAGATCTTTCCCTCTGAACCAACTAAAAATACCGATGGCTAAGATACCAATTAAGGTTGAAGGAATAGTAATTGCCAGTAAATCAAGGAATTCAAGAGACTTGCCATTAATAGTCACACCGTTAAGCATGGCAACTAGGGACACAACTGCAACAGAAACAGGGCTGGCGATGATCCCCATTTGTGCGCCAATACTACTTGCTGCCATTGGTCTTTCAGGACGGATATTATTTTTAATCGCCGCATCATAGATAATAGGTAAGATAGTATAAACAACATGCCCTGTACCACACAAAATGGTTAAGATACAAGTCACAAAAGGTGCCACAATAGAGATGTACTTAGGGTTTTTCCGTAGTAGTCGTTCTGCAATTTGTAGCATAACATCCAAACCACCTGATGCTTGTAACGTAGCTGATGCGGCAACAACAGCAATAATTACAAGCATAACATCAACAGGTGGTTTTCCTGGTGGTAATCCAAAACCAAATACTAAGATAACAAGACCTACCCCACCAAGAAGCCCTAATGCCATTCCCCCCTTTTTTGCCCCATAAAACAAGCAAACAAGGATAATGGCGAGTTGAATCATAAAGTCCATAGTTCCATCCTTTTATATGTATTTGCCTCCTATTATTGAGATGATTTTCAAGCATTAATTTGATTTATGATAATTTTAAAACCAATATAGTTTTATTTTTGTTGTGTTTATTTTGACCGCATCACACTATTTATCTTAAGTAACTGCGATACTAGCCAGTTCAAACAATAATTATGTAAAATCAATAAATTACACACCATTTCTTAACAAATAAGCCAAAATTAATTTACCTTTAGGTATCTTTATTCATCATTTTTCCTTTAGATAACTAACCTTGATATTGGTCGGTTATTTATTATTATTTTGCCTCTAATTAGTGTACAAATAAATTTACACCAACTGTAATTTACATTTGACACAATTCGCACAATCGCATAATCTGCATCACTTATTAATTATTCAGATTCAATTAGAGGAACTTGTGAAGAATCGTACTCTTGGCAGTGTGTTAATCGTTGCAGGAACAACAATAGGTGCAGGGATGTTGGCAATGCCACTTGCCGCTGCAGGCGTCGGTTTTACAGGCATCGTCTGTTTGCTTGTTGGGTTATGGATGTTAATGAGCTATACCTCATTATTATTAGTCGAGGTCTACCAACATAACCCTGCAAATATGGGGTTAGGTACCGTAGCAAAAAAATACCTTGGTCCAGCAGGACAAATCGTCACGGGTTTAAGCATGTTGCTACTGATGTATGCGCTAACAACCGCTTATATTGGTGGGGCTGGCGTATTGATTTCTGACAGTCTTTCATCTTGGTGGGGGATTACCATCAGTACCGAAGCGGCCATTATCGCCTTCACAATTATTGGTGGAGCTGTTGTATGTATTGGTACCCATTCGGTTGACTTTATTAACCGAATTTTATTTACCGCCAAAACAATTTTCTTAATCATCATGTTAGTTGTTATGATGCCACATGCTGAAGCGGTGAACTTAAGCACCATGCCTATTGAAAAAGGTTTAATTCTCGCCGCTGTTCCCGTTATATTCACCTCATTTGGCTTCCACGGTAGTGTTCCTAGCTTAGTTAACTATATGAATGGTGATGTGCGTAAACTGCGTATGATTTTCATTACAGGTAGCGCAATTCCATTGGTTGCATATATCCTTTGGCAGGTAGCAACACTTGGCTCAATCCCCTCAACAACATTTTTAGGTATTTTAGCACAAGAGTCTGGCTTAAATGGCTTGCTAACTGCCATTCGTGATGTGGTAGCAACACCACGGGTCAATATTGCTGTTAGCCTATTTATGGACTTAGCACTTGCGACTTCTTTCTTAGGTGTTGCTTTAGGATTATTTGACTACCTTGCTGACTTATTTAAACGCAGTAATAGCTTATTTGGTCGTATTCAAACGGGCTTATTAACCTTCGCTCCGCCATTACTTGCGGCACTGTTCTTTAGTAGCTTCGTGCAAGCCTTAACATACGCAGCTGTGGCATTATCTGTCCTTGCTTTAATTATCCCCGCCCTGCTCACTATGCGTGTTCGCAAGGTAGAAGATAAAGGTGAATACCAAGTTAAAGGTGGCATGCCTGTTTTAGCGATAGTATTACTCTGTGGTATTACTGTTATTGCTATTCAGTTCTCGATTGTTGCGGGTTTTCTACCTAACGTCGGCTAATAAATTGGTAAATTAAGCCGTAATTTGGATAACTTCAAATTGCGGTTTTTCTTTTATTTGTCATCCCCCTATATCCAATAGCTTCCCTTCACTCTTTTATAGATCATATCAATCACGACGCCTCGAATATTGGCATTTAATATTTCAGTTCTCATTAAATGCTTATTATTGAAATTTATTTCTTTAATTACGTCATATACCGTAAATAATACTGAAAAGACAACCAAGCTACCTTGATTTACTGTTAACCAGAGGTTAATAAGGAAACTAGTTGTATGAAAGGAAAAAGCGTTTCTGCCGCTCATGATGCTGCGTTTAAGGGGTTCATGACAAACATTGATAGTGCTCGTGACTTTTTTGAAATTCATTTACCCGAACATATAAAATCACTATGTGATTTTAATTCATTAGCACTGACTAACTCATCTTTTATTGATAAGCAGCTGCGCTCTCGTTTATCCGATGTTTTGTATTCAGTTCAAACTATACACGGACAAGGGTACCTTTACCTATTGGTTGAACACCAATCTACACCTGATAAATTAATGGCGTGGCGCTTAATACATTATGCTTTTTTAGCGATGAATCAGCATATGCAACAAGGAAATACAGTATTACCCCTTGTTGTACCCGTACTTTTTTATCATGGTAATCGCTCCCCCTATCCACATTCTTTATTATGGACTGATTGTTTTCCCTTTGCTGAGATTGCGAACCAGCTATATACACAACCTTTTCCTTTAGTGGATATCACCGTCATCGATGACAACGAATTAGTCAACCACCGAAAAGTTGCTGTGATGGAATTAGCCATGAAACATAAGTATTTACGTGATGAGTTTCAGCAGGTTCTTCCACTCTTGGCGCAAGCGCTCAATAGGCACTATAATAGCGATAACGATGTGGTGACCATCCTCAACTATCTGTTTATTGCGTTAGACTCAACTAACTTTGAAGAAATCGTTCAAATTTTAGAGGAACAAACGGAACAACATAAGGAAACGATCATGAATATTGCACAACGCCTACAAAATAAAGGCCGCCAAGAAGGTATTCAGCAAGGAAGAGAAGAAGGTATTCAGCAAGGAAGAGAGGAAGGTATCGCTGAAGCCAAGATCACCATGGCAATCCAGTTGCTAAAAAATGGTGTTAGCCCTGAAATCATCATGAAAAGTACAGGGCTAAGTCATGATGTTTTGGCTTCATTACAATAACGCAATGAAAATCAACATGAATATCTAAGAAATCATAAACAAAAAGATAATAATTTGATTTAAAAGTATTTAATTGCAGCAAAATCAAGACCTATGCCCCTAGATGCAAATTACACAAGCAACTAAGGGCAATATAAACTAGGTTACAACGCTAGAATGAAAGACCAGCCCCTAAATAAAGACCATCTGCAATTTTTTCATTCGACTTGTTGTGTGAGCCTTTCATTTCAATTATACGATAGCCCGCATCAATAGATAACGGTTTAAATACCGTATAACGTGCGCCCGCTTTTGCTTCAACATAAGACTTGCTACCTGAAGTCAGTGACTCTGGTGCACCATAGGCTTCACCATAAATATTCAGTGAAGGCAGAGCCTGCCAGTTTAAACCACCACCCACAGCTAATGCTGCACCACTGCTGTTATTATCAGGGGATAAATATAAACCTTTACCGCCAACATAAGCAGAAAAAGGCCCAATAGGGAGACCAAATGTAGCGCCTAAACTGCCCATTTGACCATCATGGTCACTACGCGCCCAAGAACCATTAAACGCGAGGCCTGCATTTTGATTGCCTAAACCCGCTGATAATTCAGTATAGTGTTTGCCAGCTTGTGCGCTCACAGAAACAGCTTGAGCAGAATTCATAAAAAATGGGGACATCGCCGCCACTAATAACACCACTTTGCGCATTATTTTATCCTCTTTAAATTATTACCTACGGATATTACGCGATTTACACACGTTTCTCAGCCTTAATTACTCAGATTTACGCAACCTATTCAGCCAAAAGATAATTTCATCGCACCTAAGTCAGATTTAAATTTTAAATCTGTATCTTAAAAATCCAGCTTATCTCACATTCAATCACAGTAATTGGTTATATTAATTAGATAATCATATCAATAATTACTATACTGAATCACAAGTTTATTGTAGTGGTATTTTTGTTTTATTACAAAATAATAACTTTTTAGTTAGGTTTATGTAGTCATTAAATTCAAAATCAGGAGCATTGTGATGAAGAAAAAAGGCCTTACGACTGCCTCTGGCGCACCCGTCGCCAATAATAATAATGTCATGACCGCAGGTAAACGCGGCCCAATGTTGTTACAAGATGTCTGGTTCTTAGAAAAATTAGCCCATTTTGACCGCGAAGTGATCCCTGAAAGACGTATGCACGCCAAAGGATCTGGTGCATTTGGTACATTTACCGTCACCCACGATATTACGCCTTATACCCGCGCTAAAATTTTCTCTGAAGTAGGCAAAAAAACAGAAATGTTTGCCCGTTTTTCAACTGTAGCTGGCGAGCGTGGTGCTGCTGATGCAGAGCGTGATATTCGTGGTTTTGCACTCAAGTTTTACACTGAAGAAGGCAACTGGGACATGGTGGGTAACAACACACCTGTGTTCTACTTTCGTGACCCATTAAAATTCCCTGATTTAAACCACGTCGTAAAACGCGATCCTCGCTCCAACTTACGAACAATGGAACATAAATGGGCATTTTTCTCCCAATTACCCGAGTCTTTACACCAATTAACGATCGATGCTAGTGACCGTGGTATTCCACAAAGCTACCGCCATATGCACGGTTTTGGTAGCCACACTTACAGCTTTATCAATGCCAATAATGAACGTTTCTGGGTGAAATTCCACTTCCGCTGCCAACAAGGCATCGAAAACCTTTCCGATGAACAGGCTGAACAACTCGTGGGGAAAGATAGAGAAAGTTCACAGCGCGATTTATTTGAATCGATTGAAAAAGGGGATTTCCCTCGCTGGAATTTGCAAGTACAAATAATGCCTGAAAAAGAAGCTTCAAAGGTTCCTTATAACCCATTTGACCTGACTAAGGTTTGGCCACACAAAGACTATCCATTAATTGATGTAGGATATTTTGAACTAAACCGTAATCCAGATAATTACTTTGCTGATGTTGAGCAAGCTGCATTTAGCCCTGCTAACGTAGTGCCTGGTATTGGTTTCTCACCAGACAGAATGCTTCAAGGGCGTCTCTTCTCTTACGGTGATGCTCATCGTTACCGTCTTGGTGTTAACCATCATCAAATTCCTGTGAATGCGCCACGTTGCCCATTCCATAATTATCACCGTGATGGTGCAATGCGTGTTGATGGTAATAGCGGAAATCATGTTACCTATGAGCCAAACGAAGCGGGTTTATTCCAAGAACAACCTGATTTTAGTGAACCACCATTATCTATTGAAGGTGCCGCTGACCACTGGGATCATCGTGAAGACCAAGACTATTTCAGCCAACCACGCGCATTATATGAATTATTAGATGATGCCGAACACCAACGTATGTTTAAACGTATTGCTGGTGAGCTAATTGATGCCACAGAAGCCACGCAAGTGCGCCAAATTGCGTTATTCAAACAAGTTCACCCAGAATACGGTGCAGGTGTTGAGAAAGCGTTGAATGAATTAAAGAAATAAAAATATACCACGACGGGTAATCTGCCCGTCGTATTTCGTTCCCTACCTCCCTTCTGTATTTACATTCATTAATTCAAGCGATCTACTCTCCCTACTTTAAATTTAGGTTAAGTAAAGACAAAGTGAATTGGTATTTGGATATATTAAGAAATAACTATGCAAATTTTGAAGGGCGCGCTAAACGTAAAAAGTATTGGATGTTTACATTATTCAACCCGATTATCTTTTTGGTATTGATTATATTAATCAGTATTTCAATGGATAGCTATATAGGTGAAATTGGCAGTATCGGCTATATAGCTTAGGGATTATTGTACCAAGTATCTCGGTCACCATTAAACACTTGCACGATATAGACAAATCAGGCTGGTGGTATCTTATCTCATTTGTTCCTTTCGGTGGGATTGTCTTATTTGTTTTTAGCATTCTTGGTGGTACTCCGAGTAATAATCGATTTGGTCCAGATCCAAAGGCCTAATTTTTTACTTATCAAGCCGATTCCTCGGCTTGATACTCTCTGTACAAGCAATATTGCCTACCTACAAACATTTTTATTCAGCTCATCGACCTTGAGCTAAAACCCAGCTTTTCACTTGCTGGCGAGACACTTTAATTCCCCCACTCTTTAAGCTAGGCTCTAACTGATAAAAGCGTTTCGGGTATTGATAGGGAGCAAGTTTGTCTTTTAACCAAACGGATAATTCACTGAGTGGTAAATCTGAGTCGCACTCCACCACGGCAACAGGGCGTTGACCAAATTCGGTATCATCAATGGGAATAATAAAACTTTGCGATACATTAGGGTGAGAATTAATGACTGCTTCAATATCTTCGGGTTGAACGCACTCCCCACCACTAATAAAGAGATTATCGAGGCGACCGAGTATTTGATACTCACCATCAATAAATGCGCCTTTATCATTCGTTTTAAACCAGCCATCAATACAATTTAAAGGCTTAATTTTACCGTCAAACCAATAGCCTAGAGCCTGACTCGTTGACTTAACTTGAACTTCATCAGCAACAACACGAATTTGTTTCCCTTTTAACGGTAGGCCTACACCACGTTTACCATCTGCACGCTTAGCACACACTGTCGAGGCCATTTCAGTCATACCATAGCCGCTCCAGCATGCGATACCTCGACTTTCAGCTAAATCTGTTAATGCAACAGGAATAGAGGCTCCCCCCAACAACACTTCTTTAAGGGACAGTTGGCTGTCAAACTCACCATTAAGTAAACGCCATAATTGTGTTGGCACCAATGAAGCGTGAGTCACTCCTTGCAAAGCATCTATTAGTGGCGTACTTTTTAATGCGAGCGTTCCCCCTTTAAGCAGCCAACGCCAAACAATCCCTTGCCCAGAAACATGAAAAAGCGGTAGGGAAAGTAACCAACAATCACCCTGTTGGTAGTCCATCGCATTAACGACACCATCTGCGCTACTGAGGTGCGCCTCAACGCTATGAACCGCCGCTTTAGGTAAGCCAGTTGATCCAGAGGTTAATATTAGTGTGGCTGGTTGTGTCACATGAATCTGAAAATTAACTGGTTGAAACTCATCATCACCAATAAAGTGGTAATACAGCTGATAGTCAAGATTTCGGTAATTTGAAAGTGTCTCAATATCATCAGTAAAATCAATCACGAAACTGATATCAAGATGGGGTAATAATTCCCTCAGCGTCCGTTCAGGTATCTTAGGGTTAAGAAGAAGAACACGCGCACCACAGGCAATCAGCGCCAGTTGGCTAAGTAATAACTCAACCGAGTTTTTACCCCGAAGAGCCACACATTGACCGTTCGTCACACCTTGCATTGAAAAATAGGTGACAAGATCTTTAACCTGTTGATTAAGTGAGTCCCAGGTTAGGCTCTCACAATCTGACTGTAAAGCAATTGAATTGGGTTGAAGATTGGCCCAATGCTGCCAAGGCCAATCTCTAAACTGCGTTAACTCTGCCATACAATGGTTAAGTCTTCTAACTGCTGTAATGGAATATCGCACTGCGGCCAAGGGCGGATTAACTGTGATTGAATTAAAGAAACCGTATCAAGGCCAGGGATAGTATTAGGTGTTAACCAATGCGCAACGCGAGCTAGCTGAGTTAAGCCAAAACTGCTTTCAATGGACGAGCTAATCACTGCTTGTAAGCCAAGGCGATGAGCATCTTCAACTAAAGAACGGCAATAGGCTAAGCTACCCGTAAGTGTTGGTTTAATCACAATTGCCGCAACACCCGCTTGAGCTTCCACCTTGAACCCCTCTTCTCGCACACTTTCATCCCATGCAATGTTAATGCCCGTATCAGCAGCAAATTGCAGAGACTCTTCACGCGTTTTACACGGCTCTTCTAAGAATGCGATACGATCGCGATAGTCAGGGTTAACATATTTAGCAAACCCGTCCGCTTTCGTTCGTGTCCAACTGCGATTTGCATCAAGGCGTAGTTTGAGCTCAGGCACCGCTTCTAGCAACAAATTTGCTACCATGCCATCACGCACGGCCTCATATAAGCCCACTTTAACTTTCGCAACTTTTTCGCCTTCCATCGCATCAAGGCTTAAAATTAAGTCATCAGGATCACCACTACACAGTGGTGCTTTGCGATAGTCTGCGTCTTGGGGTAATTCGCCAGTTAGCTCAGCCACAGCACAACTACATCCAAATGCCACGGAAGGAAGTGGACTATCAGAAATTTTGCCGTCTTTCACCCATTCATTCAGGCGAACAATGGTTTCAGCGGTCGCTTCTTCCAAAGTTTCTTGACTGAATTCAGGTAGAGGTGAAATTTCCCCCCAACCTTCGTTATCCCCATCTTGCAAGCACACCAAAAGCCCATCACGTGTTTTGAGGCGTTGATAACGAAGGATAACACCTGCCTCCATAGGCAGGCTGAACGAATAAATTTTGGCTTTACGCATTACGGGTTACGCTTATATTTAGAGAAGTCAGGCGCACGTTTTTCGTTGAAGGCATTACGGCCTTCTTGACCTTCATCAGTCATATAGAACAGCATCGTCGCATTACCCGCCAATTCTTGCAGGCCAGCTTGGCCATCACAGTCCGCATTTAATGCTGCTTTCAAGCAACGCAGTGCCATTGGGCTATTCTCTAACATTTCACGACACCAGCGAACGGTTTCTTTTTCTAATTCTGCGTAAGGAACGACGGTATTAACCAGCCCCATATCTAATGCTTCTTTTGCATCATATTGACGGCATAAGAACCAGATTTCACGCGCTTTTTTCTGCCCTACAATACGCGCCATGTAAGATGCACCCCAACCGCCGTCAAAAGAACCTACTTTTGGCCCTGTTTGACCAAAAATCGCGTTATCCGCCGCAATCGTTAAATCACACATCATATGTAAAACATGACCGCCACCAATGGCAAAACCAGCAACCATTGCAACGACAGGTTTTGGACAGGTGCGAATTTGGCGTTGAAAATCTAAAACGTTTAAGTGATGAGTACCACTTTCATCACGGTATCCACCGTAATCACCGCGAATTTTTTGGTCACCGCCAGCGCAAAAAGCTTTTTCACCTTCACCCGTTAAAATAATAGTACCAATGTGGTCATCATAACGTGCGTCAGATAAGGCTTGGATCATCTCTTTAACCGTTTGAGGACGAAACGCATTGCGCACTTGCGGGCGATTAATCGTAATTTTCGCGATCCCTTCGGGGGATTTATGATACAGAATATCGTCAAACCCTTCGGAGCAATCTTGCCATTCAATAGGTGCGTACAGTTTTTCTTCGCTTGGATAAATCATTCTCAAATTCCTTTAACCACAGTGTGATAAAAAATGGTGAAGTGCAGTTGCATAGCCCACAGGATTTTCTCGATGAGCATTATGCCCTGCATTTTCAATCAGCGTTAATGGCAATGTGTATTGTTGCGAAACGCTTCGAAACTTTTGATCTCGCTCTCCACAAAAATAGTGGTACGGGCAAGATAATTGATGCAAATTTGGCACTAAAAACGGCTGCTGAGATAACGATGTACTCTCAAGCATGTCCGCAATACCTTGCGGATTATTTTCTTGACGCAATTCAATCAGTTTATTTCTCTGTTCTGGTGATAAATCCGCAAAAACAGCTTGTTGGTACCAATCATTTAGTACCTTTTTTATGGACTCTGTGCGAAAACGTTGTGCCCATGCTTTATCATTCTTTTCACGGTCGCGTCTCGCCTGCATGTCATCCAACCCAACATTTCCGCCCTCTATAACCAACCCTAATAAACCTTTTGGCTGGTAAAAGCAGGCAAAATGCATAGCAAGGCGAGCTCCCAATGAATAACCTATCAAGTAATATTCATCAACATGATGATATTGCAGAAGTGCATTTAATTGCTCATCGAAGTGTTCGAAACCTTGACACGTCTCTTTCTGCGAAGCACCGTGTCCAGGCAAATTAATGGCTAGTGATCGGTAATCATTAAACTGTCTAATCACAGGAAGCCAATCATCTGCACTCCCCAACAACCCATGAAGCCAAATGAGCCAAGGACCTGATTTTTCTGGATTGTACTGTGTAGCTGTTAGCATTATAGCTCCGAGACGACGCTGAGTAGCTGTTGTAACGTTCGAGCACCCTCATCACTGTCCACAACCAACTCCACAACCAATGTACCATACTGATTATGCCAAAATTGCTGGACAGTATTCTTTAAGCTTTCCCAATCTGTCGGGGCACAATACTGCAAGCCAAACATTTTTGCTGCAGGTTCAAAGCTGACATTCTGCGGCATACAATAATAATTTTGTCTCGCGTCAGCTGGGGTTGGCAGCATAGAGAATATTTGGCCGCCATTGTTATTGACAATAACCAAAATGGTCGGCGCTGAAGGTTTTCGTAATAACGCGAGGCTATTTAAGTCATATAAAGCTGACAGATCCCCCACAATACCTAAGGTCGGTCTCGCCGTTGCACGCTGAACACCTGCCAATGTAGAAATTAATCCATCAATACCACTAGCTCCTCGATTGCTATAAACGGGATAGCTAACAGGTAGTTGTGCGAATGAATCAATTAAGCGTACGATTAAACTATTACCCACAAATAATTGTCCACGCGGAGGAAGTAGTTCTGGGAGTTGATGTGCAACTGCGGCTTCAGAAAATTGACCTGAAAGTTGTTTTTCAACACAATTTTGAGTTTTCTCAGCAAGGCTCAATAATGCTTCACACCATAAGCTGCGCGGCTGAGCGGGATGGTTATCAAGCCAGCCCTTAATCGAACAAGTCAACTTGCGGCCCCTGTGATTCGCAGGGTCTAAACGTTGTGGTATTGAGTCCACAATCCAGTACTCTTTCGGTTGGCAATTCGCTTGCCATTGCAACAAACGTTTACCTGTAATACTTGAGCCAAACTGCACCACTAATTCAGCACTCTGCAATATAGCTTGAGCACTCGGGTTTTGTAACCATAAATCACTACAAGGATAGGGCTGCCCCGTTTGAGATAACACATCACCAAGAACGGGCCAGCCCAACTCTTGAGCCCACAGGGCAACTAATTCGCCTTCAGTAGCATTCATTCGCCCTGCGATGACAACACCCTTTTTCTGACGCCAAAAATACCAATCCGCCACGAGTGCAACCGTATGTGTTAACGGCTCACTTAACCATGGGTGGTTTGAGTTCCACCAATCACCTAATGTTTGCTGCCATTCATACTCCCCCTCATTTTCGCCATAGAGGGGTTCAGCAAATGGGCAGTTAATATGAAAAGCACCATGATGGAGTTGGTTCATGCCGTTATCAACAGCAGTCACCAGCCATTTAGCGGAAATATCTCTCGTTGGACGAGGCAGCATCAATGACTGAGTCGGATGCGAAGCAAATATATGGGTTTGGCGAATAGCTTGATTTGCACCACAATCAATCAGTTCAGGAGGACGGTCAGCTGTCAAAAAAATAACGTTTTCACCCGTTAACCCAGCTTCTATCAATGAAGGATACAAATTAGCCACCGCAGTACCTGAAGTCACTATCACGCCGACAGGCTCACCGCTTGCCTTAGCCAGTCCGAGCGCAAGATGACCTAAGCCACGCTCATCAAAATGCGTATGGCAATGCAATTTTGGATTGTTACTTGCCGCTAACGTTAAAGGCGTCGAACGGGAGCCTGGCGCGATACAAATGTGTTTCATACCATGACGGCTAAGTGCTTCAATGATCACTTCAGCCCAACGGATATTAAATGCAGAATTCGACATAATATGCTCAGCAAATTATTAATTATCAATCAGTTTAGACTGATAGAAAAAAGTTTCTTGATCTCAGAACAATTTTTGATGAACTAATTGAAAATAAAAAGGAATAACCTTTTTTATTCTAAGGTTTTTAGCCATTACCAAACAACGATTTTAAACCCGCTGCTTTATTTTCAATTTCTTCCCACTCTTGTTCAGGAGCTGAATCTCTCACTATGCCAGCGCCTGAGTATAATGAAACTTGCGAACCATTAATTTGCCCACAGCGCAAAGAAACGGCAAACTCGCTTTTATTTAAGCTAATAAATCCGCCTGTTCCCGCATACCAGCCACGAGAAAAAGGTTCATTCTTTGCAAGAAATTGCCTTGCTGCCTGTCGTGGTAAGCCACATACAGCGGCTGTTGGCTGAAGTCGTTGCAAACAATCGCTGTCTGAAGGCTCAATCAGCGTTGCCACGATAGAACGATATAAATGTTGAATTTTTCTCAAGCGGATCACTTTCGCCGATGAAACATCTACTCCCGTAACAGCCCCTTGCAATTGTTGGCAAATATCATCCACGACAACTAAATTCTCGTGTTGATTTTTTTTGTCTTCCATTAACCATTTTGCTTGTTCCGCCGCAATGTTATCATCAGGATCATTCGCCACTGTACCAGCTAGAGCCTCTGAATTAAGCTGTGTCCCCTGCCTCAGATATAAACGTTCTGGCGTCGAAGAAATAAAGCCCGAATGTTTGTCAAACGCCATCATAAAATGGTAACAATAGTGGTTAACTTGTTGACTGGCAGATAAAAGCTCCGCGACTGAAATCGCATTTGATAGTGTGAGTTGGGTCTCCCGCGCCATAACCACTTTTTCCATCTTACCTGCTTTCATATCGCTAATGGCGCAATTTAATAAACGGCACCATTCATCATGGCAAGGAATATGTTTTTGCTCAGTAATCGACGCAGAAAGCGTTAGTGAGACATCTGGTGCCGCTGTCAGTTGCGAAAGAAATAAAATTGCAGCCTGAATGTCATCTTTTCCATCAATATTCAAGTTCACATTAATTGTTGAGCGCAGCCGATGAATCTCTAAACGCGGGAGAAAACAATATGTTGCTTGCTGTTTTTCTTCATCTGTGAGGCCATCCCCCACTGCATTCCAACCATTTAAGCCCCACAAACGCAAATCAGGTATCTGTGGGTTTTGGGATAAGAAATATTCGGCATCCTCAATAGAGCAAAAGGATTTAACACGTCCCAACGCACTGCATTCCTCTGCACCTGTACGTTGATACCAATAAAATTGCGGGTAACAAGCTTGCGAAGATAACCATGCTAAACCAGGAAAAATGGTTTGCTCGTCAAGTTGCCAAACAAGTCGTACGTATTCTTTGTTTCCCAGTGCCAATGTAGACAAGTGTTCCAGAATTTCAGCTATTACATTATCAATTTTTTTATTTATCACTTTAGATCCCTACTGCCACAGCACATAGATTTACACCAATTATTATATAGCGCAATGTAATGCATTAATACATTGATTAATTATTGTATCTATAACTAGTCTCCCACAAGCACGCCTTTACTTATTCACAAAGACCAGCCAAAGCTGAGATTCGATGCTCTGCTTGCATCTAGTATAGTTTATTCTAACAATTATATAATGACATATTCATTTAATTAATTGATATTTTGTGGCTTTATCACTGTTCTTGGGATTACATTACCGATTTATTGGCCAATCAACTGCTTTACATCATCGATGCCAAGGATTAAATGGGGAGCGGACATTAATTCGTATAAAATATACTCGATTCTATTTATCGTATTTCATTATGAAACATATCTTTAATATCAATTGAACACGGAAAGTACAATACCTTATCTTATGGTACGATACTTTCTCCCTATCCTCTTTCCATATAAGATTATTTTTATAAAATTAATCTTTCTATTAATTAAGCTAATTTTATAAATACAAATTTTTACTATTGTGATACGCACATTGAGTTATTTTTTAGCGATGATTTTCATTTTTTAGTATCAACCCCCGTCATCACTTTCTAGTAGGTTATTCAATATAAAGCGCTCACCTTATGCTTTACCAATGATTAATTTCCATTGAATAGAACTAATTCAGACACCTACTGTACATACGTCTCCAAACAATGAATCAAGTTAAAAATTCATTACTCATTAACTTAATAAATCTGGAATTCATAATGTATATTCAAGAAAACTATGACCGAATTATTGAAAAAGAAAATATAGGAAATGCAACATTAGCATTGTTAACTAACCAAGATACGCTTTCTGCGCGTTCCGCAGGTATATTTACCTTAGATGATTTAGTCAATATTCATAAACATGTTCGTTTCGCACTTTCTCTTCCTTTACGAGAAATAGATATTTTGAAATGGTTTGGTATCAATAGTTCAACAGAACTACCAATTAACCATCATGATTTAACAAGTGCAATTATTGATATTCGAAATCATGCAAATAGTTGGGATAACGTAGAACAACAAGTTAAAGAACAATCTGTTAATTTATCACTGACAAGTCGCAATATAACACAAACAGGAAATCAGATAATTGAATATATTAACCACATGCCTATTTTGCAAAGAATATCCGATAGTCTAGATGATTTAACCACAAATGACTTAGATAAAATAACCTATCAAAATGATGACCAACAAATTGCTACTGAGCTTGTTAGCATTTTAAATATAATTAAAAATGACATTAAGCAGCAATCAATAAAGACAATAAAAATTAAAAATACAGTATCAGATTTTAGAGCTTACATTACAGGCGGATACCTCTCAAATTTTGAGCATGTTGAATCACTTTTATTTAATATAAAAGGTATTTATCAGCAACTCGAACCGACCAATCAAGATAGCACCGAATCTTTTTTGAAAGAAATGATTGAATTTAAAAAGCAAGATATTATGCAACTAGAACAAGAATATTCTCACTTTATTAAATTATGTTTTACTGGATTAGCTGGCGGAATTATTGGCCTAGTCATTACCAGCAGCATTTTTGGACCTAAAGCCGATTTGATAAGAACCAGAAAAAATGAACTACTGAAAGAAATTGCCGAAATAAACACCAAGATAAACAATGAAAAATTAATTCAAAAAACAATTTTCGATATCCAACTTAACTTACATAAACTTGAGGGACTATTTAAAGATGCTAGATTAGCGATTGACCACCTTGACTATATGTGGCTAGTTATTTTAACAGAAATAAAACAGTCAATTGATATTTTTCAGCGAATAAACAATGCAGACAAGCTCATTCGATTTATTGCCCAGTTCAAGAAAATTATTATGTCTTGGAGTTCAATTCAAGATTACTCAGTTCATTTAATTACATTATTTGATGAGCTACAAAAAAATAACACATCATCTCAATAAAAGGCATTAATATGCATGACAACCTTGATTTACCAATGTTACCCCCTATTGATATTTATCAGTTAAGATGTATTTCAAATAATATCGTTGCATTTAATAAAAGCATCATGAGTTATGATTATATTATTTACGGACGAATTCAAAAAATCGCAATTAAAACAGAGCGTCTCAATGAGTTGATCCGGAATTCGATTCCAATATTACGCATCAAAATTAATTATATAATAGACAATGAGTTAAATAACCCCCAAAGCTCAACAACCAGCGAAGATAGCTATTCAGATATTAAAAAACAACTTCTAACCGCCAATTTTATTGATGATTTAATGGATGCAAAGTTAGAATTAGAAAAACTTATTTCAAAAATACGCTACACAAATGAATCACTACTGATCTTTCACCTTAACGAACCTAATAAGTTAAAACTAACCCAGTACACTAGCCAAAAAGAAATCCTTTTGACATCCAAGCACAGTATGCAAGCTAAAATAAATGATTTACACAAGAATTATTCTATTATTATGGCTGCTGAAGATATTGTTTTGCGAGCAAAGCTAACTGATTTTTTTGATAAGTATTTTAAAGGGAAAGAGTTAATTGACGCTCTAAACATCCCCCCAAACAAAAAAGATATTTTAAAATCAGCAATTAGTTATATTAGAAACCTGCTAACAATGGTAGATGATGGCCTTGAATTTGCTAAATTAGTTGATGTTAGATTGTACTTAAATGACCAAATTATTGAGCACAAAGAAGAACTTAATACCATTGATACGAATATTTTTAGACTCACACAACTAATGTCTCTTTCCAATGAAGTTACTGCCATCGATTTACATAAACAAACCATTATCCACCAAGTTGGATTACTCAAAAATTACTGGGAGTCATGGTGTCAATATATTAGTGAAAAGATATCAGAACAACCCCTTAACTTAGTACAAATCAATACGGCAAGCCAAATGCTGATGACTTATTTGAATGATGTGGAATATCAATACCAACGCCAGCTACCCGATTAAAAAAAAACCGGTTACTTTGCAGTAACCGGCTTCATATTACTTAGACTGTATTCATTAACCAACGATTGCTACAGCTAATGCTGAAATATCAATAAGCGGTTGTGGCCAAACACCGAAGACAATGGCTGCAATTGCACAGACAGCTGCAAAAACCGTACCCAGAGTTGCTTTTTCAGGGCCAGTATAACGTTCAGCATGTTCTGCATCACGACTGTACAGGCTTGCCATAAAGCGCAGGTAATAGTACAAACCGATTGCACTACCGACCACAACAGCACCTGTTAACCACCACAGTTCGGCATTTACCGCTGAAACAATCACATAGAATTTACCGATAAACCCTAATGTAATAGGAATACCTGCTAAGGATAACAGTGCGACTGTCATCACAGTTGCAAGCACAGGCTTGTGCCAGAACAACCCACGAAATGCGCTGAAATCGTCTTGATCATCACCACGATAAGGGCTAGAAACGATACTGATCACGCCAAATGCGCCCAAACTTGCAAACAAGTAACCGACTAAATAAATTGCAATCGTTACTTGTGAAGCAACAGGGTCAATACGCAGGGCAACCAGTGCCACTAACAGATAACCCATATGGGAGATAGAGGAGTAACCCAGTAAACGTTTTGCGCTTTTTTGTGTGATAGCCAGTAAGTTACCAAACAGAATAGACGCAATTGCAATCACTGAAATAACAATTGTCAGTGTGTCGCTACTGGTAATTGGCGCTTCCATAAAGATACGCACTAGCACGGCAAAGATAGCAATTTTACTGCCCGTTGCTAGGAAAGCTGAAACTGGTGCTGGCGCGCCTTGGTAAACGTCTGGTGTCCACAATTGGAATGGAAACAGTGACAGTTTAAAACCAAAGCCAACAATCAGCATACCGAAACCAATCATCACTAATGGTGCGTGAATTTGGCTATCAGAAAGGCTTTGACCAACCGCAGCAAAACTTAAGCTGCCAGATTCTGCGTACAGCAACGCAATACCAAATAACAGGAACGAAGAGGCTGCTGCAGATAACAGCATGTACTTAATCCCTGCTTCCAGTGTACGTTTACGTTCGAAGGTATACGCCACTAAACCAAACAGCGGTAATGAAATCAGCTCGATACCGATAAACATTGATGCCATATGATTTGACATGGATAACAGCACACCACCTGCGACGGCAATTGCGACTAACAGATGGAATTCATCTCTGTTATCACCAAAGCCTTCTAACCAGTGGTAAGCGAAGATACTGGTGCCGATACCTGCGATCAGGACAAGCGCACTATAGAACAGCGCAAAGCCATCAACACGGATAAGCGAAGTCACATCCATTAGGTAGCCGTCGGCTACCCAAATGAGTGAAAGCAACGCAATGATAAAACCCGATACTGTCAGCGCGGCACTAGTCAGGTGATCGCGTCGCCACGCAATGGACAGCATCACAACCACCGCCGTCAACCCGACGATCATCAGTGGTAGTATTGCGATCAGTTCTTGAGGAGTTATTGTCATGGCGAATTACAGCCCTAATGTTGTTAGTGAAGCAGAATACAGGTTATGCAATGTTTCCATTGAACCAACTGATGTATCTAAAATTGGTTGTGGATAGAAACCGATAATAACCAGTAAAGCAGCCAGAGCCAGTAGCACACCGAATTCACGCGCCGTTAACCCTTTCATTTCTTTTTCTGATTTTGGTGTACCGTAGTAAGTTTGCTGCATCATCCACAGTGAGTAGATAGAAGCAAACACCACACCAAATACCATAATGCAGGTCACTAATGTGAATTGGCTGAAGCTACCGAATAGGATCATGAATTCGCCAATGAAGTTACCTGTACCTGGCATTCCTAGCGTTGCCGCAGCAAAGAACAGGGACATTCCTGGTAACCATTTAATGCGTTTCCACAATCCACCCATCATGCGCATATCACGCGTTTGCGTACGCTCATACAGTTGGCCACTGATGATAATCAGCGCTGCACCTGACAGACCGTTGGTGATCATTTGGATTACAGCACCTTGGTACGCCAACACTGAGCTTGCATAAATCGCCACGGTCACAAACCCCATATGGGATAAGCTACTGTATGCCGCCAGACGTTTAATGTCGGTTTGTTTGAACGCTAACCATGCACCATAGAAGATACTGACCACACCCAGAGTCATTGCCACTGGCGTGAACTGGATAGACGCTTCTGGGAACAGAGGCAAAGTAAAACGTAACAGACCATACGCAGCGGTTTTTAGCATAATACCCGAGATATCTACCGAACCTGCGGTTGGTGATTGCTCTTGGGTATCCGCCATCCAACCATGGAATGGTACCAGAGGCATTTTAACAGCGAAGGCAATAAAGAAGCCTAACATCAACATGAATGCGACGCTGCTAGACATTTGCGTGCCTAATAACTGGTCGTAATCAAATGTTAAGGTACCCGTTGAGTTGAAGTGTGCCAGTGCCAATCCAATGATGGACACTAACATAATCAAACCACTTGCCTGCGTATAGATAAAGAACTTGGTCGCGGCTTTAATGTGTTGTCTGTTTTCTGACCCTTTGTGTCCCCAGTTTGCAATCAGGAAGTACATTGGGATCAGCATCATCTCCCAGAAGAAGAAGAACAAGAACAGGTCAACCGCCGTGAAAATCCCCATCACCCCTGTGATAATCCACAAAAGGTTAAAGTGATACGCACCTTGGTTCTTTTGGTTTTCACTCCATGAGCTCAGAATCGAGAACGCCCCCATGATAGCCGTCAAAACGACCATCAACAGTGATAAACCGTCAATCGCTAAGTGAATGTTGATTCCCAGTGCAGGGATCCACGACATGAAAAACTCGGATTGCCATAGTGGAACGCCTTGTGGGTTAGCCAGAGAGTAGCTCCCTTGTAACCACAATTGCACGGAAATAATAAGTGTTAATCCCATCGTCGCCAGCGCAATCCAACGTGGAGCGCGGTGACTGAACCGGTCAGCCTGCCAACTTAGCAGGCCACCGATGAAGGGAATAAGTATTAGCCAGGGTAGTAGCATGGCGCAATGTGTCCCTTAATTAAACCAAAAGCAGCAGAGCAAGAATCAGCACTGCACCCAGCCCCAATGAGGCAACATACCAACGGATCTGGCCGTTTTCACTCACTGCAAGTCCTTTATTTGCCCAACGTGAAAGATGTGCAGGAATATTCATCAGTGAGTTAATCGGATCGCTTTCCAGTAGCCATGCAATACCTTTAAACGGTTTCACAAAGACTACATCATACAGCCAGTCGAATCCCCATGCTTGGTACCACCAAGCACTGAAGAAGCGGCCAACCGCCGTTTTCGCGATAGCATCAACAATGGAACGTCTGAACAGATAGAGGAATACCGCAATCAACAAACCTGCGATTGCAAACCCGCCCGAAATCGCTTCAAGTAAGACTTTACCGTCTTCACTTCCTGCGGCTTCCGCTGGGAACACCCCTTCTAATGGTTGGTGGATTAATGCACCAACAAACGTTGCAAGGATAGCCAGAATGCCAAGTGGCAATGTGTGAGTGATGCCTTTAACCTTGTGCGCTTTGATTTTTGCTTCACCATGAAACACGATGAAAATCATACGGAAGGTATAAATTGCAGTCATTAATGCACCGAGGATACCTGCCCACAGCAACACAGTCTGTCCATCAAGCTTAGCTCCCCACAAAATCGCATCTTTACTGTAGAAACCTGCGGTAAACAGTGGCAATGCTGCCAGTGCGCTTCCGCCGATTAACATCACAGCATAAATGAATGGAATTTGCTTACGCAACCCACCCATTTTGAAGATGTTTTGCTCGTGGTGGCAAGCGAGGATCACCGAACCTGCTGACAGGAACAACAATGCTTTGAAGAAAGCGTGCGTCATCAGGTGGAAAATCGCCGCATCCCAAGCTTGAACACCCAGAGCCAAGAACATATAACCAATTTGGCTCATGGTTGAATAAGCGAGGACACGTTTGATATCCGTTTGGACCACTGCTGCAAAACCTGCCAGTACGAGTGTTACCGCACCCACAACGCCGACTAAGTGTAATACTTCAGGCGCTAACAGGAACAGAACATGGGTACGTGCGATTAAGTAAACACCCGCGGTTACCATGGTTGCGGCGTGGATCAGTGCAGAAACTGGTGTTGGGCCCGCCATCGCATCAGCTAACCATGTTTGTAATGGTAGCTGTGCAGATTTACCGACTGCACCACCTAATAACATCAAGGTTGCCCAGTTGATTGCGCTTGAACCCTCAGCAAATTTCTGAGGTGCTAACACCGCCATTTCGCTGAAATTCAGTGTGCCCAGTTCATTCCACAGAATAAACATACCGATAGCAAGGAACACGTCACCGATGCGCGTCACAAAGAACGCTTTCATCGCGGCTTTGCCGTTGTCTGGATTAGTGTAATAAAAACCAATCAACAAGTAACTGCACAGCCCTACCCCTTCCCAACCGAGATACATCAGCATCATGTTATCGGCGAGGACTAAAACCACCATGCTCGCGATAAACAGGTTGGTGTAAGCGAAGAAACGTGAGTAACCTTCCTCGCCACGCATATACCAAGAGGCATACACGTGAATAAGGAAGCCCACACCCGTTACCACACCTAACATAGTCAGTGACAGACCATCTAACATCAGGGTGAATGGGATATTAAAGGTACCGACAGACATCCAAGTCCAAAGTGGCTGAATAAATACACCAGCGTCGGGTTGAGCTAAAAATTCGTTACCAGCATAGAATGCGACGAGGGCAGCTAAGCCGACCGACCCCGCACCAATAATGGCCGAAACGTTTTCTGACCAGCGTCCACGGGAGAAGGCTAACAACACCGACCCCAGTAAAGGCAACAGAATAGTTAAATAGAGTAGGTTCATCCGCGCATCTCACTGACTTTATCAATATTCAGGTTCTGACGATGACGATGGAGTTGCAGTAACAACGCCAATCCAATACTCGCCTCCGCTGCAGCCAGTGCGATTGCCAAGATATACATAATCTGGCCGTCTGGTTGCCCCCAAAAACTCCCTGCAACGACAAATGCCAGTGCAGTTGAGTTAATCATGATTTCCAGTCCGATCAACATGAAAAGCAAGTTGCGGCGGATAACAAGGCAGCTAAGCCCCATCACAAATAGAATTGCCGCTAAAATCAGACCATGTTCTAGAGGTATCATTTTTGCTCCTCCGCAATGCTAACAAGGTCAGCACCGTTTTCTTTGCGGTCACGTCCAACATGGAATGCGACGACGATACCTGCCAATAACAGCAGTGAAGCAAGTTCAACAGCCAGAACATATGGCCCGAACAAGCTGATACCGACTTCTTTCGCCCCAATCACCGTGCCATCAATGCCCTTCTCGTAAGATAAAGAAGTGATGCCGTAAACCAGGATAGCCAGTAACACTGCGGATAAACCCGCTGGACCAATCCAGTTTTTCGGCGTTAGCCAAGCCCGCTCTTGCTCTTGCACAGAGCGGCCTAGGTTCAGCATCATGACGACGAACACAAACAAGACCATAATGGCACCTGCGTAAACGATGATTTCCAGCGCACCCGCGAAATACGCGCCGAGTGAGAAGAACACCATTGACAGTGCCAGCAGAGAAACAACCAGATACAACAGTGCATGCACCGGGTTGGTATTCGTTATCACCCTCAAAGTTGCAAGTATTGCAACCAGACCGGCGATATAAAATGTAAATTCCATGAATATCGCTCCTTATGGCAACAGGTCTTTGACGTTAATCGGTTTCGCTTCGTTATCCGCTTCACCTTTGTCTTTACCTGCAATCGCCATACCCGATTTACGGTAAAAGTTATAATCAGGATATTTACCTGGACCTGAAATCAACAGGTCATTTTTCTCGTAAACCAGATCCTGACGTCGCCAGTCGGCCATTTCAAAGTCAGGTGTTAATTGGATTGCCGTCGTTGGGCAAGCCTCTTCACACAGACCACAGAAAATGCAACGCGAAAAGTTAACGCGGAAAAATTCCGGATACCAGCGTCCATCTTCGTGCTCCGCTTTTTGCAGTGAGATACATCCCACTGGGCAAGCAACAGCACATAAGTTACACGCAACACAACGCTCTTCACCGTCTGGATCGCGGGTTAACACGATACGACCACGGTAACGGGGTGGCAGATAAACCGGCTCTTCTGGATACATTTGCGTTTCGCGTTTATCGAACGCATGTAGGCCGACCATCCAAATACTACGTACTTGGGTGGCGAAACCGACCAATAACTCTTTCAATGTCATGGTTCAATCACCCCTTACTGAGCGTTGTATAAAATCACTGCTGCAGTACCCAGCAGATTAAGCAGCGTCAATGGCAGACAAATTTTCCAGCCGAAAGACATCACTTGGTCATAACGTGGACGCGGTAAAGAGGCACGGATCAGGATGAACATCATCATGAAGAAGCCAGTTTTGATAGCAAACCACAAGAATGACGGCAGGAACGGGCCATGCCAGCCACCAAAGAACAGCGTCACAATCAGGGCAGAAACCGTTACGATACCGATATACTCACCAACGAAGAACAGACCGAACTTCATCCCTGAGTATTCAACGTGGTAACCATCCGCAATCTCTTGTTCTGCTTCTGGTTGGTCAAACGGGTGACGGTGACATACCGCAACGCCCGCAATCGCAAAGGTCAAAAAACCAAAGAATTGAGGAATAATGTTCCACATGCCTTCTTGGGAGTTCACAATATCAATCAGGTTGAATGAACCCGCTTGTGCGACTACGCCCATTAAAGATAAGCCTAAGAACACTTCGTAACTGACGGTTTGTGCCGAAGCACGCATCGCCCCTAATAATGAATATTTGTTGTTACTTGACCAACCTGCGAACAGAACCGCATACACCGCTAAACCAGCCATCATCAGGAAGAATAAAATCCCAATGTTTAAGTCTGCTACGTGCCAAGTCGGGCTGACAGGCACGATGGCGAATGCAAGGAACAGTGAACAAAATGCGATAACTGGCGCTAGCGTAAAGATTTTCTTGTCCGCGAACTGTGGGATCCAGTCTTCTTTAAACAGCATTTTGAACATGTCGGCGATTAACTGGCCCATCCCAAACGGGCCAACGCGGTTTGGGCCATAACGATTCTGGAACAGACCGAGAATACGGCGCTCTCCCAGACTCATGTAAGCCCCACAAGTCACAACAACCAATAAAATGACGACAGATTTGAGGATGGAAATTAATACTTCCATCACTTCAGGAGAAATCCAATCCATCATGCTCCCCTCCGCAGATTATTGACTGACACGCCAGCCATTGAAGGTGCGATACCTGGCATCCCTAATGGTAAGCCAATTTGACCTGTCGACAGGTTGTTGCTGATGCGTACAGTCAAGTTAAATCCTTGACCTGCATGGCTAAACTCAGCTTTTGTCCCTGCTGCCAAACCAAGTACCGCAGCATCTTGCGTGCTCAGCATGATATAAGGCTCTGGCATGCGCTGTTGAATCACCTCTGAACGCTGTGACATTTCATCACTACCGAACAGATGGTAATACGGCGCGACTACCCACTGCGCATCCGCTGCTTGGTAAGCTGCTGGAATATCAGTGAAGTAAGCCAATTTACTTTCTGTTGAATTGAACAGGCGCACACCAGGGTCACCAAATAATAAATGGCCACCGACTTCCGCTTGGAATTTATTCCACGCTTGAGGTGAGTTCCAACCTGGCGCCCATGCAAATGGAATTTGCTGGCGTGGTGCGGTTGGGCTGTTGTTCCCTTCCATTGAGAAAGCAAATGGAGAGTCAATATCTTGCGGTTGGCGTGGTTCATGCACAGATTGGTTCGCCAGCATTGCTGTACGACCACTGTAACGATGCGGCTCACGCGCTAATTTTTGTCCGCGGATACGGAATGAAGCTTTCGGTGCTGAATCCACAATACCCGCAAATTGCGGTAATGCAGCCACACAGTCAGCAATCACATGGTCAAGTTGCGACCAATCTGCATCACGTTCTTGCGCTTCTGTTTGCAGCGAGTGCATCCAGCGCCAGCTTTCGTTCATCACGATAGTTTTGTCGTAATAAGTTGGGTCGAAAACTTGGAAGAAACGTTGTGCACGACCTTCTTGGTTAATCAACGTACCGTCTGCTTCTGCGAAACTCGCCGCTGGCAGAACAAGCGTTGCTTTATCCATGATGTCAGTTTGCTGGTGATCAGCAACAATCAGGTGGCTCAATTTCGCTAATGCGCTATTGACTGCATCCACACTGCTGTGACGGTAAAGGTCATTTTCGATAACGATAGCCACATCCGCTTCGTTCGCTTCAATGCGAGCTAATGCGCTGTCTAATGGCTGTGCGTTCATCATCGCTAAACCGAAGCTGTTCGCATGAGAGGCTAAGTAAGATAAGCCCACTTGTGCGCCTTTCGCTTTCAGTGCAAATGCCACGTTCGCTGCCGCTTGGATCATCGCATCGCTCGCGCTGTGGCTACCGCTGATAATCAGTGGTTTTTTCGCGCTTGAAAGGGCTTGTGCGATGGTTTCCACTTTCGCTTTAAGGTCCGCTGGCAAGTCGTTAACCGCAGGCGCCTCACCGTTAATCATATTGGCGATAGCAAAACCGAAACGCGCTTGGTCAGCAACTGGGGCACGGTAATTAAAAGCCGCAACGTCGTCTAAGCGGGTATCATCAACGTTGGTGATAAACAGCGGATATTTCGCATGTTGACCAATGTTCATGATTGCCGCGATTTGCCAATCAGCCACTTTCTGTGCGGCGGCCATTTCACGTGCTTTACCTTTCACCGCTTGACGAACAGAAAGTGCCATACGTGCACCTGTCTGAGTTAAATCTTCACCCAGAACCAGTACCGCATCGTAACCTTCAACTTCACGCAGCGTTGGGGTATAGATACCACCATTTTGCAGAATATTTTGCATCAGCGCTAAACGGCTTTGCTCACCTGTGGAGATACCAGAATAGAAGTTTTCTGCACCCACTAATGCACGTAATGCGTAGTTGCTCTCAATGCTTGCACGTGGAGAGCCAATACCAATCACTTTTTTCGCTTGATTGATAATTTGCGCACCGCTTTGCATTGCTTCAATAGCAGAGATAACCTGTTTAACACCATCTTTGTTCAAGACAGCCTGACGTGGACGGTCTTTGCGGTTAACGTAACCGTAACCAAAGCGACCTCGGTCACACAAGAAATAGTGGTTAACAGAACCATTATAACGGTTTTCGATACGGCGAATTTCACCATAACGTTCACCTGGGCTAGTATTACAACCGATACTGCACTGTTGGCAGATACCTGGTGCAAATTGCATATCCCATTTACGGTTATAGCGCTCAGAGTGGGTTTTGTCAGTAAATACCCCTGTCGGGCAGACTTCGACTAAGTTGCCAGAAAATTCACTTTCCAGCGTGCCGTCTTCTGTACGACCGAAGTACACGTAGTTGTGAGCTCCATAAACCCCTAAATCCGTGCCATCTGCGTAATCTTTATAGTAACGAACACAACGGTAACACGCGATACAGCGGTTCATTTCATGACTAATGAAAGGCCCCAGATCTTGGTTAATGTGTGTGCGTTTCGTAAAACGATATTTACGCATGTTATGGCCAGTCATCACCGTCATATCTTGCAGGTGGCAGTTACCGCCCTCTTCACAGACTGGACAGTCATGTGGGTGGTTGGTCATAAGCCATTCTACAACACTTTCACGGAATTGCTTGGCTTCTTCATCATCAATAGAGATGAAGGTGCCTTCCGTTGCCGGTGTCATACAAGACATTACTAGGCGACCGCGGGTATCATCCGCGTTCTGATACTGCTTAACCGCACACTGGCGGCAAGCGCCAACGCTTCCCAGCGCTGGATGCCAGCAAAAATAAGGAATATCTAGCCCGAGAGAAAGACAGGCTTGTAACAGGTTTTCAGACCCGTTAACGTCATATTCTTTGCCGTCTACATATATTGTAGCCATAGTCAGCATGCTTCCCAAAGGCCCGCATAAAGCAGGCGTTAATCAAAAATACGTTCTTCGTGAAAAATCTCGTTCGCGGTTGCTCAATCGCGAAACGATTACCAGCGCTGCTTCAGCAGGTTTGGCTGAATACCTGCAATCTGCACTAAATTGCGCAGATCTTTTTGCGAGATACCCGCTTCGAATTCATCACGGAAATATTTGATAGCACTTTGCAGCGGTTCAACTGCACCTGGTGCGTGAGCACAGAAGGTTTTACCCGGGCCTAAGAAACGGCAAAGTTGCTCTAATGTTTCAATATCGCCTGGTTGACCTTCGCCTTTTTCCAGTGCTTGTAAAATTTTCACACTCCACGGCAATCCATCACGACAAGGTGTACACCAACCGCAAGATTCACGCGCAAAGAAGGTTTCTAAGTTACGCACTAACGAAACCATGTTGATTTCATGATCAACTGCCATCGCCAATGCAGTCCCTAAACGGCTGCCTGCTTTAGCAATATTTTCGAAATCCATCGGTAAATCGAGGTGGTCATTGGTCAGGAAGTCTGTCCCTGCCCCACCTGGCTGCCATGCTTTTAATTTCAAGCCATCGCGCATCCCACCCGCGTAGTCTTCAAGCACTTCACGCGCGGTGGTACCAAACGGTAATTCCCACAGACCTGGGTTTTTCACACGGCCAGAGAAGCCCATCAGTTTTGTGCCGGCATCTTTACTCTTACCTGCGCTTAAATCGATATACCACTGGTCACCGTGCTCTAAAATTGCAGGCACGTTACAGATAGTTTCGACGTTATTTACGCAAGTCGGTTTACCCCAAGCACCTGATGTTGCAGGGAATGGTGGTTTAGAACGTGGATTTGCACGGCGACCTTCTAAGGAGTTAATCAACGCAGTTTCTTCACCGCAGATATAACGCCCAGCACCCGTGTGCACAAACAGTTCGAAATCGAATCCAGAACCGAGGATATTTTTACCTAATAGACCCGCTGCTTTGGCTTCTTCGATGGCCCGGCGCAGGTTTTGTGCGGCTTCAACGTATTCACCACGCAGGAAGATATAACCACGATAGGCTTTCAGTGCATAAGCCCCTGTTATCATCCCCTCAACTAACAGGTGAGGCAGTTGTTCCATCAATAGACGGTCTTTATAAGTACCTGGTTCCATTTCATCCGCATTACATAAGAAGTAACGCAGTTTCATGTTTTCGTCTTTTGGCATCAGGCTCCATTTCAGACCTGTTGAGAAGCCCGCGCCACCACGCCCTTTCAGGCCTGCGTCTTTCACGAGATTCACAACTTCATCTGGCGCCATGCCTTTAAGCGCACGCTCAAGACCTTTGTATCCGTTTTTACTACGGTACTCATCTAACCAAACAGGCTGATTGTCATCACGCAAACGCCATGTTAGAGGATGAGTTTCGGCAGTACGGATCACTGGATTAACAGAATTTGTCATGGATACTGCTCCAGTAATTTTTGAATATTTTCAGGCTGTACGTAGCTGTGAGTGTCTTCATCGATCATCATCGTTGGACCTTTGTCACAGTTACCTAAGCAACAGGTTGGCAGCAACGTAAAGCGGCCATCAGCTGTTGTTTGACCTGGGCGAATATTCAGCTGTTTAATGATCTCAGCTTCTAAGCCCTGATAACCTGTAATATGGCAAACAACACTGTCGCAATAGCGAATAATGTGGCGACCTACTGGCTGACGGAAGATTTGGCTATAGAATGTGGCCACCCCTTCAACGTCACTGGCTGGAATGCCTAAGACGTCAGCAATCGCATGGATAGCCCCATCTTCAACCCAACCGCGGTTTTTTTGCACAATTTTTAGTGCTTCAATTGAGGCAGCACGCGCATCTTCGTAGTGGTGTTTCTCACCTTCAATCTCTGCACGCTCTTTCTCTGTTAAGACAAAGCCATGATTGACTTGCGGTTCAAACACATTCACGACATTGAGCTCGTTGTGCTTCTCATTTTCGTTATGTTCATTATGCATGGTTAGCGATCCACATCCGACATTACAAAATCGATACTACCCAGATAGACGATTAAGTCCGAAACTAAACTACCTCTGATCACCGAAGGAATTTGCTGTAAGTGCTCATAACTCGGAGTACGAATACGTGTGCGGTAGCTCATCGTGCTGCCATCACTGGTCAGGTAGTAGCTGTTAATACCCTTCGTGGCTTCAACCATCTGGAATGATTCATTCGCAGGCATCACAGGGCCCCAAGACACTTGCAAGAAGTGGTTGATCAGGGTTTCAATGTGCTGCAACGTACGCTCTTTTGGTGGCGGTGTCGTCAATGGATGGTCGGCTTTGAATGGGCCTTCTGGCATATTCTTGTAGCATTGCTCAAGAATACGGATACTCTGGCGCATCTCTTCCACTTTGATCATCACACGGTCATAACAGTCACCGTTGTGTGCGATAGGAATATCGAATTCAAAGTTTTCGTAGCCTGAATATGGACGCCATTTACGCACGTCGAAATCAACGCCTGTTGCACGTAAACCTGCACCTGTTACCCCCCAAGCTAGAGCCTCTTCTTTGTTGTACATTGCTGTACCAATTGAACGGCCTTTTAAGATGGAGTTTTTCAGTGCTGACGTAACATAAGATTCTAAACGTTTTGGCAGCCAGTCGAGTAACTCACGCAGCAGTTTTTCCCAACCACGCGGTAAATCGTGTGCAACACCACCGATACGGAACCATGCTGGGTGCATACGGAAACCCGTGATCGCTTCAATCACGTTATACACTTTTTGGCGGTCAGTAAACGCAAAGAATACAGGCGTCATTGCACCGACGTCTTGGATATACGTACTGATATACAGCAAGTGGCTGTTGATACGGAATAGCTCAGACAGCATGACACGAATGGTCTTCACGCGATCAGGCACTTCGATGCCAGCCAGTTTTTCAACGGCTAACACGTATGGCATTTCATTCACACAACCGCCGAGATACTCGATGCGGTCAGTGTATGGAATGTAGCTGTGCCATGACTGGCGTTCACCCATTTTCTCAGCACCACGATGGTGGTAGCCGATATCTGGCACACAGTCGATAATTTCTTCACCATCAAGTTGCAGTACGATACGGAACGCACCGTGTGATGATGGGTGGTTAGGCCCTAAGTTCAGGAACATGAAATCTTCGTTTTCATTTCCACGCGCCATGCCCCACTCTTCTGGTTTGAAAGTCAATGCTTCCATTTCCAGATCTTGTTTCTGTTTCGTCAGAACAAAGGGGTCGAACTCAGTTGCACGCGCAGGGTAATCCTTACGCAGTGGGTGACCTTCCCAGTTTGGTGACATCAGCAAGCGACGCAGATTTGGGTGACCTTGAAAGGTGATCCCAAACATATCCCACACTTCACGCTCATGCCAACTCGCATTCGGGAACAGTGAAACCACAGAAGGCACGTTTAAGTCTTTCTCATTGAGAGCGACTTTTAACATGATATCGCGGTTACGGTCGATGGAGATGATGTGGTAGAAAACACTAAAGTCTGCCTCTGGCAGACCTTGACGGTGAATTCGTTGACGTTCATCTACCCCGTGTAAGTCAAATAACATGACATACGGTTTCGGTAATTTTTTCAGGAAATCGACAACTTCCAGTAATTGTTCACGACGAACCCATATCACTGGCATACCAGTGCGGGTTGCTTGAACAGAAAAGGCATCCGGCCCAAATTGATTGCGCAGTTCCAGAAGCACAGGGTCATTTAAATGATCCTGCGTCTGCCATCCTGGCTGGGTACTACTCGCTTGCGCTATCTGATCTGTCATCATTCTTCACCATAACGCTTGATCAGGTTTATTATTTCGCAACAACATTGCTCTGTTACGCTGTATGGCTTTAAGCCTTAAATTTCGTCTGGTGTACGCAGGTTAGTCACTGCGATACGTTCACCATGCTTTCTTTCTCTTTCTGATTGCATATTGGCACGGTAAACCCCTTGGTCTCCAACGACCCAAGAGAGCGGACGACGCTCTTTACCGATAGATTCTTGCAACAGAAGCAGAGCCTGCATATAGGCTTCTGGGCGTGGTGGACAACCTGGGATATACACATCTACAGGGATAAATTTATCGACGCCTTGTACCACAGAATAAATGTCATACATGCCACCAGAGTTGGCACATGAACCCATGGAAATAACCCATTTTGGTTCGAGCATTTGGTCATACAGACGTTGAATAACAGGCGCCATTTTTGTGAAACAGGTTCCTGCAACAACCATGAAGTCGGCTTGACGAGGTGAAGCACGAAGTACTTCCGCACCAAAACGGGCTACGTCATGAACAGCCGTGAACGAAGTCACCATTTCTACATAGCAACATGAAAGACCAAAGTTATATGGCCATAGAGAGTTTTTGCGCCCCCAGTTAACCACATCGTGAAGTGCATGAGAAAGTTTCCCCATGTACACACTGTTTTCAACTTGCTGCTCCAGAGGATCTGTTACGATTTCCTGGGTTTGCAGTGGGTAACGGTCGTTCTCACCGTTCGGATCTATGCGGGTGAGCGTATAATCCATTGTATAATGCCTCGCTTTTTACTGCGGATGACGATTGCTGATTTTAATAACTTCACTAGGATGCTTCACTTTTCCGCGGGAACGGACTGGAGTCCAATCCAATGCTCCTACGCGAACCAGATAAAACAATCCCGCCAACAATACCAAAATAAAGATCGCGGCTTCGATGAAACCAACCCAACCCGCTTCGCGGATGGCAACTGACCATGCAAATAAGAACATGGCTTCAACATCGAAGATAACGAAGAACATGGCGACTAAGTAGAACTTAGCAGACATACGAAGACGTGCACTACCGACCGAATCAAGACCTGACTCGTAAGGAACATGTTTTGTTCTGGCTTTGGCGCGGCTACCTAAGAAGTGACCTGCGACCAACATGAAAGCACAAAGACCGATAGTGCCGATAAGGAATATCGCAAACGCCCAGTTATGGGCTAACGCTAGGATTGATGTAGACATACTCGTTGCTTACTCATTACTTATGGTGCGTAAACTGCTCTTTTTTACAACACGGCAGTATTGCACCACAATTGCCCAGTTAATCGAGAAGAAAGACCAAAAATCATCACCAAACATAAATCAGTCTGATGACTGCGTTTGGTTTGTCCTCTCTCATTACAATTTACTTTACCCAAATTAGGTAAAATAACCCGTATTTGTTACAAAAAACTCACACACAAAAAACATTAAAATAACAAAAAGTACTCATGATCTGCTAAAACGTGTCAGTGTAATGAAACACAAGTAAACACTCAAACTAGTTTAACTGATTATTCGTTTTTACTACACTATTATCGCAGGAAAAACCTGTCTTAACAGATGAAAAATTGCGCTTTTTATTTGATCTAACGCACAGATTTATTGAAAAAGTACTCAATTTGTTTACATGACGTTCAATTTTACTTTAAGAACATGTAACGCTTTTTTACTCAACAGTTTCACTAACCCGCTGACAATCCAGTGCTATTTTATCAATTCAGCAAAAAAAGATTGTTAATAGCGTAACAAATTGTTAACTAAAAAATGAAATTCAGGTTCTGCCAACTACATCACAATTATTTCATGGTCTTCAACATTTAACCATACTTATTAAGTGGTTAATTGCAGGTTTTGTGTACTGAAATCGATAAAAAAATGATAAATTTGAACTTGATAACGATTTCTCAAAACCATCGCTCAATATTTATACCTTGTTTTAAAATGATTTCTTATACTCTCTCCCCAATATTGAAAATTTAACACATCAGTATTAAATAATCGTTTCAGTTACGAAGCATCTTACTCTGTAGATAGATGCATCCAAAAAAGAATGGCATTTCCCCTAGCTTATCATGGTTATACTTTCCCCTAGTAAATATCACTTTAGTCGATATATTTCTTTGAATTGAGCCGCTCATTGCATTTGCGTAAAATAATTAGATTGCAAATATTTTATCCACACTTTTTTTTATACAAATTTTTGATATAAAAAAAACGGCATTCCTAAAAAATAGGAGTTACCGTTTTATTCGTTGTATACTCGCGTATATTAACAGTCAGTTAATATCACCTGAAACGATTAATTATTCATTTCGCTCCCATCAGCAAGTTCACTTGCCGATGCAGCAACATAAGGAATTTTTTTGTTTTCAATGGCGCTAAAGACGGTCAAAACAAAATCTTTCTGCTCATCTGCATTCTTATATAGCCAATATTGAATATCAGGCAAACGCGGCAAACCATCTGTTTCATTTAAAATACGTAAATCCGCATTTTGCATTTCCATTGGGCGTGCAGTCACCCCGACTTCCGCTGTTACTGCAGCACGTACTGCAGGTAGCGACGCGGCTTCATAGGCGATGTGCCATGGTAATCCTGCGTCATCCAATGCTTGCGTGCAAAGTTTGCGGTATGGGTTAGTTTCATCCATTACAACTAATGGGATCGGCTCGTTATGACGTAATTGGAAATCAGGCGAGCTATGCCATAGCACTGGCACTGTTCTTAATGCCGTTTTTGGGTGATGGCTAATACGCGCTGTTGTTAATGCTAAATCGATTTCATGGTTATCCAGCATTGATTCAATAAATTGAGCACGCTTAATGCGAACTTCAACCGCAATGCGTGGGTACACAGAAGCGATACGATTTAGCAAAAATGGCAAAAGGATATCAACAGTGTCATCAGATGCACCGATACGTAATTCGCCTTCAGCATCGTTATAGGTTAATGATGCTGTTGCATCATCATTAGCACGCAAGATTTGTCGTGCATAACCCAGTAATTGTAAACCATGTGCTGTGAGGAGTTTATTACGCCCATGACGAGCGAAAAGCTCACGGCCAACAAGTTGCTCTAAACGCTGCATCTGCTGGCTTACCGCAGATTGCGTTCTACACACTGCTGCAGCCGCAGCTGCGAATGTATTTAGATCAGCGACTGCAACAAACGTACGCAGCAAGTCCAGATCTAAGTTCATGATGGGACGATTGGAATTTATCATCGTTCATTCTCTTATATAATATTTATGTTACCTGGTGTTCTGCTCTCCTCCATGAGAATCAGCGATATAATTTAATACTACTCATCTAGTGCATCTCTAATCCTTAGATTTGCAATGACTACTCATTATTTTATCTAGTTATAACCAACCCGTTATTAACGAATAACATCAATGCTGGTATAAACAGGGTACTGCCAATCAATCAAAAATAGTGTTAACAAAAAGTGTATTCTCTTACAGAATCTGATTAAAGAAACGCTTTATAAAGTACCGCTAAATAGTAACATATTTAATGTAATCGCAATTATTTTAATGTAAGCACATTATAAAATTCATTTCACTATTTTTTTACGCTCTTAAATTTCAATGCGTTATGTATTTTAAGTATATGTTTAATTAAAAATTATTGAGCAAAACAATCAATATTACTAACAAAAACGGTCAAAAAAATATAAAAAAAGGGCAATATGCAGTGAAATTTATGACTAAACTAACGAATCTAGGCTTAATATTACATTTTGATACAATTTTTTAGTTCAACTGTTATTTTTCCTTTTTTTTTATATTTACACACCAAAAGACACGATATTATCGAGATATAAATCCAACATAAGTGTGTTAATTGAAATATTAAACCAACATAAAAAAGATAATAAGATGTCAAACATCACATTTATACTTTAACCAACCTTTTACACCAAAAATAACCTTGCATCTTCAAAAGCTTCTGAGGGAGGAGTACAGTAAGACAATAAAGCCGGCCCCCCTACCAATGTAATCCCGTTAGGGTAATGAGAGAACAATGAATAATCTAACTAAATCCAGCAAGCTCGATAATGTCTGCTATGACATCCGTGGGCCCGTATTAAAAGAAGCAAAACGCTTAGAAGAGGAAGGTAATAAAGTCCTCAAGCTGAACATTGGTAACCCGGCACCGTTTGGCTTTGAAGCACCTGATGAAATTCTTGTGGATGTCTTACGCAATTTACCAAGTTCCCAAGGCTATTGTGACTCCAAAGGGCTCTATTCTGCTCGTAAAGCCATCGTCCAACATTACCAAGCTCGTGGTATTCACGAAATGACAGTAGAAGATGTTTACATCGGCAACGGTGTATCTGAACTTATTGTCCAAGCGATGCAAGCACTGCTTAATAATGGCGATGAAATGTTAGTCCCAGCCCCTGACTACCCACTTTGGACTGCAGCGGTTTCGCTTTCTGGCGGGAAAGCGGTGCACTATATGTGTGATGAGCAACAAGGCTGGATGCCAGATATTGAGGACATTCGTAGCAAAATCACTCCAAGAACTCGTGGTATTGTGGTCATTAATCCCAATAACCCAACAGGTGCTGTATATAGCAAAGATTTGCTATTAGAGATTGTTGAACTGGCTCGTCAACACAATTTAATTATCTATGCTGATGAAATTTATGATAAAATTCTTTATGATGATGCAGTTCATCACTCTATTGCGGCATTAGCACCTGACTTATTAACAATTACATTCAATGGGCTATCAAAAACCTATCGTGTTGCAGGTTTCCGACAAGGTTGGATGGTACTTAATGGCCCGAAAAAACATGCAAAAAGCTATATTGAAGGCTTAGAAATGCTAGCCTCAATGCGTTTATGTGCCAATGTGCCGATGCAACATGCCATTCAAACTGCACTGGGTGGTTACCAAAGTATTAGTGAATTTATTCAACCAGGTGGGCGTTTATATGAGCAGCGTAACCGTGCGTGGGAACTCATTAACCAAATTCCAGGTGTATCTTGTGTGAAGCCACAAGGCGCACTGTATATGTTCCCCAAAATTGATATTAAGCGTTTTAATATCCATGATGACCAAAAAATGATCCTTGACTTGCTGTTGCAAGAAAAAGTGTTATTAGTCCAAGGTACAGCATTTAACTGGCCAGAACCCGATCATTTTAGGATCGTGACCTTACCTTATGCTGACGATCTTGAAATGGCAATTAATAAATTTGGCCGCTTCCTTGAAGGCTATCGTCAATAACATCTTATTTAGATTATCTATTATTAATAAAGCCTCCAAATTCGGAGGCTTTATTAATTCAAAGTGTAATCATCATTAAATGAATGTGTTATTTTGATTATCAAATAATGGAAATAATATATATCGCAACCAGGAAAAAGCCTAAAAGTATGAAAGGAAAGTATTTCATAATATTCCTTGAAGATTTACTTAGTGAATCTCCATTATAAATATTAATATAGGCAAATCAAATTAAAATAAACACAACTAAATAGTTTATCTAAGATATCTCACAGATTGACCATCAAACATAGAATGGCGTTTTACACTTCTTAATTTTTCGGAGCAACTTACTGACTCAGAAAAAGAAATGTACGCCGTTTTCGTATCACCATTAACGCCTACAACTGCAACGTCTTTGTCCGAAGCAGTAATGGAACATGAGAAATAGCCATCAGTCTCATAAACCTCATCATCAATAGTGATTACAATCACTTTCCACATATTTTTAATATGGAAACAAGTTGGTTTGATAATAAAAGTGAAAAACATTTTCTTTTTTTTACCATGGTTTATATTATTAACAGCCCCTCCGTTTTTTCTATATTATCTGCACTGTGCATAACTATAATCGACTTAATTTTGTTACCCCAATAGTTTTCTATAGAAACAAAACCTTTTTGCCCGCGTTCGTTATTAGCCATATTAACCCCTTTATTATCTAATATCACCTTCATCAAAATTAGATAATAAGTCATCGATTTTTTAATTAAACATTATTTTTCAATAGAGCTAATTATCGTTATTTTGATTTACTTTAAATAATAACTTGGCATAAATACATATCCCTCCGAGCCTATACGCGTTATAATTTACCCATTGTATACCACTGTTTATGAGGACTTATGAGCTACTTTTTTGCACACCTTGCTAGAATGAAACTAATTCACCGTTGGCCACTCATGCGTAATGTCCGAACGGAAAATGTCTCCGAACACAGCTTACAAGTTGCGATGGTTGCTCATGCACTTGCCATCATTAAGAATAAAAAATTTGGGGGTAATGTTGATGCATCTCGTATTGCTTTACTTGCCATGTACCACGATGCCAGTGAAGTTATTACTGGAGATTTGCCTACGCCTATCAAATACCATAATCAACAAATTGCCTATGAATACAAAAAAATAGAAAAATTTGCCCAACAAAAGCTGTTGGATATGCTACCTGATGAGCTTCAAGATGACTTCAGGGAGTTAATTATTGAAGACTTACAATCTGAAGAAGAACATTTTATTGTTAAGCAAGCAGATTCCCTGTGTGCTTATTTAAAATGTTTGGAAGAGTTGTCTGCGGGAAATAGCGAATTTAAATTGGCCAAAAAGCGCCTTGAAAAAATGCTAGCAGAAAGAAAAAGCCCTGAAATGGATTATTTTATGGAAAAATTTGTTCCAGGTTTTACGCTTTCGTTAGATGAAATTAGCAATTAATATATAAGTAGTATGTTATATCTACTTATATATCTGTTAATTTACCAATCTAAAAACTGTAGGCTAGATCTAACTTCACCTTATAAAATAGCTTAACCAACTTTGTTTAACTTTACACTACAACCTATCATTGTAGAGAATGCAACATACAATGTTTTTGCATCCCCATTAACGCCTAATATTACAAACTCAGAATCATCAATGGAGATAGTACAACGTAAAGGCTCTTTAGTTTCATAAACCGCCCCACTCTTAGTTACAAGTTTTATTGACCAAAAATCATATGAATCTATTGTAGCTCGCTCAAATAATATGGTAAATATTCTTTTCAGTTCAGTCCTATCTGGAATGTCATAAATTGTCTTTGAGGTATTTAATTTTTTGGTTACATCAAAATAACCAGAAACAAAGTGAGTTAATTCAACACTTGATAACTCTTCCCCCCAATAGTTTTCAAAATCACAGTAACCGTAAGTAAAACGCTCATCTCCCCACGATTCATTTTGACTCATTTCATTATCCTATAATTGATATGTAGTGAGTTAAAGAGAATATCAGTAGAGAATTCACTTTTAAAAGATATTAAATATTATAAATTTATTATTTTTAATATCAAAAGGGCTCTATTATATTTAGAGCCCTTTATTGAAATTATTTTTATATTGACTTAAAACGGAAATAGTATTGGAATAACCGCAATACTGATAAACATCACAATAATCGTAAACGGTACACCAATTTTTAAGAAGTCAGAAAACTTATATCCCCCAGGGCCAAGCACTAAGGTATTAACGGGTGATGAAACGGGAGTCATAAATGCAGCAGATGCTGCGATACCAATTACCATTGCAAATGGTAAAGGGGATACCTCCATTTGCCGTGCGGCAGCAATCGCAATAGGGGCCATAAGGACTGCCGTGGCAGTATTAGAGATAAACAACCCAATAGTGGCACACAGAATAAATAAACACAGTAGCATCACATGTGGGCCTAACCCCCCTGCGACCTTCATTAGGCCATCAACCGCAAGGGCAATACCGCCCGTTTCTTGCAAAGCAATAGCAAACGGCATCATACCGACGATTAAAATAATACTTGGCCAGTGAATAGATTTGTACGCGCTTTCCATATCAATACAGCGGAATTTACCCATCAGTAAGCAAGCTATCAAAGCTGCAATAAAATTTGGGATCTCATTGGTTACCATCATGGCAACCATCAGTGCGAGACAAAACAAGGCATGTGGTGCTTGTGACGCAGCTGGCGCAACGGCTTCAACCTCAGCAGCCAAATTTAGCACAATAAAATTACGTGGTTTTGTCGATAAGATACGAATGAGTTTCCAATCACCGATCACCAACAAAATATCACCAAGGCGTAGAGGCTCATCCACTAACTTGCCATCTAATGCCTTACCATCACGGCGAATACCCACCACGTTCAAACCGTATCGTGTACGAAACTTAATGTCCCGTAAACTTTTTCCCAGTAACTCAGAGTCTGGGTTCATAGAAACTTCCGCCATCCCCACATCACGGGACTGGTCAGAGAAATAGTCTCCACGTAAAATCATTGGCTCAAGCAATTGTTCACTGCAAAACAGGCGTAAATCGTCATCACTTACAGAAATATCGACCAATAAAACATCTCGTTCACGTAGCTCTGTTCCGCCCGTTGCGCTGACCATCACACGGCGAAATTTCCGCCAGCGCTCAATCCCCACCACGTTAGCTTCATAACGTGAACGTAAATGGAGTTCATCAAGGGTATGGCCAATCAACGGTGAACCTTTACGGATAGCTAAGCGGCGTGCACGGCCTGTCAGCTTATAATCACGAATTAAATCACGGAAGGTACGGCGGTAGCGTTCAGGAAGTTTATCAGGCTCATTACTGCCCAACCAGCGACGTGTTAACCACATATAGGCAATACCTGCCAGCAAAATAAGAATACCAATAGGGGTAATTGAGAAAAATTGAAAGCCTTTGATGCCTTCGCGTACTAACTCACTATTTACGACCATGTTAGGTGGCGTCGCGACTAGGGTCATCATGCCACTGATTAGCCCTGCAAAGCCTAGTGGCATCATTAATCTACCTGGCGATGTTTTCATTCGCGCAGCAACACTCAACACGACAGGAATAAAAATGGCAACAACACCTGTCGAGCTCATAAAGGCACCGAGCCCAGCGACTGTCAGCATCAAAAACACTAACATTTTGCTCTCGCTACTTCCTGCAACGCGAACAAGCCAATCCCCCATTTGATATGCGATCCCTGTACGAACGAGACCATCACCAATAACGAACAATGCCGCTATCAATAACACGTTCGGATCAGCAAAGCCTGATGTCGCTTGTTCTAATGTTAAGGTGTCGCTGAGCACAAACGCAACAATCACCAGTAATGCCACCACATCCATGCGGATTTTATTCGTGGTAAAAAGAACGACCGCTATCAGTAGGAGGGTTAATACCCACAGCAATTCTCCGTTCAAAATATCCCCTTTCGACGAAAAAAAACATTGCTAAAGATTTTCTTTAGTTAACCACGTTTTACGGAGAATTTCTTTGATTAGATCACGATTAAGGTAACTTTGACACTAAAAGTTCATAATCCCCATTAATGTCTGGTCCCATAACAGAAATTTGCTCTAACGAACTGACAATTACATCAATTTCATCACGACGTGGTAAGCTTTCTGGAGCATGGACTGCGACCACTTGGCAACCTGCACTAAGTGCGGAATGAATGCCTGCTTGGGCATCTTCGAAGGCAATGCAGGATTTTTCAGGCAATGAAAGTGCTTTAGCCCCTAACATAAACGGTTCTGGATCAGGCTTACCTTTGGACACTTTTTCAAATGTTACCCAATGTTTTGGCTCAGGCAGTCCCGCCGCTTGTTGGCGGCCATAAGCAATTGGCACTGTCCCCGATGTGACAATTGCCCACGGAGCTCCAATTTCATTTAAACGTGACAGCAAGGCAATCGCACCAGGTAGGGCCACAACGCCCTCCACATCTTCACTTTCCATTTTTTCTAACCAGCGAAAATACCCCATAATTTCTTCATCACTCGCCTCGGGTAAAAAGTGACGCAAACTAGTTAACGCGGGTTTTCCATGGATAAAATTAATGACTTCGGCTGAGTCTACACCAATTCGTTCGCCAAACTTACACCAACAGCGCTCAACCACTGCCAAGGAATCTGCCAATGTGCCATCTAAATCAAATAGAAACCCTTTTGCCTTTAATTTCACGTCTACCCCTTTATTTGCTATTCACATAATAATTGAATCGATTCTGGCCCATTAGTTAACGCTAAATGGGCACATACACGCAACCTCAATATTAAAAATAATTAAGAATTGATACTAAGGCTTAGATTTGAATGCGTGTGAGAAGTAAAAATCATGAGAAAAGAATGAAATTTGGCGTTCTAAATTATCCGCGTTGTCGCTAAGCGATAAAGTGAAGTATGACGAGATTGCTCTAAGGAGCTTGTGCTGTAGCTAGGCGGCAAGCGCGCTAATCCCTAGGAGCATACATGAGTATGTAACTAGGGTTAGTGTGTGGAGCCAACATCGCTACAGCGCAAAATACGACGAGCAAATATGCTCTAAATTATTCGCGTTGTCGCTAGGCAACCAGAGAGGATATCTCGGGGAGCATACAAAAGTATGTGACCCGAGTAGCCGAACGCAGTCAACA
>NZ_JAMPNZ010000028.1:0-14427 GCF_028479625.1 Providencia sp. PROV197
CGCGACAGCGCGAAGAATGACGAGCATTAGGCGTTTAAGATCTGGGAAATCTCCACCGCTGATAGATGATACTGCCTTGGACACGCATGCCAAATCGACAACATCCGCACATATTTCTCCCACATTGGCGTTTGTGAGTTGAACCCATGAGTTCCGCTATCAAAATGGGTATAACGCCCTTCTGTGTTCACCATAAAACGCACATAGCTTAAATAGCGTGCTTCTGTTGCTGCATCAAAACCTAAAAATTGGACTCGGCGACCATCAATATCTTGTTTTTCAGGCAAATTACTGTAGGAAACTTGCAGTGCATGGTACATCTCCATAATTTCAATCACTGTGCGACACGTTTCTTCGCTTAAATGACCGAAATCTCTGTCTAGCTCACGCATCTGTAACCCAAAACCGCGTTCAATAATTGTTTGCAGGCGGCGATAACGTTCCGCGTTATCTGGGTCTAACATTGTCATCATTTTGTATTGATTTGATAAAATCAGGCGTTGGGCATTCGTCATTTCCATCACAGCTCTCCTACAGAAAAGTATGGCTTATCTTCGCACTCAACCCACATCTAAGACAGTGAAAACATCGCTTTTATTGATCTAAACACGCTTTTTGTATTACTTATTGTTAAATCTAGCTTTTAACAATAACTGTACAGCCATTTTTTGCTACACATCTTCCATAAAAGAGCGATCTAATTGGTTAAATGCACGCTTAAGAAGGTCAGCCAACGCCATATAATCAGGCTGTTGTTCAACAGGTGCCATTGCTATTCCAGCCGCCGTAAATTTATCACGGATCTCATAAAACCAGCTCAGCAAGCCAGATGGCAATGGTGTAGACGCACGTTTCCCTAACCACCACAACCCTTGCATTGGTAAACTGCAGGCAAATAATGCGGTTGCGATGGCGGGGCCAAGCTGCCCACCTAAAGCGATTTGCCAGGCGAGCGTGAAAATAGCAATGGGTGGCATAAAGCGAATACCAAAACGTACCGCTTTATTAATTCTGATTTCAGGGAAGATAGGTGACAGTTTTTTTTCCATAGGAAAAATTTTCAGATATCGATTGCCTAATCTGAAGCGTTTAAAAAAACCAGGAGGTGTGTTTTGCAATGTACTCATGAATCGTTTCCTATGCACTTCTAAAACTGACTAGCTGCCGTTAAGCTTACGCCATTGTGAACAAGAACGCACACTTAAGTTAAACAAATTATTTTATTCAATTTACCTTAAGATAAGCGACTTTCATTAAAATCAGCTATTCTAATAAATACCTAACTTCGTGCTATAACTACACTTTATACGACACTTATGATTTTAATCAATCAAACGACCTATTTTTAAAAAAAACGTATAAAATATAAAATATTTTTAGTAGAATCTGCCACATTTAGAATTGCTGTTGAATTTGTTACTTTATCGCTTTATCCATCTTTTTAATAAAAAGATAGACAACAGTTATATATTGGGGTTTTGGTCGTTATTTCAACACCAGATGCGAAGTTTTCTTTTATATTGCACTTTGCACAAAAGAGTAACGATAGCTTTATAAAACCCTTGAAGATTACCAAGATCTTTAACTTTTTCGCCTTTAACATGATATCAATCATGATGTTTCAGGTCATAAATACGCTAGGCTCTAACACGCCATATTTTTATATCTGAGTCTTTTTCATGTTTTTTAAAGGCTTCACAACAACAATTAACGATAGGTATTTCCATGTCAAGTAAGCTGGTACTGGTTCTAAACTGCGGTAGCTCCTCACTGAAATTCGCCATCATCGATCCAACTAACGGTGACGAGTTTTTATCCGGTTTAGCTGAGTGTTTCAATCTCCCTGAAGCCCGTATTAAATGGAAAATGGATGGTGCTAAAAAGGAAGCTCCTTTAGGTGCTGGTGCGGCGCATAGCGAAGCATTGAATTTCATTGTTAACACCATTCTTGCTGAAAAACCTGAGTTGTCAGCGCAAATTACATCGATCGGTCACCGTATTGTTCACGGCGGCGAGAAATTCACCTCTTCTGTTTTAATCACTGACGACGTGATTGAAGGTATTGAAGCGGCAATCCCATTTGCTCCACTGCATAACCCTGCTCACCTAATTGGTATTGAAGAGGCAAGAAAATCATTCCCTCATCTGATCAACAAAAACGTGGCTGTATTTGACACCGCGTTCCATCAGACAATGCCACAAGAAGCCTATCTGTATGCCCTGCCATACGAATTGTATTCTGAACATAGCATCCGCCGTTACGGCGCACACGGCACAAGCCATTTCTATGTTTCTCGTGAAGCGGCGAAAAAACTCAACAAACCTGTTGAAGAATTAAACGTTATCACTTGCCATTTAGGCAACGGCGGTTCTGTCACTGCGATTGTTAACGGTCAATGTGTTGATACCTCTATGGGCTTAACCCCATTAGAAGGCTTAGTCATGGGAACACGTAGTGGTGATATCGACCCTGCCATCATTTTCCATTTACATGACGCTTTAGGCATGAGTGTTGATCAAATCAACAAAATGCTGACTAAAGAATCTGGCTTATTAGGCTTAACTGGTGTAACAAGCGATTGTCGCTATGTTGAAGACAACTATGGCACAAAAGAAGATGCAACCCGTGCAATGGACGTTTTCTGCCACCGTTTAGCGAAATACGTTGGTGCATACAGTGCACTGATGGAAGGCCGTCTTGATGCTATCATCTTCACAGGTGGTATTGGTGAAAACTCCGCACAAGTTCGTGAAATTACCCTGAAGAAACTGGCTATCCTTGGTTTCGAATATGACCACGAACGTAACTTAGCGGCACGCTTCGGCAAAGAAGGTTTAATCACTACCGATAACAGCCGTCCAGCGCTGGTTATCGCAACCAATGAAGAGTTGGTTATCGCTCAAGATACTGCGCGTTTAACCGCATAAGAAACTTCTACCGCCAGCAAATGCTGGCGGTATCGTTTTGTCATTAGAGTAACCGAAATAAAGAGGTTCCCGTGTCACGTACAATTATGTTAATACCTACCGGCACCAGCGTTGGCTTAACAAGCGTTAGTCTAGGTGTCGTTCGCTCAATGGAACAAAAAGGTGTTCAATTAAGCGTTTTCAAACCTATCGCACAGCCCCGCATCTCTGGCAATAAAGACCAAACTACTGAAGTTCTGCGCTCCCATTCAAGTATTACGACCATTGTTGAACCACTGACCATGGAATACGTTGAATCACTGCTGACATCCTCTAAAAAAGACGTATTAATGGAAGAGATCGTGGCTCGTTACCATGATCATACTAAAAATGCGGAAGTGATTTTAATTGAAGGCTTAGTGCCAACGCGTAAACACTCTTTTGCTCAGTCATTAAACTATGAGATAGCCAAAACGTTAGGCGCTGAAATTGTTTTTGTTACTGCGACGGGCAACAGCTCAATCACTCAAATGCAAGAGCGTTTAGAGCTGGTTCGTAACGAATTTGGTGGTCAACGTAATAAAAATATTATCGGTGTTATCATTAATAAAGTGAATGCACCCGTTGATGAACAAGGCCGCACTCGCCCTGACCTATCTGAAATCTTTGATGATTCAACCAAAGCAACCGTTGCAAATCTCGATCCTAAGCAACTTTCTGCGCTAAATCTGCCTGTGCTTGCGTCTATTCCATGGAACTTCGATTTAATCGCCACGCGTGCAATCGACATGGCAAAACACTTAGGTGCGGAGATTGTTAACGAAGGTGAAATCAAAACTCGCCGCGTTAAATCTGTCACATTTTGTGCGCGTAGCATCCCGCACATGCTTGAGCACTTCCGTCCAGGCTCACTGTTAGTGACCTCTGCTGACCGCCCTGATGTACTGGTTTCAGCATCTTTAGCGGCAATGAACGGTGTTGAAATTGGTGCGGTTCTGTTAACGGGTGGCTACAACATCGATGCCCCTATTCGTCAACTGTGCGAACAAGCATTCGAAACTGGCTTACCTGTCTTCATGGTGAAAAGCAACACATGGCAGACCTCCCTAAATCTACAAAGTTTCAGCTTAGAAGTACCTGCGGATGACCATGAACGTATCGAAAAAATTCAAAACTACGTGGCTCGCCATATTAGTAGCGACTGGATTGAATCTTTAGTAGCTGACTCTGAACGTCCAAACCGTTTGTCACCACCAGCGTTCCGCTACCAATTAACCGAATTAGCACGCAAAGCGGGCAAACGTATCGTTCTGCCTGAAGGTGATGAACCTCGTACGGTTAAAGCAGCGTCTATCTGTGCTGAACGCGGTATCGCAACGTGTGTTCTGTTAGGCAACCCTGACGATATCCGCCGTGTTGCTGCTGCACAGGGCATTGAATTAGGTACGGGTATTGAAATCGTTGACCCAGTTAAGGTTCGTGAAGAATACGTTGCACGCCTTGTTGAGCTGCGTAAGAGCAAAGGCATGACCGAAGTTGTTGCTCGTGAACAACTTGAAGATAACGTGGTTCTCGGTACATTGATGCTCGAAAAAGGCGAAGTAGATGGCTTAGTTTCAGGTGCAGTGCATACAACCGCCAATACTATCCGTCCACCGCTTCAGTTGATCAAAACTGCGCCAGGTAGCTCACTGGTTTCATCGGTGTTCTTTATGTTGTTACCTGAGCAAGTCTTTGTTTATGGTGACTGTGCAATCAACCCAGATCCAACCGCTGAGCAATTATCTGAAATCGCTATCCAATCTGCGGATTCTGCAAAAGCGTTTGGTATCGACCCGCGTGTTGCAATGATCTCTTACTCAACAGGTGATTCAGGCGCAGGTAGTGATGTTGAAAAAGTGCGTGAAGCAACCCGTTTAGCGCAAGAAAAACGCCCTGACCTGATGATTGATGGTCCATTGCAGTATGATGCAGCGGTAATGGCTGACGTGGCGAAATCGAAAGCGCCTAACTCCCCTGTTGCAGGTAAAGCAACGGTGTTTATCTTCCCTGATCTGAACACGGGTAACACCACCTATAAAGCGGTACAACGTTCGGCTGACCTCGTATCAATCGGCCCAATGCTGCAAGGTATGCGTAAACCAGTCAATGACTTGTCTCGTGGTGCGTTAGTTGATGATATCGTTTATACCGTTGCGTTAACCGCTATCCAAGCAGTACAAAACGAAAACGCATAGTTAATCAATTATTGCGATGAATGCCAGCCAGTGTCACTGACTGGCATTTTTTATTATATTAATAAACTAACAATAATCTCTCTTAGCCAATTCAACGCGTTATCTGCATCACTTCGTTCATGCCAAATCATTTGAAAATCAAGAGGCGAAATAGCAATCGGCGGTTCAAATATCACACAGTGTTCATCTATTTTCTGTGAAAAAATCTTTTGAGCGATAGTTAAGATGAGATCTGTACCTACAATAAGTTGTGGAGCAACTTGCCAATAAGGTACTGTTATAGCGACACGCCTATGCTGATTTAAGCGTTTTAATTGCAAATCCACCTCGTTTGTATCAAACGGTTTCATACTCACTGCAACATGCGGATAAGATAACCATTCGTTCAGCTCCATCATTCCATTTGGGCAAATTGATTTATCTGCCACACTCACCATTTTATCTTGGAAAACAGACTGTGCACGTAGTGTATTATCTAGCGCATTAAACACGCCAAATGCTAAATCTAAACTCCCTTCTAGCAACTTGTTTTGCATTTCTTCTCGGCTACAATGCCAAATTTTCAAATCCACATCAGGTGCATGTAATCGCAGATAATGCGTAAGCGGTTGTGCAATTATTGCCGCACCATAATCTGACAGCGCAATATTAAACCGTCGATGGCACAAAGCAGGCTGAAAGTCTTGCTGAGTAATCAAGTAGTCCAACTGTTCCAATGCCTGTGCTAATGGCCCATATAATGATTCCGCTTTACTGGTTAATTGATACTGCCCCTGCCGGCGCACCAAAAGTGGGTCTTGAAATAATTCACGAAGCTGATTCAAAGTATGACTAACTGCGGGCTGGCTTTTATATAAAGCCTCCGCAGCACGGCTAACATGACGTTCTCGCAATAGTACCAATAAGGTAACTAATTGATTCACATCTAATCTTCTTAAGTTATTCATCTGGCGAATATCACCTTATAAAAATGTTCATTTCCTAATCAGTTCCCCGCTCATTAAGCTTATCTTAAATCAATCATATTCCCCTGTTAACTTTGAGGTTTATATGTCTACACTTTCATTATCTGGAATTATTTTAGCTTTAGCTGCTCTATTTGCAGGGGTTGTCGTCCCGATTCAAGCTGCAAGTAACGCCGTATTAGCCCGCCATTTGGGGCATCCGCTTTGGGCGAGTGCCATTTCACTGATTATCAGTATTATCGTTCTTATTCCACTATTATTTGTTTTTAAAGTGCCAAAACCCAATTTTAGCGTTGAACTATTCAGCCAACCTATTTGGATCTGGTTTGGTGGGATAGCCGGTATGATTTACCTCACTTCGGCATTGATTTTAGTTCCTAAGATTGGCAGTACGACCTTCTTTGTTATGGTAATTGCAGGGCAATTAATCATTTCGGCTTTGATAGAGCACTTCGGCTGGTTTGGTATGCCACAAAATCCAATACCGTTCGGTAAAATATTCGGCATAGGTTTGGTCATTGCTGGCGTATTGTGTGTTCAGCTGTCTCGTAAATAATTGGCATAAAAATACCCGCATAAAGCGGGTATTTATTTTAGGTTGGTGTCGTAATATTACTTTTTATGGGTAAATAACGACACCACCACCGCAACAATAATATTCAGAATAAATGCAGCAATACCGATATTCATAAAACTCAGTTGTTCCCCTAACCAAGGGAACAATTGTGCTAACGAAATTTTCTCGATATAGGTTACCGCGAGAAATAATACCCCCGCTGAAATCCCACAGATAGCTCCCGCTGGCGTCATTGGGTTTTGCTGTTTAAAACTCATCAATAACGCAGGGAAAAATTGCGCCACAATATTTACACCGAGCAGCATAATTGCCACTAACGTGTCATTGCTATGAAAAATAAAGTACAAACTTACTAATGCCACTAATGGCACCATATAGCGCGCATAGACACCAGACTGACGCTTTTCTTCACTTGCACCCACCGCTTTTTGTACCACGCCCGCCAACATATTGGAGGTCGTTAGTAGTAGCATCGAACCTGGCACTAAGGCAGTTAACATCCCTGCTGCACCGATAAAACCAACAACAACAGGTGAAAACGTCTCTTTCGATATTTCAAATAGTGATAAATCCACTGCTGAACCTTCAAGGTGTGGAATTTGCAATATCGCCGCATAACCAACAAAAAAGGCAAAAAGCATAATCAAGCTATACGCTGGAATTAAAATACTATTTCGCTTAAGTGATTTTTCATCCTTAGCGGTAAATACCGCCGCCATATAGTGAGGCCAGCAAAAATAGGCCACGACAGATAGGAATATTGTGGAAATATACCAAGGAATATTCAGCCCTGTTTTTGGGAAGGTTAAGAAGCTCGGCATGGCGGTATCAATGGCTTTAAACATATCACCAAAGCTGCCGTAATAATGCAACGGAATATAAATCCCAATAAACACCACAACAATTAAGATCATTAAATCTTTTAGTGCGGATGTCCAAGCTGACCCATGTATACCTGAAATCATCACAAACAGCGTAACAGCAATAATACCAATCCAAATCGCCATATCTGCAGGGATCGCACCATAAGACGCTTGTGAAACAATAATACCAAGACCTTTCAATTGGAGCACAAATAATGGCACCATTGCCGCAATAGAAATTAGGCTAATTAACAACCCAAGCCCTTGGCTATTATATTTCTTGGTAAATAATTCAGAGATAGTTCTAACATCGTTATCTTTTGCAAAGCGCCAGACCCGCGGATGCACCCAATATAAAAATATCCCCATAAACGCATTTACAGCCAAGGTGTAGAGGATTGCGGGGCCTTTACCATATGCCCAACCACTTCCCCCCAGAAACGTAAAGGTGGTGTAGATTTCCCCTGCACTCAGTAAGAAAACGAGCAGTGCCCCGTAGCTTCGCCCCCCCACAGACCATCCTTCATGATCCATGGTTTTTCCCTTTTTCGCTCTAATCGCCAAATAAATGCTGAAAAGGAAAAATACCGTAATAATAATTAATGCGGAACTCATGACGTTTCCTTAAGATTTTTATTGTCTAACACATTAATTAATAACATGATAAGTGCTGTCACGATCACCCATGCCACAATCCAAAACATCAAAAAAGGTAACCCCATTACAAAGGGCTCAACCTCATTGGCATAATAAATTCCAACGGTTAATGCCAATACAGGGAAAATAACGAGGTAGTGATACCATCTCATAAAGAATCCTTATTTTTATTATTCGAAAGAAATCAATTCACGAGGTAAATAACTTAACATTTCAACACCCTCTTCTGTAATCAGTAACATGTCTTCAATCATAATTCCACCAACTCCAATACCGTAGTAAGGTGTTTCCAAACTCATGACCATCCCCGCGCGGAATACTTCGGTGGTTGCAGCACTGACAAAAGGCGCTTCTTCTAAACCAACAAACACGCCATCACCATGCCCTAAATGGCCACGATTATAGTGCGGTAAACCTGATGAGCGAATTAATGCCATGGTTTCGTTAAATACGTCACTCAACGCAACTCCTGGCGCAATACGACTCAACATATATTGATGGCCTTTTAATATCGTTTGGTAAATCGCTCTCACCTTTTCATTGGGTTTACCTACCACAAAGGTACGTGCAATATCTGCACCGTATCCAGCGACATCCACACCACAATCAAACTTAATTAAGTCCCCTTCTTTTGCAGGCACATTGTCTGGCAACATTTTAGGTGAAAAATCACTTCCTACTGAAATTAAGTGAAAACGACTGTAATTGGTTTCAGGAAAGGACATTACTTTCGCTTTAAAAGCCGCGGTTAGTTCCGCGGATGTGCAGCCAACACGAATGAGCTGGCTAGCTGCTTCAATGCCTGCCTCAGTAATTTGGGCTGATTTTCGCAGATGGTTAATCTCCCACTCACTTTTGATCATGCGTAATTCATTAAAAAGTGGTGAGGAATCAACTAAGTTTAGTTCTGGAATGACTTTGTCTAACCAGTTTTTACCCGTGTAGGTAATTTGGTTAAGCTCAATCGCAACAGGTTTGCCATACACCCCCGCCTCAGATAAAGCGTCTTTTAATAAATTAAAAATGGTTTCGATTGGGCTATTGATCGGCCTTGCTTTCACCACTTTGCCATTATCAGGGTTATAAGGGTCGTCAACATCCACCCAAATTGGAAAGGTTTTAATTTGCGCATTTGGCATTTGTAAGCTTAAGTTCGCGGCTTCAAACTCATTCATGATCACCAGTGATTTTACCGTGGGATCACGGAAGATCACGGCAATGGCAGAACCTGTCTGCCTAAAAGTATACATAAAGAAGCTTGCAAACCCTGTTAAATGATAAAAATTATCACCAACTGTGGCAATTAGCGCTTCAATGCCATCACGCTCCATAATTTCACGGGCTTTATTTGTTACGTTTTCAAGGTGTTGTTGCTTTAAAAGTGACTCGGTTTTTTGAATTGTCATTGTTGTTTTCTCAATCCGTCGTTCTGATCGCTAAATAAATTCACAATATGACGAGCGAAATAATAAGTTCGCTTATTATATCGAGAGTTGAAATGAATACATCGTGTAAGGTGTAAGTTGGATATAACTAATAGTTATATATTAGTCAAAAATTAACCTTGCTAGAGATTTGAATTTTGGTGAAAAAATGAAAAGGACTACAAAAAATAGCCCTTTTACGATTTAAAACTGGGGGATTATAAGTTTTCAGCACAAGTGATGGCTTTTTCGGACTCATTGTTACGAGTGAGCCATAAAGAAAGCGCTTTTAATGAATCAGGTGTAAATTCATCACAACGTGCGCTAATTTCTTTTGGTGTAAGCCAACTTACCTCAACCACTTCTGACTCTTGCAGTGCAAAAGGGCCATGGCTAACACAGCTAAATAACCCACCCCACACGCGGCAATGCTCATCCTCGAAATAAAAATGACCATGCTCTGCAAATGGTACACCTGCGATACCCAGCTCCTCTTCCGCTTCACGTTTTGCTGAATCAAGAATATTTTCACCTTGGGTAACAACACCACCTGCTGTGGCATCTAAAAAACCAGGGTGGAAATCTTTAATATCCGTGCGTCGCTGGACTAAGATCTTCCCCATTCCATCATGCACAACAATATACGTCGCACGATGCCGTAAGTTTTCAGCACGCATTTGGCTGCGGGTTGCCTGAGCAATAACGTTATTATCCTCATCGACAATATCGACCCATTCGACGACTTCGGTTTGTTGTTCCATCCTGTAAACCTTTTATAATTAAGCTAAAATAGCTTATGTCATAGACTGATTGCCACGACATGTCAGACAATACAACGATGCTTTTGACTCGCACTTAATCGTTGATCCTAGCCCAATTTGCATTTGGTTGCTATCACAAATAAGCACTTATTATCACAATGCTCATAGAGCTTTTAGCATTTTTAAGATAACGTAATCAAATCACACAATTTGTGCTCACAGATGCTATAGTTAAATTATAAAACCTATGGAAACATTGTTTTAGCGCGATAACTTGAACTTAGCAAGATATCAGTTAGCTAACTGAGTGCAGACAACAACGCTGCGGTTTGAATAACACACGGGATCCATCCCCTAAATAGTTCAAATTACAGCTAGGCGTCAAACGAAGGCATCCTTAGGAGCATACATAAGTATGTGACTAAGGTAACTGAGTGCAGACAACAACGCTGCGGTTTGAATAACACACGGGATCCATCCCCTAAATAGTTCAAGCTGCAGCTAGGCGACAAGTGAATGAGTCGTTAGGAGCATACACAAGTATGTGACTAGCGCGAATGAGCGTAGTCAACAACGCTGCGGTTTGAAATATGACGGGGATTTTGAAATATGACGGGGATGGCAATGAAAATACTCATAACAGGCGGCACAGGGCTAATCGGTACCCCTTTAGTCCAAAAGTTAATCTCCCTTGACCATAAAGTCACCGTATTGAGCCGTTCACCACAAAAAGTGTACAGTCATTTCTGTAAAGCTGTCGAATGCTGGACATCTTTAAACGACATCAATAACCTCAACGGCTTCGATGCTGTTATCAACTTAGCTGGTGAGCCCATTGCCGAAAAACGTTGGACTGATGAGCAGAAAAAGCGCCTTTGTGATAGCCGTTGGAAAATCACCCAACGACTGACCGAACTCATTATAGCCAGTGAAACGCCACCGTCTGTCTTTTTATCGGGCTCTGCTGTTGGCTACTATGGTGACCAAGGCCAAATTGTTGTCACTGAAGACGAACAACCTCATGATGAATTTACCCATCAACTTGCCCAGCATTGGGAAGCGCTTGCAGAAAATGCAGCTTCCGATAAAACACGTGTGTGTTTACTGCGTACAGGGCTTGTATTGTCCCCTAATGGTGGAGTCTTGGGTAAAATTTTGCCTATTTTCAAAATGGGTGCAGGTGGGCCAATAGGTCATGGTAAGCAATACATGCCTTGGATACATATCAACGATATGGTCAATGCTATTTATTTTTTACTCATGACGCCTGTGCTTTCAGGCCCTTTCAATATGACAGCGCCTTATCCTGTGCATAATGACCAATTCACGGCTATTTTAGGGGATGTCCTCAACCGCCCTTCTTTTGTTCGCACTCCCGCTTTTGTGATCAAAGCCATTTTAGGCGAATCTGCAGCCTTAGTATTGGGTGGGCAGCAAGCGATTCCTAAACGTTTAGAAGAAGCTGGATTTGAATTCGAATTTATCGAGTTAAAAATTGCATTAGAAGACTTATTGGTTCCCAAGGAAAACTAACCCCCTTTTAATGCTCCTAATAGCCTCATATCTCTACCATCTCGTGATATAAATATAACGGGATGGTTTCCACGCATTCCTATGAAAATGCTTGTGAGAATCATATTTAATTATATCCACTACATATATTAAATACAAAATCATTGATATTTGAAAGATACAAATAGAAAACATCATTATGGTATCTATTTATTAGATAAATTAAGGATGCCATAATGCCTACCCAAATAAATTCATTGAATAAAATCCCCTTTACTCAATCAAAATTTTTAAATTTTTTACAAAAAGATAATTCTAAATTTTTCCAAGAAAACATTTTGAAAATTACAAACTCAAAAGAACCTTTCCTCGGTTTTTGTTATGGTGCATCTGTCAAATTCTTACACTATAGTGATAAAGGTTTAGAACAAGACTATATCAATATTTACAATAAATACTTCGATGATGTTAAAACTAACGACACAATGATAGCAAAAAAACGCAGTGATTTGGCGATGGCATCCGTTTCAGATTATAAAAAATACACAGAAAAAAAACATATCATTAAACAAGGAAATCAACTTCTCAAAGAGATATTTGATATACAAAAATTACGATACAATTCAACAAATAATTATAATTTATCACTACACATTCCATTATCCTCACCTATCTTTAAAGAAAAAAGTCTTTTGAAATTAATAGAACTAGCCTTAGATGAAAACATTAAATGGTGTGTAGATAAGGAATATAGAATGTTTAAAATTACGATAGCACCATTAATTTCTGACAATATCAAATGTACAAAAAAAATATATTCATTGAATTCAAGTAAAATTTCAAGTCCAGATACTGACACACAAAAAGAAGCATATGGTATTATTGAATCAGCCATTAACAAAAAAACACATCAAATGAGAATTAATAGCCTATTAGATTTAATGCTAATTTCCACAAGCGAAAAAATAGAAAAAAGCTGGCTAGATACAAACAGCCAACAAAACTTAACTCCCAGTATAAAAATACAAGATGAATATGAAGAAATAACAAAATTAAATGATTTTATGGATGCAATTAGAGAATGCAAAGATGACAATCAAAATTATATATTTTTAAGCCCCAATCATGCTTGCGCAATTAATATCAAGAAAAGCAATAAAAGTGAAATCTATCAATTCTTTGACCCCAATGAAGGCATTTATCAATTTCATAACGTCGATGAGTTCACTTTTTTTCTAAAAAACTTTATGGATGAACATGAGACATATAAATTTATAAAAGATAGCGATTCTAATTATCAAATTTCATTTGTTAAACTTAATAGGATAAACCCAATTTCAAATAATCATAATAAAAAAAATGTTTTTGATAGTAATTTAAAAATAAACAAATTGCTTGCATTAGATAACTTTGAGGTAAAATTTAAAAGAAAATCATTCAAAAACTTGATACCAAAAAACAAAACTTATCGCATTGTTCATCGTAATTTTGACAAGAAAAGCCATCTTGTGACATTAGCGTTTCATTACACGAAATCCAATAACGATAAGCAAAAGACCATCTACTCATCGAACATTGCTACCCCCATCCTTCATCAGGTTATACAAAGTAACCTGGCGCTATTGAAAAAAACGGATGAGGACATTTTTATTGATAAAAGAGGCAATATTTATCCTGTGGCACCTGATATTTCTATGGGTAATTTTAACCCTAATACTGACCCTAGCATTATGTTTGGCACAAGGACACTTAATAACCAAGTATAAATACTATCTTAATTTATTTGGCCCCTTGCCAGCGATGAAATAAATCCTGTTCAAGTTCAATATCAAATTGGTCGAGTACACGGTTAACCGTTTGATTGACAATATCTTGAATGGATTGAGGTTGATGATAAAACGCTGGCATGGGTGGCATAATCACAGCTCCCATTTCAGCTGCTTGTACCATCAACTTCAAATGCCCAACATGCAATGGTGTTTCACGTACCCCGAGGACTAATTTTTTCCCTTCTTTGAGTACCACATCTGCCGCCCTTGTCACTAAGGTATCGGTATAGCTGTGAACAATACCTGAAAGGGTTTTCATGGTACAAGGCATAATTACCATGCCGGCAGTACGAAAGGAGCCTGACGAAATGGCCGCTGCAATATCGCGGCTATCGTAATTAAAATCAGCAAGTTGCTGTACGTCTTTCACGCTGTATTGTGTTTCCAGCGCTAATGTTTGGCGGGCAGCCGCACTCATCACCAAATGGGTTTCAACCTGTGTAACGGGTTTTAGTACCTCAAGCAATCTGACGCCATATATCGCCCCACTTGCTCCAGTTAACCCAATTATCAGTTTTTTCATTTCTCTGCCCAATCCACGGTAATTTTTAAAGATTATATACTATATTACGCGCCGTTGTTTGCCCTAACCGAATAATCAACATTCTGCGGATGTCAGGTTGCCACCAATACTGATAAAAACACACTGACGAAAACAATTCTCTAAATAGCTTGAACAACAGCTTAGCGGCAAT
>NZ_JAMPNZ010000029.1:0-125884 GCF_028479625.1 Providencia sp. PROV197
CACCCCTTAAAATAAAAAACAATAAAATCAATACATTAAAAAATCACATATTATTTACATGGTTTTGTTACAATTAATGAATGTTCGTGTTTTTTAATACCATTGGATTAATCAAATTATGATCGGCAATATTTTTATTACTTTCTTTATTTTAATTTATGAGCCCTAATTTTTGTACTAATGCTCATGACGCAATAATAACACTGTCAATTTATGACTATTTTTCACTCAATATATTACTCAAACATTTAAAAAAATTTTTTTTAACTTCTATAAAAAATGAATTCGATAGTTTAATCGTGAAAACCAAATCACAATAATCAAAAATTGACACACAGAGGAAGCACAAAAAAACGAGGAATATTTTTACGATGGCATAGTATCCAAATCAACGTTATTCAGTTTAGGATACCAACGGTTAAAAAAATTTTCTTATTCATCATTTAAAATAATGAATACCTTCTTAGCGCTATTGCACTTACTGTTTTTCACTATCCAATTTGTAATAACTTTATTCACCGTCAATCTCACAAATGCCGTTGAAATAGGTTCACCATAACGATACCGTTCTCCATCATTTGGGATCATCTCTTAATTAGGAGAGCATAAAAAAGTGAGGGGTATCCCTTTAATCAATTAGTATGATCGTTCTCGTATTAATTGTGACAAAGGAGGAATAATGTCTGTCTATAAGGTCAAAGTGACTATTCGCGATATTAGCCCGATGATTTGGGGCACTGTTGCAAAGTTTGAATGACCTCTTATGCTAAGTTAACCAGCCCGCGATGGAAGCTTACTTCATGAATGCATTTAAAGGTCGCCATTTCACTGGCATTATCATCCTGTGGGCGGTACGTTGGTACTGTAAGTACGGCATCAGTTACCATGAGCTGCAGGAAATGCTGACCGAGCGTGGAGTAAATGTGGAGCACACCTCAGTCTATCGTTGGGTTCAGCGCTGTGCACCACAAATGGACAAGAAACTCCGATGGTATTGGCATAATTCAACCGGTGCCCGAACCTGGCACCTTGATGAAACTTATATAAAAATCAATGGAAAATGGGCATATCTATACCGTGCAGTTGATAGTAAAGGGAATACGCTGGATTTGAATTGAAATTGTGGCGACGAGGAATGAATTGGGATCAGGAACGCGCAGCTGAAGAACTGGGCGTAAGTGTGCGAAGTTACAAACGTTATGAAAAAGCACAAAACATCGCTAAACTCATTGAGCTAGCGACGTTTGCGTTAAGCACAAAAATGACTAAGGAATAGGGTAATACTACTGAAGGGAAATGAGCTCTTCACGGCTTAAACCGGTACTCTCAACAATAAGATCAAGGCTAACCCCATTTTTAAGCAAGTTACGAGCCATTGTAATTTTAGCTTCCCGCATACCTTCTTCGCGGCCTTCTTCACGGCCTTTTTCCCAGCCGATTTTCTCGCCTTTGTCTTGCAAGCGTTGTGCAATATTCATAATTGCCTCCTTGTGTCTTTCTGCCTGTTCACTCAATTGCTGGACAATATGTTCAAAGTTGGGGGAGTCCAGCGTAATAAACAGGTAATTAAGCATCGTCACGATGTCATTATCACTATTATACTGTTGATCCATCGCTTGTGCCAATAGGGGGATAATCGTGTCAAATTTATCCCGTAAATATTTGTGCTTCATCGCCAGCTCCATCACAGCCACTTTGCGATGATTCACCAATTCATTATCATCAATTACCGTCACATCAACCAACGGGAACGGTTGAGTATACAATTCATAGGCCATATCCGGTAACGAAAAACAATCGGTCCACAATTGGGAATAGGGGTAGGGCGAACGGCCACCGTGATAAAACAGCACGGGGATCACTAACGGGAGTGTTTTATGGCCTTGCTGAAGGTGCTGATTCATGGCTAAGAAGGCATAGTGAATAAGTCGCCAAGCCATGAGTTTATCAGGCGTCGATTGGTGTTCCAGAACCAAATAGACATATCCTTCCCCCTCCGTCGTTTGTACCGAATAGAGCACATCCGATAAGCGTGAGCGTAATTGTTTATCAATAAACGAGGAGTTTGTCAGGGTCAAGGTACTAAAATCACACAGTGATTTAATGTGCTCGGGCAAGTGGATATCAAAAAAGTCCCGCGCATTCTCCACTTGCGTCATAAACCCTTTAAAAGCCGCATCATGTGCCGTCGGCGTGTGCTTAGGTTTCATTATTCACTCACTCTTCACTAAAGACTGTGCATCATAGCGCAGAATCGATTTTCTGTCTGTTTTTCGACTTTTCATGTTCACGTTAAGTCGAATTGGCCTTTTCGCCCACCCATTCAATCAATTTAATGTCATTATTTCAATAAATTAGTGAATTCATGGACGATAAATGAAAAATCACACTTATTTTCGTCCAGGTCAGGATGTCAATCCAATCACGAAAAATGTTAACACTATTTGCTAAATAGTCATGATATTAAGCTAATTTGACAACCATTAACGTCTAAACGACAAACCATTCAAGGGATTGGCTTTACATTTCATTCCATAAGCGTGGGGCTGGCGATTGGGTGATGATGAGTGTCACGGTCAATAAAATAAAACAAAAGACTAATGTGTTTAAATATTTATCTGACCCACCATGAAGACGTGAACGCAGATACACAAATAACATCAAGCAAAACACAATAACTTGTGTCGTCATTAAAATGATAAACACACTTAACTCTTCTGACTGATGTGTTATGCCGATATTATCGGATCTTACGCTATAAATCATGCCGACATTATGATATAAACACATTTGCATATAAACAAGAGTGTTAATTAACATGAAATTGATTGACTATATTGAAGCCGTTTATGGATGTGATAGAGGCAATAAAGCGGCTTTTCTTAAGGCTAACCCCCGAATTTTACCTCAAGAACAGTTGCCCACCTACGGTGGGAGCTAAGGCTCTGTAAGAGTAAAGCTTTATTCAGGCTTCATCGCTCGCTATAATCCCTCAATGCACATACCTCGACCCGCAAAACTTCTTTTCCAAATTGATGATGGATGGGATCAGCTACTCATTAAAAATGGCCATTCCATTCCTGAGTGGACTAAACTCGTCATTGAGCGCGTGCTCGCTTGCGGGACCAGTGCCATGGGCATTCGCCGGTATTGCTGTGCCTCACCTGCCTGCTCGCACACAAAGTATTTCTGCCAAAGTTGCAAAAGTAAAGGTTGCAGTGCCTGTGGCATGAAGGCCACGGAGCAATGGATTGCCCAGCAACAACATGTTCTCCCTGACTGTGAATGGCAGCACATCACCTTCACCATGCCTGATAAACTCTGGTCTGCTTTTACCAACAACTGGCCGCTACTTAATCAACTTTTTGCCTGCGCTGCCAATACCCTGCTGAAATGGGCGAAAAAACTCAGCATCGAAATCGGCTTGTTTGTCGCCCTTCACACTTACGGTCGCCAACTCAATCAACATCCTCATATCCATTTATCGGTGACTCGCGGTGGGCTGTGTCACAAACACGGTATCTGGCGCCCTATCTTCTTCAAAAAGAAAATCGTTGAGCGTTACTGGCGTCAGGCCGTCATCAACTTGCTACGAAAAAATTATCCTTCACTGAATTTACCCACCGCAAGCTACCCACATATCCGTGATTATCGTGAGTGGTGCCAGTTTCTTGAGGCCCAATTCCAGCGCCGCTGGAAAATTCACTTTGCGAAAAAGACTCGAAATCCCCGACAAAACGTCAATTATCTCGGCCGTTACTTAAAACGCCCACCGATTGCCGCCTCAAAATTGCGTCATTACACCGGCGGAGCCGTGGTCCATCATTACTTTGACCATCGAACACAGCGGCATCGTATTCAACGGCTCACTCAGGAAGAGATGCTATGGCGTTATATCAGGGGGCCGCTTGGAAAACGGAAATTATCCCACGCTAAGACTATATTTTGTACAGCAGTGGAGAAGGATGAGAGACCAGCAGTTCATTAACAGGGACTCCTTTTTGCTTAAGCGGCTCAATGGTTCTTTCTATATAAACTGTATTCCAGAGTGTTATCGCCGCCGTATGTAGTGTCAGCGCCGGTGGCGTGGTAACGCTGATCCTCCCACCCCCAGATCCCTGATTTCATTCAGCCGGTGCATGAAGGATGCTCGCCCAAGGGCCTCACCCTTATTCAGCCCCGCCTGTATGCATCGGCCTAAGCCTTTATCGCAAAATCAGTCCAGCATAAACAGCGTCCGATCTCTGCAGAAAATCGCCCTCTGCGCTACGAGTTTGAACGCATTTACTCTGTTTATAGGTAACGGGGTTTGAAGCCCAACCGTGCGCAAACGTACGCTAAGTACATTTATTGACCATTATTGCTGACTCTATGTATTTGTACAGCGTTGGCTTCGATACTCCCATCAATACACAAATCTGCGCAACAGTATGTTTTTTATCGTTATAGAGTTGAACTGCCAGAGCCTGTTTATCCTGACTTAGTGTTTTCGGCCTACCGCCCTTACGTCCCCTGGCTCGTGCAGCCTGAAGTCCGGCCTGTGTTCTCTCTCTTGTCAGGTTACGTTCAAATTCTGCCAGTGCCCCAAAAAGATGAAATATCAGCATTCCGGAACTGGAGGTAGTATCAATCGATTCCTGAATACTTTTTAAACCGATACCGTTCGACTCCAGATGTTTAACCATCTCAATTAAGTCTTTCAGGGAACGGCTCAAACGATCCAGTCGCCAAATCACCAGGATGTCTCCGGGCCGAGCAAAGTGGAGAGCAGCCTGAAGCCCTGGGCGTTCAACTTTGGCTCCACTGATTTGGTCTTCGAATATTTTTCCGCACCCTGTCGTTTGAAGTGCATCCCGCTGCAAATCCAGATTCTGGTCATCGGTTGAGACACGGGCGTATCCGATTAGCATAATTTCATCCCCAATATGGCAATATACTCGTTAATTATAATTAAATATTAACATTGATTTCTTTACTGGGTATATTAACACCAATTATTCAGTCTTTTCGTTTTGAGTTTAAACGAGGGAGTAAAGTAAAGAAAACGACCGTTTTTTTTACTTTGCTAGGGAGGCTATTTTGCCCGCCGATTTTTTAAATGCCGAACAACGGGCCAGCTATGGTCAGTTTTCCGGTGAACCTAATGATGTTCAGTTGGCCCGCTTTTTTCTGCTGGATGAAGCTGATATAGATTTCATTAACAATCGCCGCGGCAGGACAAATCGTCTTGCAGTGGCATTGCTGATTGGATGTGTTCGTTTTCTTGGCAAATGGCCTCATAACCTGTCATCAATTCCGGCTAACGTACAGTGGTTTGTTGCACGACAACTGGGAATATCTGATATAGGTGTTCTTTCTGAATATTCCAGAAGAGAAACCACATTGCGAGAACATCAGGCACTAGTACGACGTCAGTACGGTTATCGTGATTTTGCCTGGCCATGGACCTTCAGGCTGAGCCGTTTACTGTTCACCCGCAGCTGGCTTAGCAACGACCGACCGGGGCAGCTTTTCGATCTGGCTACCAGCTGGCTCCTGCAAAACAAAATACTATTGCCTGGCGTAACCACATTGACTCGCCTGATATCGGAAATTCGAGAAAAATCAGCAGACAGACTCTGGTCACGTCTTTCGGGACTGGCATCGGGCGAACAGTGCTCATCACTTGAAGAACTGTTACAGGTGCCTGATGGAGTGCGCACTTCACGTTTTGAACAGTTAAGAAAAGGTCCTGTTGCCATCAGCGGCCCAGCATTTAATCAGGCCGTCGCGCGCTACCTGAAACTGAAAGCATTTGGTATGCAGGATCTCGACTTTACCGGTATTCCTCCGGTCCGTTTCAATGCGCTCGCACGGTATGCTGAGATGATTTCAGTGTACAAAATAGCTCGGATGCCTCCCGCAAGACGAATAGCTATGCTGGTTGCGTTTGTCCGTTCCTGCGAAGTTTCGGCACTGGATGACGCACTAGACGTTCTGGATGGAGTCATTGCTGATATCGGCCGGGAGGCGAAAAAAATTGGGCAGAAAAAACGCCTGAGGACACTGAAAGATCTTGATAAATCAGCGTTAGAACTGGCACATATCTGCTCGGTGCTTCTGGATGAAAATATCGACAGTGAACTGCTACGCTCGACAATATTTAAAAAATTCCCTCCGACCAGGCTGGCCGATACCATAACATTTATAAACGCTATTGCCCGCCCTCCGAATGCCAACTTTCATGATGAAATGGTGGAACAATATGGCAGAGTCCGCCGTTTTCTTCCCTGTTTGCTGGAAAATATTGAATTCAGCGCTGCTCCGGCAGGTGAAACTACGCTGGAAGCTATACGCTATCTTGCGGCGATCCGGTCAACCCGAAGACAGCATATTGATGATGCACCGGGGGCAATAATTACCGGTCCCTGGAAGCGACTTTGCTATGGCAAAGACGGACATTTATCCCGGCAGGGCTATACTCTCTGTGTTATGAATAAGTTACAGGACAGTCTGCGGCGACGGGATATTTACGTCGTACAGTGCGAACGCTGGGGTGATCCGCGGGCTAAACTTCTCCAGGGGCAGGACTGGCACACCAACAGAGTGCAGGTGTATCGCTCCCTCGGACATCCCCTTAACGCCGTAGAGGCTGTCAACGCGCTTACCCGGCAACTCGACACAGTTTACTGGCAGGTTGCCAAAAATTTTTCCGATAATCAGGCTGTTTCGCTGGATTTTACAGGCAAACGCACTAAGCTGACCATTGCTCATCTGAACGGACTGGATGAGCCGCCAACGCTGAAGTTACTCTCAAAACGTATATCTGATCTGCTACCAGTTGTCGATCTGACAGAACTCCTTCTTGAAATTAATGCGCATACAGGATTTGTAGATGAGTTTACTCATGCAAGCGAAGCGGGCGCACGTATGGATGATCTGACCGTCAGTATCTGTGCAGTATTGCTGGCTGAAGCCTGTAATATTGGCATAGACCCCTTTATTCGCCCCAATATTCCGGCGCTGACCCGTTACCGTCTGAGCTGGACCAAGCAAAATTATCTCAGGGCAGAAACGTTGGTCAAAGCAAACGCCAGACTGGTTGATTATCAATCTACTCTGCCTCTTGCTCAAAAATGGGGCGGTGGTGAGGTAGCCTCTGCTGACGGCATGCGGTTTATTGCTCCGGTGCGAACGGTGCATTCTGGCCCTAATCGAAAATATTTTGGCTCCAGTCGAGGGATCACCTGGTACAACTTCATTTCAGATCAGTACTCCGGATTTCATGGCGTTGTCGTTCCTGGCACGTTAAGGGATTCCATCTTTGTACTGGAAGGGCTACTGGAGCAGCAAACCGGGTTAAATCCAACGGAAATAATGACGGATACAGCGGGCTCCAGTGACTTGATTTTTGGCCTTTTCTGGTTATTGGGCTATCAGTTTTCTCCACGTCTAACGGATGCAGGCGCTTCAGTATTCTGGCGCGTGGATAAAGAGGCGGATTATGGCGTACTGAATGATCTTGCCCGTAACACTGCCAATACGCGGAAGATAGAGCAGCACTGGGATGACATGATGCGTATGGCCGGTTCTCTGACTCTGGGGAAAATCAGGGCCTCAGTGGCGATCCGTTCATTGTTGAGCAGCGATCGGCCTTCAGGTCTGACGCAGGCGATTATAGAAGCGGGAAAAATAAATAAAACGTTGTATTTACTTAACTATATTGATGATGAAGATTATCGGCGCCGCATTTTGACTCAACTCAACAGGGGAGAAAGCCGACACGCCGTCGCCAGAGCCATCTGTCATGGACAAAAAGGTGAAATCAGAAAACGCTATCAGGACGGGCAGGAGGATCAGTTGGGTGCGCTAGGGTTGGTGACCAACGCAGTTGTTCTCTGGAATACCATCTACATACAAGCTGCGTTAGATCATTTGCGCAATGAAGGTGAAACCACCAATGAAGAGGAAGAAGCCAGGCTTTCGCCACTGAGACATGCGCATATAAACATGTTGGGGCACTACACATTCACGCTTGCAGAGCAGGTAACAAAAGGTCAACTTAGACCACTGAAACAAGCGGAAGAAACTGATGAATGGCCGCTGTGACGGTCATATTTGAGTGAGGCCATAATTCGTAATTGTATAAAAAACGTACTTAGCGTACGTTTTCGTACGATTGGGCTTCAGACCCCTTAAACATCTGGAGTCGAACGGTATCGGTTTAAAAAGTATTCAGGAATCGATTGATACTACCTCCAGTTCCGGAATGCTGATATGTCATCTTTTTGGGGCACTGGCAGAATTTGAACGTAACCTGACAAGAGAGAGAACACAGGCCGGACTTCAGGCTGCATGAGCTAGGGGACGTAAGGGCGGTAGGCCGAAAACACTAAGCAAGGATAAACAGGCTCTGGCAGTTCAACTTTATAACGATAAAAAACATACTGTTGCGCAGATTTGTGTATTGATGGGAGTATCGAAGCCAACGCTGTACAAATACATAGAGTCAGCAATAATGGTCAATAAATGTACTTAGCGTACGTTTTCGCACGGTTGGGCTTCAAACCCCGTTACTACCGGGAGAATATCAGCGGTACAAAACTTGACCGTCCAGAGCTGGGACGCTTACTGATGGACAGTCACCACAATGATATTTTACTGGTCGAGCAGATAGACCGACTGACCCGTCTGAGTAACAGCGACTGGATGACGCTGAAAAAACAGATAGAACAACACGAGCTGCGGATTGTCAGCCTGGATGTCCCCACATCATGGCAGGCGCTGTCAGATAAAGATCCTTCGCAGGCTGATCCAATCACCCGCGCAGTGATAACCGCCATCAATAACATGCTTATCGACCTGATGGCCGCGATGTCTCATAAGGACTGGCTGAGCCGTCGCCAGCGCCAAAAACAGGGAATTGAACGGGCCCATACGCAGGGTAAATACCGGGGTAAGCAGGCCGATCTGGAGCGTCACCAGAAAGTCCTCTACTATCGGCAGACTAAGAAGCTGAGCATTCAGGAAACAGCTGAAGCTACGGGCTATAGTCGTTCACAAGTCTGCCGTATACAGTCCCTTTACCGACAGGAAGATAAAGGATTATGAATAAATACAAATTCAAACCCTGGCTGAGTCACTGGGAACTCATTCCAGATGGCGCTCCATTTGTAGATTTACATCATGGTAACAGGCTATCCAATGCCGAATGAATCAGAACGATTATTTTGGAAAACTCTAAAACCGTGGCCAATTTTTGTTGACCACTGCATACAAATTCCCCCAGATGGGGAGGGATAGATTGAACAGATTAGTAACAATTAGGAGAGCATCTGCACATGATGCTGAGACATTGGGTGTGGTTGGTCCTGCCGCTTATGCTGCGGCATACCATTACCTGTGGAGTGACTGCGTTGCTCTAGCTCATCAACTCGATACTTTTAGTAAATCAGCATTTTTGGTACTGTTACAACGAGATAACTCAAGGGTATGGGTTGCCGAAATATCGGGTAAAATTGTTGGTTTTCTAACAATGTTAATAAATTCGGAAAATCCAGTTACACATGATATTAGCGGTGCAGAAATTTCGAGGATTTACCTACTTCCAGGTAGCCAAAAGATGGGGATTGGCATGCAACTGCTGAATGCAGCACAAGAACATGCGAGTGAACTTGAGCTTACGCATATGTGGCTTGATGTAATGGAGTCAGCAACAGCAGCAAGGAATGCGTATTATAAATGGGGTTTTTCAGATATAGGGAGTAAAGATTTTCCTCGTCAAGTCAAAGCAGATTTATCGAAAATGATTGTTCTGAGTATAAGGCTCAATGCTAAAGGCAACAGAACATTGTCGTGTATGAGGTAATTATGGAACTACGAAGATTCGTAGATGGTGACGAAATTGCTTTGCTCAATGTATTTTTATCCTCTGTACGTCACATCGCGTCGCACTACTATACACATGAGCAAATAGAGGCTTGGGCTTCTCCAGATATGGACCCGGAACAATGGGGCAACTACATGAGGGAATTGCGGCCATTTATCGTTGAGGTGGATGGCGAAATAGCGGGATACGCAGACGTCCAGCTGAATGGATACATCGATCACTTCTTTGTATCGGGAACCTATCCCAGACAGGGAGTAGGGACACTATTGATGAATACCATTCATGAAAAAGCCAGACAACTGGGCGTTTGTGAACTTACGTCAAATGTAAGTAAGGCAGCAGAAGCATTCTTTCTACGACACGGTTTTCACGTAGTGGAGCGAGGTTTTCCTGTTCGCCGTGGCGTAGTATTGCAAAATGCATTGATGCGAAAAAAACTCTTGAAGCCATAAAGAGCTAATTGAAAGGAAGAATCGTCCTTTACGACCAGTTGATGTCAGTTAGTACAAAAAAAACTTAAAATACAATATTTTCCGTTTCCTAAAATAAAAGGAGCCATATACTATCGTTCATAATTTGAATGATCTATGGGTATCAGTTCATGGTTAGCACAAAAGAGATGATGGAGCATTATGTCATCGATCCTCAGGATAGCTACTTTGTTAATGGTGTACCGCCGATTGAGAATGTTGCGGTCGTTGCTTATGATCCGTCGTGGCCGGAAATATATGAAGCATTGGAATCTAAAATTAAGAATAAATTAGGTTCGAATCTACTAAAAATTGATCATGTGGGTTCAACGGCAGTACCTGGTCTGACCGCTAAACCCGTTATTGATATTGACGTGACGGTTGCCGATGCTGCAGATGAAGAAATATATTTATTAGCGCTTGAAAACCTTGGGTTTAGACTAATTGTTCGTGAACCCCGCTTCCATGGTCATCGTCTTTTTCATTATGAAAATCCTAGAGTTAATCTACATATTTTTACTCAGGACACCCCTGAAACAGCTCGGCATTTGCTTTTCCGAGATTGGCTTAGGCAGTCAGAAGATGACTGTCTGCGGTACGCGAATGCAAAGCTTGAGGCAGTGCAAGGTTGTAGCGTAGATATCGCAAAATATCATGAAAATAAAAAGAGAGTAGTTCATGATATTTATAGAAAAATTTTCCAATCTCTTGGTTATTTAGATAGTGAAGACGCATAGCGTATCCATAGATAATCCAGCCGTATATTTCATATCTGGACGATCAGCCCGCCATGATTATCCGATTTAGCACTGCCTGGTGTCTTATGATCCAGGCTGCACTGCGAGTTCTCCACGATATGTAACCCATACATCACAACTCCTCCCGGTTAAAACATCAACCGATGGCATAAAAGCGATGCTAAAAATTATCGATGACCTGGAAGAACAAAGAGGTAATGCACTTATGGCATGGTGGGGAGGACGTGGAGCTGCCCCAGTAATTTCCCATGAAAATGAGGCAATTCTTCTGGAGCGTGCCACGGGGCCCGCATCTCTGTCCACGATGTCCAGAGAAGGTCAGGACACAGAGGCTTGCCGTATTCTGTGCCTTACAGCAAACCAGTTGCACATAGGTCAGAAACAGCCAATACCACAACTTACTTCTCTTCATGACTGGTTCCACGCCCTTAAACCAGTCGCCCGGATATATGGGGGGGATTCTGAAACAGTGCGCAGAAATATCTGAAGATCTGCTATCTTCGCCGCATGATGTGACCACGCTACATGGCGATTTGCATCACGCTAACGTCCTTGATTTTGGGTCATCTGGTTGGCTGGCAATTGACCCGAAAGGCTTAAAAGGTGAGCGAGGGTTCGACTATGCCAATATTTTCACAAATCCGGACCTTGGTAATCCAGCTTCTGGAATAGCCGTTGTCCCGGAAATATTTAAACAACGACTTAATATCGTGACCGAAACTGCCGGTCTGGACAGAGAGAGGCTGCTGATGTGGATCTGCGCATGGTGTGGATTATCCGCGGCTTGGTCTTTGGAAAGTAACGACCCGGTCACTGTTACAACGAAAATAGCAGAGCTGGCACTATCTGAACTGGAAGTTAAGGTTAACTTTTGCGATTAAAAATCAGCCGTAACGTACAATAATTTTCGATATCCAAACTGACCCCTATTAGGTTAAATAAATAATTAGAATTCAACTATGGTAGTTATAGTGAAATTAAGCATTTTACTAACCTATAAGGCTATATATTTCTTAATAAAGGCACATTAAATAATACAGAAAGTTACATTTTAATAATCAAGTAACTTGTGAAATAATGTTTAAATTCGATTATATAACGTTATCATTCTCAATTTATGATAATGATTTGTACTCATTTAAAAGGAAATAGAATGCCATTATCATCAAAAAAAACAAGAAGGTGGGGGAAAATAAATCCGCCCGTTTTTTTTGTTTCTGCCTTTATTATTTTATGCGTCGTTGCAGTAGCCGCTATTTTTCCTAAACGTTCTGAAATTTTGTTAAAATCCTTATAAGCTCAACTTTTTGAGAATGCCAGTTGGTTTTATATTCTAGCTGTCGCATTGATTTTATTGACTGTTGCCTATTTAGGACTCTCTCGATTTGGCCAAATCAAACTCGGTCCAGATCATGCTCAACCGCAATTTAGTTATCTTTCCTGGTTTGCTATGTTGTTTTCAGCAGGAATGGGTATTGGACTCATGTTTTTCGGGGTCGCTGAGCCAGTAATGCACTATCTTGCCCCCCCCCCCGTTGGAAACCCACAAACTGTTCAAGCTGCAAGAGAAGCAATGGAAATTACATTTTTCCATTGGGGCTTACATGCTTGGGCTATTTATGCCATTGTCGCCTTAATTCTCGCTTTTTTTAGTTATCGACATGGCTTACCGCTTACATTGCGTTCAGCTCTCTATCCTATCATTGGTGAACGTATCTATGGCCCAATGGGACATGCTGTTGATATTTTTGCTGTTGTTGGCACCGTTTTTGGGGTTGCAACTTCGCTTGGATTTGGTGTTTTGCAAGTCAACGCAGGATTAGCGCATTTATTCGGTTTTCCTGTCAGTCCAACGATGCAAGTAATTTTGATCGTTGTGATCACGGGATTAGCGACGTTATCAGTCGTCAGTGGTTTAGATAAAGGCATACGAATTCTCTCTGAACTCAACCTAAGTTTAGCGGGTTTATTATTATTATTAATTGGGATTTTAGGCCCGACAGTACTGTTACTTAAATCTTTTGTCCAAAATACCGGGGCTTATCTTTCAGATATCATCAATAAAACCTTCAATCTTTATGCCTATGAGCCGCAATCGAGCGAATGGTTAGGGGGATGGACATTATTGTATTGGGGATGGTGGCTTTCATGGTCCCCTTTTGTGGGCATGTTTATTGCGAGGATCTCTCGGGGGCGTACTATTCGAGAGTTTGTTACAGGTGTTTTGTTTGTTCCTGCTGGGTTTACACTGCTTTGGATGACTTTTTTTGGAAATAGTGCCATACATTTGATCCGTGATAATGGGGCAGAAATGTTGGCACAAGTCGTTCAAAAAGATGTTGCTCTCGCCTTATTTGAATTTTTAAATTACTTTCCGTTTTCATCTGTTCTTTCTTTTGTCGCTATGCTGATGGTCATTGTTTTTTTTGTGACATCAGCAGATTCCGGGGCCATGGTTGTCGATACGTTAGCCTCTGGTGGTGAAATACACACACCGGTTTGGCAACGTATTTTTTGGGCCTTTTTGATGGGGGCTGTTGCAATCACACTTTTACTGGCAGGCGGATTAACGGCATTGTAAACCATGACGATAGCGACCGCACTTCCCTTTGCAATTATTTTATTGATTGCTATTGTCGGATTATTAAAAGCCTTACGTATTGATGTGTATAAAAAAGACAGTCAACAGCTTGCTACCTTAGCACCGAACACTGGGCGAGGGGGATTATCATGGCAACGTCGATTACGTAAAATAGCTTTTTTCCCTAAACGTAATCAAGTTAAACGTTTCATGGCGGAAGTGATTGAGCCGGCTATGCAGTCTGTCGTTACTGAGTTGGAAAAGCAGGGGACCGAGGCCGCTATCCATAATGAGAAAGACGATAGGGTGACTCTTGAAGTACAATTTGGTGAGAACCTCAATTTCCTCTATGAAATACGATTACGAGACTATTTGACGCCTTCTTTTGCATTAGTGGGTATGGATGATGATGAAAATAATGAGTCTCAGAAATACTACCGCGCTGAAGTTTATTTAAAGGAAGGTGGGCAAGACTACGATATTATGGGATGGAGTGAAGCGCAGATTATTCATGATATCCTCGATCAATATGAAAAACACATTCATTTTATTCATATTGTCGATAAATCGTAGCCACTTATTATGATAGAGAGGCGACGAAAGTGAGTCACCTCTCTTGGTAATAATGACTATAGACGAAAAGACTAACGAATGATGAGTAATGATACTGGCGTTTTATGTATCATCTCTGTCGTATGACTTCCAGTAAAAAATTGCCTCAATCGCGAATGACCAAAAGCCCCCATGATGATCAAATCAATATGGTGTTGTACTGCAAAGTTACACAACTCATCAACGATGCTATCGGCACCCTCAAGTAAATAGACTTTCACCTTAATACCGGCTTGATGAAGTCGGTTTTGTGCTTTTTTGAGCTGACTGTCTTGGTTACCGTGCATTACCAGATAGCAATCACTACCGGCTAATAATTTCACTTGTGTTAACCGCAGAATGACTCGTTCACCTTCCTCACTGCCATCAAACGCAATCATAATCTTTTTCGGAGGGGTAAAATTTCGCTTACAGATAAGTACTGAATTTTTTTGAAGACGGATGATCCCCTCTAGCTGACTGCCGATATGACCCGTTAATTCAGATTGCTCGCCTCGACGACCGAGTACAACAATATGCGCATCTTCATGATTAAGCATTTCGGCTAAAGACCCTTGCCGCTGAAGTGTATTAACATCATGAAGACCTAAATCTTGAGTGATTTTTTTTGCACTCATTAATAATTGTCGACCTTCCTCACGGGTTAAACGCGCTCGCTTTTCTTCAATATCCACAAGTTCATTCAATAAGGTTTCTCGGGTGTCAAATCCGATAATCCCGCTTAAGTCATGGTGTGCCGATGTTGGGATTTTTTCATTCATGTGTAACAGTGTCAGCGGAAGATTAAGTGTTTGGGCTATCCAAGCACTGGCGTGACAAACGGCAATCGCCGAGGGCGAACGGTCTATACACCCAATTACGCAAGTTTTTTGAATGATATTTGCTGCCATAATTAATGACCTCCCATGAATTTTTCAATTTTTTTCGGGTCGTCATGAATACCAAACTTATCAACCAACGTTGCAGTGGCTTCATTCATCCCCTTAATTTCAATATCAATGCCTTCACGTAGAAACTTAATCACCACTTTATCTAACGCGCTGACGGAAGTGATATCCCAAAAATGAGCATGATTCACATCGATAATCGCTTTATCAATGTCTTCTTTAAAATCAAAGGCATTAACAAAGCGTTCCGATGTGGCAAAGAAAATTTGTCCCCGAACTTCATAATGATGTACCTTTCTGTCTAGTCTTGATATAACTGTCATGTATCTCGCGACTTTATTGGCAAAATTAAGCGCGGCGATGAGCACCCCGACAAGTACCCCGTAAGCCAGATTATGGGTCCAAACGACAACAATGACGGTGGCTATCATAACGATGCTGGTTGATAGCGGATGGACTCGTATATCGGCAAGGGATTGCCAAGAAAAGGTTCCAATTGACACCATAATCATCACAGCAACTAACGCCGCCATAGGGATTTTTGATACCCAATCATTAAGAAAAACTACCATTAGCAATAAAACAACACCCGCAACCAGTGTCGATAATCGACCTCGGCCACCCGATTTTATATTGATAATGGATTGACCGATCATCGCACATCCCGCCATCCCGCCAATAAATGCAGTGGCCATATTGGCAATGCCTTGCCCTTTACATTCTCGATTTTTATCACTGGTTGTATCCGTCAAATCATCCACAATCGTTGCGGTCATCATTGATTCCAATAAGCCAACAACAGCTAGAGCTAATGAGTAGGGCAATATGATAAGTAGCGTTTCAATGTTCAAGGGAATATCGGGCAAAAGAAAAATAGGCAAACTGTCAGGCAAAACGCCCATATCACCAACCGTTCGGATATCAAGACCAAGCCATATTGAAATTATCGTTAATACAACAATACACACTAATGGCGAAGGAATGGTTTTATTGGCTAATGGAAACAAATAGATAATCCCTAAGCCTGCCGCGGTCATGGCATAAACATGCCAACTCACATTGGTTAACTCAGGAAGTTGGGCTAAAAAAATCAAGATAGCTAGCGCATTAACAAATCCCGTTACGACAGAGCGTGAAACAAATCGCATTAGACTACCCAATTTTGAATATCCTGCGATAACTTGAAATATCCCAGTTAAAACCGTCGCGGCTAATAAGTACTGAAGACCATGTTCTTTCACCAGAACAACCATTAAGAGCGCCATGGCACCTGTTGCTGATGAAATCATGCCGGGGCGTCCCCCGATGAAAGCAATAATCACTGAAATAGAAAAGGCAGCGTATAACCCGACTTTGGGGTCGACGCCTGCAATAATTGAAAATGCGATGGCTTCAGGAATTAACGCTAAAGCAACAACAATACCGGCGAGGACATCCCCACGGATGTTACCCAGCCAGTCCTGACGAGATGAGGACAACAGCATATTAGACTACCTTGTAATCTATCAATCCCAAGATGGGAGAGCATATTTTAAATAAACGAAATTATCCCAAAGAAGGGATGTGGAAATTGGCTGATTTAGCATCAACCTAAAAGGAAGGAGGTATCTCAGGGTGGCGTAAGGCGCATAATATGATCAGCTGTTCCTATGAATTGTATGTTTTTTTAAAATACCAATATCAACGACCTTAAGCAAGTACCGGATTAACATGAGCGTACTGATGCCCTGCATCAGTACGCTCATCATGATAAATATCGTCAGTGATTTACTTTACTCTGATGCCTTGTTTATCAACAATAACCTCGCCATCTTCTTTGATAAATTCACGTTGTTGCGAATGAGGTAATATATCCAAAACGACTTCTGAAGGTCGGCAAAGCTTAGTTCCTACTGGTGTAACAACAATCGGTCTATTAATCAGTATTGGGTACTGCAACATAAAATCAATGAGTTGGTCATCTGTATAAATATCTTTTTCTAAGTTTAATTGCTCATACGGCTCAACATTTTTTCGTAATAACGCCCTTACCGTAATTTTCATATCGGCAATAAGTTGCACTAACACATCTTTAGTTGGAGGCGTTTCTAAATAATAAATGATCGTCGGCTCAACGCCACTATTGCGGATCATGGCAAGGGTATTACGTGATGTACCGCAATTCGGGTTGTGATAAATTGTAATTTCATTCATGGGATCACTCTTAATTTAACAGTGAGAGTCGAAGTACTAAAGTGATAAGTGTGACGGTGAGTACAGGGATCGTCATGATAATTCCCGTTTTAAAATAATATCCCCACGTAATCGTCATGTTCTTTTGTGATAAAACATGTAACCACAACAATGTAGCCAAACTCCCTATCGGTGTGATTTTAGGCCCCAAATCGGCACCAATCACATTGGCATAAACCATTGCTTGTTGAATTAGCCCTGACGCTTCACTCCCTTCAATGGATAAAGCACCAATTAATACCGTTGGCATATTATTCATTATTGAGGATAAAAATGCAGTTATAAATCCCGTACCAATTGTTGCTACCCATAACCCTTTGTCTGCAAGGTAATTGAGCGTTTCAGAAAGATAATCGGTTAACCCCGCATTTCTTAAACCATAAACAACCAAGTACATACCTAAAGAGAAAATGACGATTTGCCACGGTGCTCCACGTAATACTTTTTTGGTATTAATCGTATGGCCTCTGGCTGCAATCACCCAAAGAATTAAGGCGCCAATAGCCGCAATTGCACTCACTGGAATACCTAATGGTTCTAAGACAAAGAAACCAATAAGTAGCAGTACCAATACCAGCCAACCTGCTTTAAACGTTGTCATGTCCTTAATGGCTAAAGTCGGTTCACTCAGTTTGGTAACATCATATTGTTTAGGAATATCTTTGCGGAAAAACCAATGCAGCATCGCTAATGTTGCAATAATTGCTGCAATATCCACTGGCACCATAATCGATGCATATTCAGTAAATCCAATATTAAAGAAGTCCGCAGAAACGATATTCACGAGGTTCGAAACAATCAGCGGCAAGCTCGCCGTATCTGCAATAAACCCAGCAGCCATGACAAATGCTAATGTTGTGCCTTTGTTGAAACCAAGTGCCAATAACATCGCAATCACAATGGGCGTTAATATCAATGCTGCGCCATCATTGGCAAATAAGGCCGCAACCGTTGCACCCAGTAACACGATATAACTGAATAACAGTTTTCCTTTACCCCCGCCCCACTTGGCAACATGTAATGCAGCCCATTCAAAAAAACCACTTTCATCTAAAAGTAGGCTAATGATAATGACGGCAACAAATGTCGCTGTGGCGTTCCAAACTATGTTCCAAACAATCGGAATATCTTGAAAACTAATTACACCAAAAATCAGTGCTAATACTGCCCCTGCTGTAGCACTCCAGCCAATACCCAGTCCTTTGGGCTGCCAAATAACAAAGGTGATCGTTAAAATAAAAATGAATGCGGCAATAAACATAACAACCTCATTTAAAAGGTGCTTTTGTGCACCTTTTATTTTTAGAAAATAAAACTTACTCTGCGAGCTGACTTAATGCAGATATCCCCACAGGCTCTGTTTCAAGCAAAGGAACAATAGCAACACGTTTTGCCAATGTTGATGTCACTTTTTCTATCTGTGTAGCTTCCTGCTCTGCCCTAGAAAGTAACAATGGTGAGGTTGTTTCCGTGATAGATAGACTGTTATTGATCACCCACGCCCACGGATGTATGTCTGCCCGTATTAAATCATTTTGCAAATTTTCCGCCTCAAGCACAGGCGTTGTTTCAGCGAGTGTCGTAATAATGACTTTGGTGCGTTCAGGATCTTGTAATTGCATCATCGGCGTTAAATAGTGGCCTTTTTCACCCATCTTCTTAGCAATTTCTTTATGGTATGCCCCTGTTGCATCCAGAAGTAATAATGTATGCCCAGTCGGCGCAGTATCCATGACGACAAAACGTTTACCCGCGTCTCTAATGATGCGAGAAAAAGCCTGAAATACCGCAATTTCTTCTGTGCATGGAGAGCGTAAATCTTCCTCAAGTAATGCACGCCCCTCTTCATCTAAATCTTTCCCTTTGGTTTCTAAGACATAATGACGATAACGCTCAGTTTCAGCGATAGGGTCAATTCGGCTAACTTGAAGATTGGGTAAAACACCATTGAGGGTTGATTCAATATGCGCGGCTGGATCAGATGTGGTCAAATGGACATCAAGCCCTTTTTCTGCCAATTTAACTGCGATTGATGCCGCAATCGTTGTTTTCCCTACACCACCTTTGCCCATTAACATAATCAGCCCATGCTGTTGCTGAGATATTTCGCCAACCAGTTCTGACAAGGTAGGTAAAGAAATAGGTTGTTTTGTCGGGGTAATAATTGGAACTTGTGGCATGTCATTAGATAACAACTGCTTCAGTGCATCGACTCCGACCATATTGATATTTTGTAAATAAAGAATATCGATAGGTAACGAGCGTAATGCTTCAGGCATAGATTCCAATGCCGTTTGCTCGCGGTTATAGAGTGCATGGGATAACTTATCATTTTCAGTCATCGCCTTTTCAGGGAAAACACCATTGACTATTAATTGCTGATTTTTGATACCCAGAGATGACAACTCGCTATAGGTTCTCGCCACTTCCCTCAATGCCGCTGATTGAGGCCGAGCAACTAATACTAACCGTGTTAGTGATGTATCACTCAATGCTTCCACCGCCATGCTGTATTGCTCACGTTGTTTATCAAGACCAGACATTGGCCCTAAACATGACGCACCATCAGGATTGTCACTAATAAAATCACTCCACGCACTCGGGAGTTGTAATAAACGGATGGTATGCCCCGTTGGTGCAGTATCAAAAATGATATGGTCAAATTGTCCCGTAATTTCGGTATTGGTTAACAACCCAGTAAATTCATCGAAAGCTGCAATCTCTGTGGTACAGGCACCTGATAGCTGTTCCGTAATACTTTGAATTACCGCTTCAGGTAAACTTTCTTTGATTGGATTAATAATTTTGTTTCGATATTCTTCGGCTGCGGCTTGAGGATCTATTTCAATAGCAAATAAATTTGGAACCAATGTTATCTGTTTAATATTGTTTCCGATCGATTGAGAGAACACTTGCCCAACGTTAGAAGCTGGATCAGTGCTCACCAGTAAGACTTTTTTTCCGTCCTCTGCCAATTTAATTGCTGTCGCACAGGAAATAGAGGTTTTACCCACACCACCTTTCCCAGTAAAAAATAAATAATTAGGTGTGTTATCTAAAAATTTCATTTTATTGCTCCTGTTAACAACACGTTTTGTCATTACCGCAACACGATTTAACTATTTCGGTTTTTTCAATATTCAGGCGAATACCAAACCATCTTGCTAGCTCATGTCGTTTCGGGTATCGACCAGTCAGCACAATCTCGCCATCAAGAATCAATAGTGGAAGTGACTCGGCACCTGCGGTTTCCAAAAATGCTTTTGCTTTTGTGTTGTTAACGAACTCCATAGGCTCTTGCGCTAAATTAAAACGCCTTATACTTGCCCCTTGTTTTTTTAACCAATCCACATCTGTTGCGAAATCGACTAATGCTTGATCGACTTCGGTTCCGCAAACACCGGTGCTACAGCATAATGCGGGATCAAATACTTCTAGTTTTTTCATCGCTCAACCTTATATGTGTTTTTTCAAATATGTTAACTTAAAAATTTTTATATAGAACAGCTACTCGCAGGTTCTTTTGTCTCTAGACTCTTAAGCAAATCTGCAACTCTATTTTTCTCTGTGGCGTAAGTGACATCAATGATACTTTTCACCCACGGTAGTAATGCAGGAGATAAACGATAATGAACCCATTTGCCATGTTTTGAATTGAGCAAAAGACCTGATTCTCTTAGCATTGCTAGGTGTCGAGAAGTCTTTGGTTGCGATAAATTCAAGGCTGTATAGATATCACAGACACATAGCTCACCAGATGCTTTCAAAAGCAACACGATATCGAGCCTGGTTTGGTCACCTAAAATTTTAAACAGCTGAAGTGGCTCCATATTTTCTCCTATGCTTAATATATATAACGTACACGTAATAAACATATTCGTCAAACTATATGTGTTACGCGACTATAAATTGCCTAAAAAGTTACTTATAACCATAATCATTTATTGTCGGATAATAAGCTTCATATAAAAAGATACCTAACACATTGAGATAACTAATACAAATTTACTTCATTAATTTATTATGGCTAATTGGGTTTACTTATAACCGTCTGCTAATGAGTTTAACCCATCAAGTTTGGGCTAGTTATTTAATCTATAATAAGGCCTAGTTCTATAAGGCTTTGTATCAATGATAGAATGACAATCTAAATATTTCGAAGAAATATGATCTAAGTCTCTAACGCATTGATTTATTAAGATAATTAATGAATTGTCTTTTTAGCTATTAATAAGTGTAATAAGTATCATGACAATATTGATTATATCAACTAGTTTTCTTCCTTAAAAACGTAAAAAAGCTAAATTTTTATGTTAATGTGATTAGATATATTATGCAATTTATCGTCATCAAACCGCAAAATCAGGGAGGGACAGAGAAGATGCTATTAGTAATAGAAAATTTTTTACAAGGGAAGCGTAATCTGATAATAATAGTAGTATCAGTTAGTATTAATTTTTATTTTGGTGATTTCATCATGAAATAGATATGTTAACTCGAAAATAATCATTTAATATCAATTAATTGTTCAGGTTTTGTGCTTGGTGCTGACTAGAAAAATCTATTATTCATATCAACATATAATAGATTTTATGTATCATTTTTTTACACAATGAGTTTCCCAGAGCCTATCAAATTCATCTTGATGGTTAGGAAAATGGGTGAATGGTTTAACGAATCTATAACGATATGTTTCGGTATCAGAGTCTGTTAAAGGGGCTCTGTTGTATTTAAACCTAACTATGATAACGTGTAATTGCGCTATTTTTAGCTAAAAACTGAAGTAATAGGCACACTGATCCTAGTCCGCAGTTTGTAACCATCGTTTTTTAGCCATTTTATCCTGCCTTTCTGACAGCAAAGTGACTGCATGTATTCCTTTTTCCGCACTAATAAATCTCAGTCAATTTCCACATAAAATACATTGGTGCAGTATTTAAAAATCCTTTAATCAGTGCCGCAAAGCTAGGTTTTTCGGGTACGTTAGAGTGTAACATATCCAACGTGTCATACACTTTAGGTAATAAGCGCCCATGTTTGCGATTAGCTAAAAAACCGTAATAGCGGATCATTTTAAAATGCTGTGCGGGGATATGATTGACATAGCGTCGGATCATCTCTTCTTGGGATAAGTCTGTCGTCGGTATTGCTGGCTGTGGTGATCGTAATAATGATGGACCACGGAGCCCTCGCTGTAGTGTTTCAACTGAGACGCCGAGATAGGGGGACGTTTAAAGTAGCGCCCCAGATATTTCACATTATGCCAAACTCCTCGGGTCTTTTTGGCAAAATGCACTTTCCAATAACGTTGAAACTGGGCGTTAAGGTAACGGCACTACGTCGGATAATCGCGAATGTGTCCAAAGCCCAGCAATGTGTTGGGCGGGGGTTGAAAATAACTATCCGAAGGAGCCGAACGACCGCACTACGCCAGACTTTTTCGACGTCTTTCTTTTTGAAAAAAATCGGCTTCCAGGTGTCATATTTCGTGAGACCTCCTCTGATCACCGACACATGAATATGGGGATGTTGATTGAGCTGGCGACCATAAGTATGTAAGGCACAAAAAATGCCAATTTCGAGGCCTTGGTGCCAGGCATGTTTGAGCATGGTGCGGGTTGCACAGCGAAAGAGTTAGTTGAGCAAGGGCCAGTTATTGTTGAAGAAAGGTCAAAACAGATGGGGCATCGTGAGGGTGATATGTTGCTACTCGCAATCCGGCAAAATATGGCGCTGCTGGGCAATCCACTGTTCGGTGCCTTTGAGGCCGCAGGCACCGCAATCTTTTCAACACAGAGGAGTTGCCATTCATCGACAGGGTTGTTATCAATGAAACGGTTCCATCCGTCATCATATTGGAATAGCAATTTAGCGGGTCTGGGAATATGCATGGAGTAGATTATAAAAGACGAGAAGGGAGTTACCTAGAAATAGAGCTGCTCTGCCGCGATGTTCACGCCGTAGGAGTGCTTATGTTCATGGATAGTAGTGAAGTGGTTAACTAATATTGGCCACGTCATTAGACTGTTTGTAGAACTGCCGCTCTGATTCATTGGGGGTTAATCCGCCGTTATACCAGTGGGGTCTGATGCTACTTAACCCTTGATATAACGAACAATGCTGAATTCTGCTTCTTTCGGGGGGGGGCATAACCCATTGAAGGCATCCACTCATGTTTTAAACTTCTAATAAATCGCTCCATTGGGCTGGTATCCCAACAAACACCTTGGCGACTTAGGCTTTGACCATTTGATAAAGCCATAATCGCAGACGATACTCAAGGCTGGGATAATGGCTGCCCTGTCGTTATGAAATATCAGTCTGTTTGGCTGTCCCCGCATTTCCCCAAGCTATATGCAGGGCTTTTAAGGTCAACATGGTATCGGGGAGACGTGGATAGTGCCCAATCAACGGGTTTCCGTGCAAATAGGTCTAACACGACGGCGATATACGCCCACCGTTTTCCTGTCCAAATGTACTTTACATCATCGCACTACACTTGATTGGAAGTTGTGACAGCAAATTGGCGGCCGAGTAAATTAGGGATATCCGACATGTTCTTTTGCCCCGCGCTTATAGCGATGTTTCACGTGTTGGCAACTCCTAATCCCGATTTCCTTCATTAACTTACCGGCAAGATAACGGCTCATCTTCACACCGTACTATGTCGTGATTATTGTGGCGATAGCCTTTGTGCCCGCAGCGCCGCCACTTAAGTTCCAAGCCTCTTTAGCTAAACTTCGTTTAATCGATCGAGCTCCGTCCGGCACGACATTTTTATTCGATGATGCCAATAACGATAGCTACTACGATGGTGTTCAAAAAGTTGGCATAGCGTTGTGACGGGGTAATGCGCTCTTAGTTTGTCGATTATTGCGAATCCTTCAATGAGTCCGACATTAAGAGCTCCCTAGTTTTTTATAATTTCGTTTTTCTATTTCAATATGTTATATCTTTTCTTTCATTTCACGAAGTTCAAGTTATTCCAGGGTAAGCGGAAGTCCCGTCGGAATTTTACCTTGATGCTCTAATCGCAGTTTTTTAATCCATCGATTAAGTGCGGCAAAACTAACGCCCATTGTCTGTGCAGCTTTAGCCACTGAGTAATGATGATTAACCACCATTTTAGCGGCATCGAGTTTAAACTCTGCTGAATATTGCTTAACTATGTGCTCACCTGTGATGTTATTGAAGTAAGAATATCACTTCTAATCAGGTGGTCAAATTAACTATGCCACTTCATAGATACGCTATTTACAGTATTAATTGACTACTTCAATGAGTAGTAAGTGTTGGAATAGATGTGAGCAAAGATTCCTTAGATTTCTTCTTATTATTAAATCAAACCAAGAGCGGTAGTAAGTTTCGTTATTTTAAAAATCGGGAAGTCGACAGGAGTTTATCATGAGGCGATAGCCTTATATTTACACTCAATGAATTTTCAAATCATCATTTCAAACCTAGGAAAAGCAAAAAAGTACTCATAATCATTAGGATTAATTCATAAAACTGATAAATCCGACGCGTACACCTTCGCAAGGTGCGGTGATGTACAATATAAGTATGTTTTATTATGAAAACTTGAGGTAAATAATGTTAGAAACATTAAATCACAGTCCGCAGTGGAAAAAATCGTTTGAGAGAAAGTTAATCGACTTGAAGCTAGTCGGATTAATACCTCTTATGACCGAGTGCTGTTATCAATTTTACGAATGACCCATATTCTGGATATTGAAATCAAAGGTATCGAACGGGAGATTAATGTCACTATTTCAGCCTGCCCAGTAATAAATAAGAGCCATGACTTACTTATGAATGTTGTAGGTATTGAAAAGGTAATGTCCAGAGAGTTGATGTATTTATTATCAACCAAAAATATCTCAACTGAAAAACTGGCAGCTGCATTCGTTGGTATTACGCCAAGGCTAAATGAGTCAGGTTCATTTAAAGGCAAAACAACATTGAGTAAAATAGGGCCATCTAGAATCCAATTATAAATATTTTTAGCCACAGTTAGCACTGGTACACATCACCCAGATATCAAAGCACAAAAAAAGACTTTTGTCTGTTGGAAAAATAAAGATACAAGTATTAGGGGCTACAATACGAAAGCTGATTCAAATCTATTTTGGGGTTATAAAAAACAATCAAGAATCAATATCATAAATTAGAGACTTGCACTTGCTATTAGCCTAAGGTTGGACTAGTGGATGTAACTGATATAGCGAACAACATATCTTACTAATTTCGTAGTTGCGTTCGGTGGTTACGGATGTGTAGATAGCTTAATGCTAGTAACGTTCCCGATTTTTTTATAGAAAATTCTTAGTATAATATAGATAAAGTTATACGATGGAAGCTAAAATAATTGAGTTCCTAATCCATTAAAGAAATTAAGTAATAATACAACTGTTGCCCCCATAATTGCCGATATTTTTTATAGTATTAGATTTTGACTGTAAATTCAAACAACCCCAAAAAAATCATTTTAAATAAATAGGTAATACCAGCGATAAAAGATGGTAACAAAGCATACAGGTTTAATTTTTATGTAAATTAAAATTCTAAATGTGTTTTTTAATTTATTTCTTGCATTTCAAGATATAAAAAAAACTCTGCCCAACTTTTATTTAAAGTCCGTAAAAGTTTATTTAGCTGAGCTAATGTTAATGGAGTAACACCTAATTCATAACGTGAAATTTGTTGTTGACTGACGTTAATTAATCTTGCTAACTCTTTACCTGTCAAATCGTTTTCTTTACGTGATTTTTGCAAAAAACGACCCACAACGATATTAATATGGGGTGGGGTGCTCATAATATTAACATACCTCTAAAAATATAGAACAATAATGTGTTGATCATAATGTTATCCAGAATGAGAGTAAAAATGATTATACCGATCAATTCAAGCTAGATTGATCGGTATGGCCTATTGATTATCTTTGTATCGATCGGTAAAACTTAGTAAAAACTCTTTAGGTGGGTTAAACGTAAAAAAAAATATATATATTTGTTTATATTACAGTTGGTTGATTTTTATGTGAATGTAAGAATATATTTTAACAAATTTTTTAAGCTCAAATAAAAATTTACAAAAATCTACATTAATAATATTTTGTAATAAAATAAATGTGGTAGGTTATGATTTATATCAAATAGGCATTATCTGATTCACATATAAGGAGTAAACGGGTATTTCCGCTAGTGTTAACATTATTAAAATCATATGTATGACTAGTCTTAATAAATTAATAACTAATACTAATTTACTGTGTATAAATTTAAAATTGTAACTAAATGTTTAAAACTCTTTTTTGGAGTAATTTATTGTTGTATCCTTTAAAAGGTATTCAGCCTACACTTATTCGTCTATTAAATAAATTAATGAAGGTAATTTAAATATGAAAATAATTCCTATTTTAGTCGGTATCACTATGGGGGTATCTAATTTTGCTTTTGCAGCACCACAAATCATATTTCAAGGAGAAGTTTCAGCTCAGACTTGTGAACCGTTAGTGAATGGCTCAACAAATAGCACTGTTTTATTATCAACAGTACGCAGTAGTGATTTGACAACAGCAGGTTCAACAAGTGGCTTTAGACCTTTTACAATTAGCCTCATGAATTGTACTGCGCCGACAGATTCAGATTTGAATATTAACACCGTATTTTTAGGACATAATGTCACAGCAAACGGTAATTTAGGAAATGCCGCACCAGATAATGAAGCTACAAATGTAGCGCTTCAATTGTTAGATTCTGAAACAGGTACTAATCCTATTATACTTAATGGGCCAACATCAGTTCCAGGACTAGTTTTAGGGAAAGATTCCACTACAGCTAATTATAAATTCGGAGTTCAGTACATTTCTGAAAATGGTAATGCAACACCGGGGAAAGTAACTGCAGTTGCAGAATATACTCTTAGCTATTTATAGAATACTTTAGAGCCTTGATATTATTTAAGGCTCTTTTATTAGTTTAAGGTTAGAATATGTTTTCTAGGTTACTATTGTCCATTAAATGGTTTACTTATTTGTGTATTTTTGTTCCTTTTATAAGTCATTCTTCAGTTGTAATGACAGGGACTAGAATTATATATAATGAAAGTAGTAAGGAAAAAAGCTTACAATTTACAAATAACAGTGATACACATTATGTTGTTGATATATCGATTACAGATAAACCTAAAGCTCAAAGTAACAAGAGTGTAGGCAATCAGTTTATAGCTATTCCACCTATTTTTAAAATCTCACCTCAAGAGGGGCAAGTTATAAAGTTGGTTAAAATGGCTGATAACTTACCTAAAGAGGTTGAGTCTGTTCTTTACTTTAATTTCACTCAAATTCCAGGTGTTTCCAGAGAGCAAGAATCACAAAATCAATTAACATTATTATTTAACTCTCAAGTGAAAATTTTTTACAGGCCAAAATCAATCGAAAATCAATTAAATACCCTAGAAAAACTAACTGTTTCAAAAAATAAAGACCAATTTAGGATAGATAATCAAAGTCCATTTCATATTGTGATAAAAGAGGCTCGTTTAATTTCAGAGAAAAATAAAGTTACTCTTGTTAGGTCAGTTATGCTTTCACCAAAATCCGTTTATACATGGGATAACCCATTAAAAAATGGTATAGGTCATGGTGCGAAAATAGAGTTTGAGATCATCAATGACTATGGTTCGAGTCAGATTTATACAAAAAAAATCAATTGAAGGAAATGGTAATGCGAATGAAATTAAAACTGACTTTAGTAATAATGTTAGTTGGTGCTACATTTATTTCGCAAATATCTGATGCAAATAATAGCGATAAAATTTATTTTTCTCCTCAGCTATTTCAAGGTAAAAATATCAGCGATGAACTGATTAAAAAGTTAAATAATGGCGACTCGCTCCTAGCTGGAAGTTATAAGCTAGATATTTATATTAATAATAACTTTATTATTAATAGTTTAGTAACCTTTGAGGATGGAAATGGTTCAGTCCAGCCATGCTTTACATTTGATTTTATTAAAACTCTTGGAGTTAAATCAATTAATTTACCGTCAAGTAATGCCCAAAATTGTTATTTTTTGAATGAATTAGTTAAATCCGCTTATACCAATGTTAACGTGAGTACTTTACGCCTTGATATAACGATACCTCAAGCGGATTTAATAAGTATTCCTAAGGGTTACATTCCCTTAAAAGATTTGAATTCGGGAGACTCAATAGCATTTATTAACTACTTAGCAAACTATTATCATGTCGATAATAATCATACAAAAAGTCAAGATAGTACTTATGTTTTTTTTAATGGTGGCGTTAATCTAGGAACCTGGCAATATCGACAACAATCAACAGGTAATTACTCAAACAATAATGGCACAAGCTGGAATAACATACGAAGTTATATACAAAAGCCCATTCCAAAGCTACATGGCTTAACGAAAATTGGTCAGTTACTGACATCAGGACAAGTTTTCTCTGGGGTTAATTATACTGGCTTCAGTTTTGATACAGATGAAAGAACATATCCCCTGTCACAAAGGGGATATGCACCAACAATTTCAGGTATTGTAGACACAACAGCGACAGTAACCGTAAAACAAAATGGATATAAAATTTATCAAATCACCGTTCCCTCAGGGCAGTTTGTTATTGATGATCTGAATCCAACGAGTTATAACGGAGATTTAGATGTTGAAATTAAAGAAGCTAATGGAACAGTAAAACATTTTACTGTTCCATTTTCTGCTGTATCTCAATCACTACGCTCAGGTCAATCAAAGTATAATATAGCGGTTGGTAAAACACGAGATACAGCAAGTAAATCATTCTTTTCTGACATAGTTTATCAAAAAGGGATAAGTAATAGTATTACATTAAACTTAGGCTCCCGAATTGCTAATAATTATATTGCTATTGCGTCAGGGGGGGTATTAACTAACTCATTAGGAGCTTTTGGTGTTCAGACTACCTATACGAATACTCGAATAAATGATTATGATTCTAATAGGCTAACAGGGCTAAGAACTTCTTTATCCTACAGCAAAACAATAGCATCAACAGATACAACAATATCATTAGCCAGTTATCATTATTCTACATCTGGCTATAGAGAACTTGTTGACGTACTTTCTCTGCGAGATAAAAATCAAAAGGAATCTGAGCAAAATTCGAATACCTATCTACAAAAAAATCGCTTTGATATTACTTTAAGCCAAAAAATTCATGATTCGGGTAACCTATTTATTACTGCTTCTCGACAAGATTATCGAAATGGACGGCCGACTAATAATCAGCTTCAATTTGGTTATAGCACAGTTCTTAATAACAATGTAAGTTTAAATATTGCTATTGCAAAGCAAAAAGTGAGTAGTTCACATAATACTCAAGGAACAAATGAAACCGTGACATCATTGTCATTATCAATGCCAATTGGTTCATCAAATAACAACAGTAACACTTCATTAGGTATGAACTATAGCCATAGTAAAGATATGGGAAGTCAAACTCAAGCTTCATTAACAGGGCAATTAAGTAAATATAATTATACAGTTGGGCTTAATAACCTTAATAAGAGCGATATGCGCTCGATTAATGGAAGTTTACAAAAAAACTTTTCAAAGGCTAATATTGGCATAAATGCATCGAAAGGTAATCAATACTGGCAAGCCGGTGCAAATATACAAGGTTCTGTCGCTTTGCATTCTGAAGGAATTACTCTAGGTCCTTATTTAAGTGATACGTTTGCATTGGTAGAAGCTAAAGGCGCAGAAGGCGCACAAATATTAAATGCTCAAGATACAACTATTGACAGTAATGGGTTTGCGTTAGTTCCGACGCTTACTCCTTATCAATACAACAGTATACTGATTGATCCTAAGAATACAAATAACACCGTCGAACTCTTAGAAAATGAAAAAAAAGTTGCTCCTTACGCAGGGGCTGCGGTTAAAGTTTCTTTTTCAACAAAATTTGGTTATCCTTTATTAATTAAAGTAAATACACCGAATCATACCCTTATCCCATTGGGAACTGAAGTGAAGAATAGTGAAAATATTTCGATTGGTATGGTCGGTCAAAATAATCAAATATATCTTCGAGCTAAAAAATTAAAAGACAAAATCTATCTATCTTGGGGGGGCGACAAATCCTCAGAACATTGTGATGTTAGTTATGATGCATCACCTTTTTATCATGCATCAAGTTCATTGACTCACATCATTGTAGATTGCCGCTAAAGTGGGATTAGTATGTTAAAAATCAAATTAATGGTATCTCTTTTACTTAGTATTTTATATCTATTAGCAATCCCTGCTCATGCCCGGTGCTTTATGACTGGAGCTGCACAAACTGAAGATGAGCGAGCTGCGTTGTTACCCTTTGGTCGAGTAAATATGACAGATACTTACTTTCAGCCGGTGGGGTCAATATTATCCAGTATCGTTGTTCCCCCCACCTCTTATAATTATGGTGGAGCAACAGCATCAACGGTTCTGTGGGAGTGTGAAAAAGAGGATCTTCCTAATATTTATTTTCTCGTAGCAACCAATGGTGATGATCGTGTCGGTGGTTTTTTTCAAATTGGCGAAAATGATGGGTTACAAGAAGTTTACGCTACTAAGTTTGCTTACGTTGGATTAAGGCAAACAATGTCGGGAATTGTCGTAACGCGTTATTGGCAGAAAATTCCCATTCAAACTTATACAGAAACATCAAATGGAAAGATACAAATAAAGCTTTCTGATATTCCTCCTCTACAAGCCGAATTAATTCGTGTGAGTTCGTTAACGCCAGCTACAGGCGCTAGAAGTAATTATTGTGGTTCAGGATTATACGAGGCCAATTCATCTGGCATAGTCTATGCTTGTAATCAGCCGAATGCTTATATTCAGCTAGTTGGACCCGGTTTAGGGCACGACAATGTGGGGGAAGATAGTTCTGTTTATTTTCGATTTTGGGGGGCTGATAATGGATTCGGCTACCGTATGCAACACACTGTGTTAAGCAATAACGCCACTTGCGTTGCAAGAAATGCGACTCCTTATGTTCTTTTTCCAACAGTTACTACTCAGGCACTTAATGATGGGGGAACGCGAGAAGCCTCATTTTCTGTTCAGATTGAGTGTAGTGATTCTGCAAAATCTGGTATATCAGGGGGGCAAACAGCAATCGGTATACAAGTTTCCCCAGGCTCCTATAGAGCAGCAGAAAAGTTAGGTTTAATTAATGCTACTGGTGGTGTAAGCATGCTTCTCTCTGATAATTATGAAACCGATCCTAATTTAGCAAGAGGGGTTGGTATTCATTTATATAATGCGACCACACAAGCTAAGTTGTTTTTTTTGGGACAACCTGATTATTCGTCTTCTACTCCTTGGGCTAGTGGGATAAATAGTGGTTGGTATCCAGTCTTAGATGGTGCTCAATCTATGGGAGTTTCAGTAGCAGGTTATAGTTATTATCAACAACAATATACAGCTGCTATAAGTAAAATACCAGGAGAAACCGTTACCCCAGGTAAGATTTATGCAACCGCTCATGTGATAGTAAAAGTTCAATGAAATATATTTTTTTAAGTTTTTTCCTGTTTATGATATCAAATTCATATGCTGGGGTATTAGCAAATAAAAGTCGTATAATTTTCGAATCAAATAATGATGTACAAACATTACTTATTGCAAACACAAATAAATACCCTATTGTAGTACAAACATGGGTGGATCATGGTAATGGAAGCCCATTGAGTGTTGTTCCGGTTTTCGTCACACCGTCTACATTTAGATTAGAGCCGAAACAAGTACAAGCATTGAAGATATTTAATTTCAACGAACAGAAAAGTCCTTTAGAACAGGTCTATTGGCTTAATCTTTATGAAATTCCCCCAAAAGATATCAGAAGGGACGGAAATAATACTCACAGAGTGGATTTAACGATGAATACGCAACATAAAATATTTATTAGATCCGAACAATTAGGCTCATTTCCGTCTAGTATTGAGAAGTATCTAATATTTAAAGTTATAGTAAAGAATGAGCAAGCTTTATTGCAAATTACCAATAAATCAAATTTTCATATTTCTTTTACTCAATTATGTCTTTCAACTAAAAAGAATAAAAACTGCATTATCCCTATCAAACAAGAAATGGATATGATGTTAAAACCTAATATTACAAAAAAATATTTACTAGAAAATATGCCGAAACCATCTAATGATATAGTTATTTATCGATTTGTGAATGATAGTGGTGAAATAGTGGAAAAAATCAGTCATTTGCAATGAAAAATATTACGTTTAATTTATCTATAGCCATGTAATATAGTGAATGTATTTTACATGGCTTATTAGTAAATTAAATTTGAGTGATAAATTGTTATTTGATAATAATATATACCCCTCCATTAAACGATAAATATTATCCATATAATAGCTACAAACAAAACGAGTTTTAAGTTAGTGATTTTGTGTTTTTCAAAATTAAACCTAGAAATATAACTGTGTTATCAGTATAATATTTAGAGTGACAGTTCGTTTTTTACCTGGAATAAAAATGAAGTACTATATTAATACATTGATTGATGAATATGCACAATATCAAGTTCACCGACAGGATTGCAGCTATTTGCCCAAAGAGTTAAATAGACTATTTTTGGGGGATTTTAAAGATAGCATTTCTGCGGTTGAAGCTGCAAAAGCGTTTAGTTATTCTAAAGCAAACGGTTGTTATTGGTGTTGTAAAGACGCTTATTCATTAAAATAAAATCATTTAAGTAGATATCTTATCTAAGATAGTTAGATATCCTAAAATTATATAAATTTTATTATTTTCTATATTCTGCTGTTTTCTGAATTGAGACTATTCTATTTAGAGTTTTTTAACTGTTTCCGATTTATTTTCAGTAGAAAAGGGGAACTTCCATGAGCCAGGTTTCAGCGGCAATCTTGTTACCGAAACCATGCTAGACAATGTTTCTCGAGTTTATAAAATTTACTAACAGATAAGCCTGATTTTTTAATTATTGGATATGATTAGTCGTCTTGCCACCATGTTTGGATTTCTACTTATAATAAGTAGTATTACTGTTATCATTTTTCTGATAGTAGTCATTGATTTACATCGTTGAATCAGTGAGTTTTAAAAAATTAATGATTTGGGCTTCGGTAGAGCATTTTGGGGATAAGGGGGTACTGAACTAGAGGAAGTTAATAAAGCTAGCATCAGGGGAGCATCTTCGAATCAGGAGCTCTGGAAATAAATGGAATTGCTAGAGAATTAATTAAGAATACCCCCCTCTTTCATAAGTGGCATTTTACAAAAAAGGGAAAATATGAATAATAAGTCAACCTCTTTAGCAAATAATGATAATGAGCAAGAGTATGTTTTCCCTGCTAAAGATATGAGGTCACAACAAATTTTAATGGGAGTTATATTCATTGCTGTTGGTGTGTTTACACTGGATATGGGGTCTAGAGGTATACCTATTGGTTTTGGTGTTATTTGTTTTATATAACGTAGCTGAACTCGACAGACTTGTGAACAGCTATGGCCCGTAGCTTCAGCAGTTCCTCGAATACTGGAACATTTGGTTTTTTCGGTAGTCAATCACTTTATCATGACGCTCTTTACCCGCTTGCTTTCCTTTGTATTTACCTAAAGACTGAGCGCGTTCGATACCTTGTTTTTGCCATTCATGGCGACTGATCTGGACATGGCTGCCATCAAATCAATTAACAGGGTATTAATAGCAGAAAGTACTGCTTGTTTGATGGATCATTTTGTGGGGCTTGTTACAAATAACGAATTAGCGAGTTTTTTTACTCAAAACTAATAGGCTATTTGCAACAAGGTCCGCTTCAGAGTATCGACCGCTCTTTTCATATAAACTGAGGTGGCTTAGTTTATTTCGCTTCCTGACTATATATCAGCTCTCCCGATATACTTCTCTTTAATTAATGATGCCTGAATAGCTATGTCGAGTATTGGTGATGGCGGCAGAAAATTGGCTTTTCCTAACTGCTCCATGGCACTAACCAAAGGGTTATCGATACCTAAAGCATAATCAGCCAGTAATGCCCCTGCGATAGTTTGCTTTGAAATTCCCGCACCATTGCAACCACCTGATGCATAAATTCCCTTGGTTAGTTGCCCCCAAACAGGTGCACCATTACGCGTGACACTAATTGTGCCTGACCACGTATTGGATATTGAAACATCAGATAATTGCGGATAAATTTTGCTGAATAATCGCTGATGTTGTTGAGCCACTTGATAAGTTTGTGCTGCAGTAATGCGCCCTTTTAGGGCGGGTATAACATGTTGACGGATTAATAAACGGTTATCCTGTGTATAGCGAAGAGTTGCTCCCGCAATGGCATTTATTGGCGTTAATCCCCAGCTGCTCATTTTTGGTAATCGTTGTTGTTGTTCAAGAGTAAGGGGGGCTGTAATACTGGCAAAAGTTGCCATCGCGGCTTGATTGCTTCTTTTAGGCGCGAGCTCGGAAGAAAGTGCATTGGTCGCTAACATGACATTGGCCGTACGAATTTTGCCATACGGCGTAAAAACGTGATTCATTTTTCCTGTCTGTATTTTCATGACAGGGGTATTATTATAGATGGTCACATTTTCAGGCAATGAGTTAGTGAGTCCGATAATAAGATTCGCGGGATTAACTAAAATTGAATTGGGTGTATAGATACCCCGATGATAAAACGATGTCCCGAGTTTGTGATAAAGCATTTCTTTATCTAAAAGTTGGTAGGGTTCATTCATGGTGTTGAGGTTTCGCACATATTCTTGCAGTACAGCCTCATTTTTTTTATCTACTTGACAGTGGTATTTGCCGACGCTTTCCCATTCACACTCTATTTTATGTTTCGAAATGAGATTTGTTAGCTGGGTTATTCCTTCTTCTAAAAGAGAACGATAAAGCTCGGATTTTTTTAACTCTGCTGTTGAACTACCAATATTATGAGGCAACCCAATAATAAACCCTGAATTTCTTGCGGAAGAGCTTTCCGCGGCTGTCGAAGAGTCAATAAGGATAATGTTTAGTCGTGGGTCATGATGGGCTAATTTTCTCGCAAAAGAAACGCCAGCATACCCTGAGCCAACGATAACCCAGTCTGCATCAATATCTTTATTTAGAGTGGGGTATGGGTTTAAGTCTAAATTTTCTTTCAACCAGCCATTTTTATTTTGATTAAAAGGGACTGAAGCATATTTCATGAAGGTGGGTCCTAGTTATTTTTTATTGTAAATGACGATATTTATAGGGTACTAACCGATATTGTATGATGACTAACTTAATTTTGTAACGTGTTTAATCGCTCGGCTGATAGTGCCTCGGCTGCAATTTAATACTTTTTGGATTTGACTCCATGAATGGCCACTACTAAGCAATCGGTTAATAGCATCATATCGATTTTGATTTACCTGACGGCCTTTATATTTACCGTCTTTTTTTGCTTTTTCTATCCCCTGCTTTTGCCGTTCACGATGTTGCTCGTAATCACGTCGTGCAACAGCGGCGAGCATATCAAGTAACATATCATTAATGACTGCAAACATTCGACTGTCAAAATCATTCATATTTGTGGATAACCAAGTCGTTGGAACATTGATAGCCATGATTCGAATGTCTTTTTGATGGAGCATTTTTTTTAACGAATTCCAATCCGAAGTCGTTAGCTTGGAAAGCCGATCAACATCTTCGATTAATAAAATATCTTGAATTTGACAATCGTTAAGAAGCCGAAACAATTCTGGCCGTTCTAATCGCGAACCGGATTCATTTTCAATATAGTAATTGCAAATAGTCAGTCCTCGTTCTTTAGCGAATGCTTCCATTGAATTTTGAGCACGAGTTGCATCTTGTTCAGATGTCGATGCTCGAAGATAAGCTCTAACAAAGCGATTTAGTACTGTTGAGGTCATTATAGAGAACCAGTTCTATTTAAATAGTGACTAACAAGTTAAACAGTACCAGAATTGCATAGTATTGGAAAGGTATACCTAAATTGTACCAATGAATTCTACCTATATGCTACACACGAGTGTATTGACAATAGATACACACAGGGTTATTGTGTATCTATTGTGTATGTGTGTATAGGAGTTAAGATCATGCGTAATGCTGCAATTAATCTTCGGGCTTTACCTGAACAACGAGACTTAATCGATGAGGCTGCTAGTCTTCTTGGTAAGAATCGGTCTGACTTTATGCTTGAAGTCGCTTGTGAAAGAGCACAAGCAATATTACTAGATCAAGTTTTTTTCCAATTAGATAATGAAAAGTTTCAGCAATTTAATTTATTGCTTGATGCTCCAGTTAATAGTAACCCGGGTCTAGATCGTTTAATGGCAATAGAAACACCATGGAAGGAAATATAGTGAACTTGCAACTATCAGCTCCTAAACCATTATCGTCATCTCATAGGCTTGATGATTTTTTTTGTGGTGAATCATCTTTAGATGATTGGTTAAAGCGTCGGGCTCTATCTAACCATTTGAATGGAGCTAGTCGAACCTTTGTTATCGCTGATTCATATCAACACATTTGGGGTTATTATGCATTAGCGACCGGAGCAATCTCTCATAATGAAGCCACAGGTCGTGTTCGTCGAAATATGCCTGAGCCAATTCCAGTTATTGTACTTGGAAGATTAGCAATTGATTTACGTGCTCAGGGAAGAAAACTTGGTGCTTCTTTATTACAGGATGCTGTTGTTAGAGTTAGAGCTGTTGCTGAAAATACAGGGGTTCGTGCACTACTTGTCCATAGTTTGAATGATAAAGCAAAACAATTTTATGAATACTATGGTTTTACTGCATCCCCTACTAGCCATATGACATTGATGCTTAGACTATAATTTAACCTGCATTTTAAGCTTTATCTTTTATAAGTGGGTTCAACGATATCTTATCATTTAGTCAATGAACATAAGTGAAATGATACGTTACACGATCTACACTCATACCTTTCATATAGTTATACTCAAATGATATAGCAAACAATACAACACAAACATTAGAATTTAACTAATAGCTTCAATTAAATATATCTTTATAACTAGCAGTTAGCTAGCTTATAGCATGCAGCAATTATATAGGTATCCATAAAGGATATATTAAGTTAACTTTTTAATAGCTGGCTATATGATTGCAGCTATCTATCTTTCAGCATGAAGCAATCTTGTAGTTGTCTATAATGAATGTAATAAATAAGCTAGCTTTCTTTTAGATAGTTGCAAGATTGCAGCTATCTATCTATTATGTATTTAAAATACTACGGAGGTTATATGGCGTGGATAGTAGCGTTTATTTCTCAGAAAGGTGGTGTAGGGAAAAGTACTGAAGCAAGGGCATTAGCTCGTGAAGCAACAATGGGAGGGTTGAAAACTAAACTAGCTGATTTAGATACAGAGCAAGCAACTTCAGCTGATTGGCATAGAAGGCGGTTATCTGCTGGATTACCCCCTGCTGCTTCTGTGGAAGTTTTTTCAACCGCAGCTCAAGCTCTTTCAACAACAGAATCATATGATTTATTAATTATTGACGGACCAGCCAGGGCCAGTAAAGGTACATTAGAAATAGCAAAAGTTGCCGATCTGGTTGTTCAACCAACAGGAGCATCACTAGACGATTTAATTCCTGCGGTCAAAGTATTTAATGGATTGGTCAAAGATGGTATCCCTCGTTCAAAGTTGATCTTTTCATTGAGCAGAATTGGAACTGATGCAGAGGAAAGTGATGCAAGAGAATATATCAAGGATGCAGGCTATGAAGTTCTTAATGGCTGTCTTTTGGAAAAACCTGCATATAGGCAGGCTCAAAATGCAGGGCTAACTATTTCAGAAACTAGATATAAAGGACTTAATACACGTGCGGATGAATTGATTCAATCTTTAATTAATAAGATAGGAGAATAACATGGTTGATGTTTCTAAACTAAAACGAGGGAAATCTAGACTGGGAACTCCTCCATCTTCAGAGGAAACTGCTCCAGGTTTATCTGCTCCTGAGATTGCTCCATTACCACAAGGATCTCAGTCAATAACAAATGAGACTACTGTTGCTGATAATCATTATATTAGAAGAGATGGACGATCAGCACGAAAAACGAATCGAACACTTGCTTTTGCAACGCGTGTAACTATTGAGTTTGACAAAGAAATTCGTGAAATAGCTGAACGAGAAGGATTGTTACTTGTTGAGGTGTTAGAGGAATCGCTCAACGCTTACAAAGAAAAGAAAGGTTATTAGACGTTATTGCAGCTAGTTTGCTGCAATAATATAAGCTTAAAATCTTGCTGCAAGATTGTTGATAGCTTGTAGCTAGATAGATGATAGGTTGCATTATGATTGCAGATAGATTTTTGGTTTATTTTATTATAAGATACTCAATGTGAGTTTTAACTTGTAATTATCTTTAGTAAATCCTCAAATTGAGTAATTAAAAATTGCAATTAATACTCAAATTGAGTCATAAGTGGGGATGTATGAAATTATATTGCGACGATGGTTCCACAAATGTGAAGCTGGCATGGTTTGACAAACAGGCACTTCAAACTAAATTATCAACGAATTCATTTAAAAAAGGTTGGAAAATTGAAGGGTTAGGTGGAAAGGGGACGTTTAACTATGAATTAGATGGTCAAAAGTTCACTTATGACGAGGTCAGTGAGCAGGCAATTAGAACGACTCATATTGAGTATCAGTATACAGATGCGAATGTCCTTGCTATCCACCATGCACTTTTAAGTAGTGAGCTTGAACCTCAAGATGTCGATCTGGTTGTCACTTTACCTATCAGTGAGTTCTATACGGCAGATTGCCAAAAGAATGAGTTAAATATTCAGCGAAAGATTGAAAATGTTCTACGCCCTGTAAAACTGAATAAAGGAATAACCTTTACGATTAAAGACGTCGAGGTGATGCCTGAATCTTTACCTGCCGTGTTAACCCAATTAGTTAATGATAATGTGGGTGAGTTTGAAAAGTCACTGGTAATTGATTTGGGGGGAACAACACTGGATGTGGGCGTGATTGTGGGTCAGTTTGATGGGGTGAGTGCCATTCATGGTAATTCTGAAATTGGTGTTTCAATGGTCACTCAAGCTGCGCTGAGTGCATTGAAAATGGCGTCCAGTGATACCAGTGCGCTGGTTGCGGATGAGTTAATAAAGCAACGTCACAACGACCAGTTTGTGCGTCAAATTGTGAATGATGAGTCGAAAATTCCATTAGTATTAGAAACCATTGATTCTGCAATAAAACAATTAGGAGAACGTGTCGTCGATGAACTCAGCCAGTTTAAAAACGTAAATCGCATTTATCTGGTTGGCGGCGGGGCTCCTTTAATTGAACCCGCAATCCGAAAAGCATGGTGTCTTATAAATGATAAAATTACACTGTTAGACTCGCCACAAACGGCATTAGTTGAAGCCATAGCCTATTTTAAAGAGGATTAACTCGATGAGTCTTGAGCGGAAAAAATTTACGTTATACCTTCATCCCGAAAACCCAGCTGATAAACAGGCATTAGAGATTATTGAATCGATACCACGTTCAGCTAGGGGGGAGTTTTTCCGCCATGCATTTATCTGTGGCGCGGCATTACAACACCTCGATGCACGATTACCTGCGTTGTTGGCCACACTCTTTAACGAGGCATTGACGGCAGAACAGCTTGTTATGTTAGTCTCTCAAACGACGGGTTGGAAACCATCACAGGCTGAAATTCAGTCTGTCATCAAAGCGCTTGGCGTTAATTCAACGTTGAAAGAAGACAGCAGTATCACAGAGATAAAAGCTAATCAGCCTTTAGTGAAAGTAAAAAACAAGTTATCAAAACTAGTATAAAAAGAGTACTCGGGATATTTGTGTAGTGTGAAAATATGCAGTATATTAATACTGTTTATTTATGGGTCTTCCCCTGTTGTGGTGGGTGGTACATAATTGATTGATTTTCAAACACCACACAGTGCCTTTATGGTGTCTCTTTTTACATGAGAGGGAATTCTTATGAGTGTGCCGCAAACAAAAGCTGAACTGCTTTTAGCTATTGATAAAAATTTCAGTAAATTAATTAGTTACCTCAAAGCAATCCCGCCAGAAATTACCTCCGATAACTCAATGGATGGACACGCTAAAGGAACAGAGATGAGTGTTCGTGACCTCGTTTCGTATCTGATCGGATGGAATGCTCTTGTTGTAAAGTGGATCACTTCTGATGCTAAAGGTCTGCCTGTCGACTTTCCGGAAACTGGCTATAAATGGAATCAGCTTGGCCTTCTTGCTCAAAAATTTTACTCAGATTACAGTGGGTTAACTTATGAATTGTTAATAATTGAACTTCAGACTGTAAAAAATGAAGTTGTGAAGCTTATTGATGAGCGTACCGATGATATTTTGTATGGAAGACCATGGTACACAAAATGGACGATGGGGAGAATGATCTCATTTAATACATCTTCGCCTTATGCTAACGCTAATGGAAGATTAAGAAAGTGGGCAAAAAATAATAATATCAGTTTAAAGTAAGCATCAGAGTGAAATTATATGGACGAAAAATCGCTCTATGCCCACATCCTTAACCTGACTGCTCCATGGCAGGTTAAATCCCTTACCCTCGATGAAAATGCAGGTTCCGTTACTGTTACAGTCGGAATCGCTGAAAATATTCAGTTAACCTGCCCGACCTGCGGTAAATCCTGCCCTGTTCACGATCACCGACATCGTAAATGGCGTCACCTTGATACTTGCCAGTTCGCCACCCTGGTTGAAGCCGATGTCCCCCGAATCATGTGCCCGGACCATGGTTGTCAGACCCTGCCTGTTCCATGGGCGGGACCGGGAAGCCGCTACACGCTGTTGTTCGAGTCGTTCGTCATCTCATGGCTGAAAATCAGCACCGTCGATGCCGTCAGGAAACAGCTGAGGCTGAGCTGGAATGCCGTCGATAACATTATGCAGCGGGCGGTTAAGCGTGGACTCGCCCGCCGTAAAGCCCCGCAGTCAGCACGTCACCTCTGTGTTGATGAGGTCGCCTTCAAAAAGGGTCATCAGTACGTCACGGTTATCTCTGATACACAGGGACAGGCCCTGGAGCTCAGGGATGATAGCGGGGTTGAAAGCCTGGCGGGTTACCTCCAGAGCCTGGGTGACCGTCAGATCGAATCCATCAAAACCCTGTCGATGGACATGAATCAGGCTTATATCAGCGCAGCCCGTATCCACCTGCCTAACGCGGTAGAAAAAATCGCCTTCGATCACTTCCATGTCGCGAAAATGCTCTGTGCCGTCGTGGATAAAACACGACAGTCCGAGATGAGAATCATCCCGTTACAGGCCCGAAAAAGTGCACATCGCTCCCGTTATCTGTGGTTGTACGGCCGCCATAAACGTCATGGTCGAATAGCAGAAAGACTGGAGGCGGCGCAGATGGTCCTGCCTGAAACCAGCCGTTGCTGGGCAATGAAAGAGATGGCCCGAGAGCTCTGGAACCGTCGGTATGACGGGCACAGCAGACGTCTGTGGCTGGAATGGATCGCGATGGCCAAAGATGTGGGAGTCCCGCTGCTGAGCAGTGCAGCCCGGACGTTACGTAAACGGCTGTACGGGATCCTGAATGCCATGAAGCACAGGGTATCAAACGGCAACGCAGAATCACTGAACAGTAAAATACGGTTGCTGAGAATCAAGTCGAGAGGATACCGGAACAAAGAGCGCTTCAAAATCGCAGTGATGTTCCATTACGGCAGGTTAAACATGGGGTTATGAGTCTCCCACCATGATCGGGGAAGACCCTTATTTATACAGTATTTGGTGGTCTATGCAAATTCCCATTTTTGAAAGTCAAATCGCCTGTGGCTTCCCTAGCCCAGCTCAAGATCACGTTGAGCGTCGTTTATCGCTTGATGCAGAGCTTATTCGCTATCCAGAGAGTACCTATTTTCTTCGTGCTTCAGGGGATTCGATGAAGGATGCGGGGATTTTTGACGGTGACCTATTAGTAGTCGAAAGCCATCTTACTGCCCGTCATGGGGAGATTGTCGTGGCTGAATACAACGGTGAATTTACCTGTAAATACCTGCAAATTACGCCGAATAAAGCCCTTATTCCCGCTAACAGTCAATATTAAGCTATCCACATTAATGACGATACAGACGTGCAAATCTTCGGTATCGTTCGTTATGCGGTGCATACTTGTCGGTAAATAACATGTTTGCGCTTATCGATGTCAACTCTATGTATGCCTCTTGCGAAACCGTATTCCAGCCCGACCTGAAAGGTAGACCGATTATTTGTCTTTCAAATAACGACGGATGTGTTATTGCGCGTTCGGCATCTGCTAAACCCTATATCCGCATGGGGGCACCGTATTTTGAAATTAAGTCGATAATCAAACAAAAGCAAATCGCTGTATTTTCTTCAAATTATCCCTTGTATGCCGATTTTAGTAATCGGTTTGTCACAGTAGTTTCGAGTTTAGTGCCCCAAGTTGAGGTTTACAGCATAGACGAGTGTTTCTGTAATTTATCAGGAATGGAGGGGATTTATTCCTGGCATGAACTTGGCCATAAACTCAAAGATGAAGTTTTGAAGCGCGCGCATTTACCTGTTGGGGTTGGGATTTCAACCACAAAAACGTTGGCTAAGCTCGCTAACCATGCCGCTAAAACATGGAAAAAAACCGAGGGTGTTGTTGACCTTAGTTGTCCCAGCCGACAAAAAAAACTCATGGCATTGACGGCCGTAGGTGATGTGTGGGGAATAGGGCGAAAACTGGCACTGAAGCTTAACCAATGCGGGATTAAAACGGCACTAGATTTAAGCCGTTTACCTACCCATGAAGCACGCAAACTGTATTCCGTGGTACTCGAAAGGACAGTAAGAGAGCTGAATGGAGAATCGTGTCTTCAGCTTGAAGAAATTGCCCCACCTAAAAAACAAATCATTTGCTCACGTTCCTTTGGTGACAAAATTACGGACTATCATTTATTACGTGAATCTGTCTGTGCATTTGCTGAACGAGCTGCCGAAAAATTACGCGAAGAAAAGCAGTATTGCAGGATGGTGTCTTTATGGGTTGAAAGTAGTTACTTTGCTACTCAACAACCGTTTTATCATGGACATGAAACACAGGCACTGGTTTATCCTACTCAAGATAGCCGGGATATCATACACGCAGCAGTAACTTTGCTAGAAAGATTGTGGCAGCCTAATGTGAAGTACAGTAAAAGCGGCATTATGCTCAGTGAATTTTCCCCTTCAGGGCAAGTACAACTGAATTTATTTGAAAACCATCAATCGTATAAAAACAGTGAAGCGTTAATGCATACTATCGACCTAATCAACCAAGATAAAGGAACCATTTGGTTTGCGGGCCAAGGTATCCAGTCCCAGGTAATGCCATGGAAAATGAAGCAGCAGTTTTTATCTCCCCAATGGACAACAAAATTTTCAGATATTCCCATTGCAAAGTGTTAGTGTGATTAAAAAACGCCCACTCAATTGTTTGATTGAATAATCAGACAATTACAGTAATTATCCCCACTAAAAGTGGCAGTTATCCCCTGAAAATGGGGATAATGCCCGCAAAATTAATTCAGATTAGGTCCTCATTCTTTCAGAATGAGCCACACTATTTAAGTGCTTTGGCCGTTTTTTTGGGACTGTTATTGTGATAAATCTGCGTATAGTTGAACTGTCTAAACTTAACTCGTTGATAGTAAGGCCAAACCATTAGTATTCGTTAATTTCATCGAGGGAGAACGTCACCCCCTAAAATGGCGCTGCCCTGAGTTTTTTGTTTTAAATGGCCTCTCAAGTAAGCCTTTTGTACCATGGCCAAACTACAGCGAAGGTGAAAGCCAAAAAATGGCGGATTACTTAAATCAAGTTGTCATGGATGCCAAAACTAATACGCTGAAAAATACCCAATGAGTAATGAAGCCACGAAAATTAAAGTGGCTTTTTTTACACCTTAAAAATTGCATTAAAATGCAAATTGCAGTATAATGCAATATATAGGGGGTTGGAAATGTATACTGTCAGATACCACGAAGAAGCAGAAAAAGAAGCTAATGACTTACCGATTAAGATAAAGGTTAAGTATGACCGTATTGTACAAAAAATGGAAATCAATCCACATATATTAAGAGAGCCCGACACAAAACCCCTAGGGGATGGGCTATTTGAACTCAGAACAATGGGGAATGATATTGCACGAGGAATTTGGGTATACCATAAAGGAAAAACGATTTACATGTTGCGGATTTTTATAAAAAAATCTCAAAAAACGCCAAAAACAGAGTTTGAGATAGCTAAAGCGAGACTACAGGAGATACTGAATAATGAAAACGCATAATGAATTGCACAATGAATGGATGAAAAACCCAGAATATAAAGCCGCTTATGAGGAAGAACTACAAAAAGAAAAACTCCAAGCTCTACTGACAGAATGGCGCACAAATGCAGGTTTGACTAAAGCGGAATTAGCCAAAAAACTGGGTGTTAATCCCTCTACAGTCACGCGCATGGAATCCAATGTCGATAACGCGAGTATCAGAAATATTATCAAATATGCAGCTGCTTGTGGTGTTAGAAACCCGACAATCTCATTGTAAGGAAATTTTTGATGATCATCACTCATGCGAGCTTCAATAAAATTACTGAGGTAACAAAGGACATGGATGTACCCTTTTTAAAAGGCTGTCTGTGCTTTGGTAATGAGGGAAACGAATACAATCTATCGGCTTGTAATTATCAATACAATATCGAAGTCGATAATATCATTGATACTAAGTCATTTTTTTATCGACACGACGTTGATGAAAAGGCAGTGCAAGAAGTCTTTCAACAAGTGAGAAAAGACTTAGGACTATTAGACGTTGATGATGATGTGATAGCACAATTATTAGATGAGTCTATTAGCGTGTGGGACAATGATTTTAATTACAGCCATTCTTATGATGATGATGGTGAAGCATCCTGGGCTATTCAACAATATCAAGGCATTCTAGCTCATAAACTTGGTTATGATTGCGCAAGATCGACAGATGAGCAAGGAACCGTGTATATCGCTTATTGTGTTGGTCGCCCGTTGCTCGAAGTGCCATGCGAGTAATGTTCCTTCAGCTATCTTTCCTTCACGCATCCCCTACGAATTAAGCCAGGCATTGAGCCAAGCTTAATTCGAACACCCGTTACCCACTTTGACACACAATCGGTGCAGGTTCCCCGTACACTTTCGTGAGGCCAGCTTTTGAAGGCTGTCCTCACTGGTTCACCTCATGTGGACAATGTGGATAACGGGCTTAACGTCAACCACTGCGCCTTTTAACGTTTTCAACGTGGCGCAAAGGGCAGGGGTGCAGCTCCCTGCGGGACCGCCCCTGGTTCACTGCTTAGCTGCGCTAAGCGCTAATGGCGACTTGCCGTTCGCTTCTCTCGCTGCAAGTCGGGTGCTGCCATTTTCATCGCCTGTGTCGTTAATCGTTCGTTGTGCCCCACCGCTTGGCCTAAAACATAGCCTCACCTCGTCATACAGCAAGGGTTAAGTGCACTCCACCAAAATTCTTGCCGCTGCGCTTTCCAACAATTTTGTCTCCGCCCTTGCTTCCTTCCTCGTCTTGGCTCTGTGCGGCCTTTGCAGCGGAGGAACTCAACGAAAGAAATCATTAACACGGTGGAGGATTCAAAAATGTCATCACATCAAAACCTTGCAGCTCCAGAATCTAACGAAAGAAGGGGTAAAACCCCACTGACTCATGACCAGAAAGAGGATTTATTGCATTACATCGCGCCATTAACTCGTCTGTTGGATTTGTTCGAGGGTGACATTTCAGCGGAGTTATACGACGAAGAAATCACACTGCACAGTGATGCATTCGATTCTAAGAGTGTTTTTATGAAAGACGGGTATCCGATTGGATTTAGTGACAATTTAAACAACATGTTCTATCTGCGCCCTGAACTGATTCAGGCATCTTAGGTGCTAAGGGAGTTGTTGAGCCTCCCTTAGCTTAGACACAATAAACTAATAAGGTTGAATAATATGTCTACATTAGAAACTATCATTAACCCAAAACAACGTAAAGCAAAAAAAGGCGCAAAATCCGCACAGGCCGACGCGATTTATCAGGCATTGGACAGTATGGAAGCACATGTATTGCCGTTATCGGCATTAGTACAAAGTGAACTCAATGTGCGTAAACGTCCGATGGATGAAAAAGCCTTGTCAGAACTGGCTGACAGTATTCAAGCGGTCGGGGTGTTACAAAACTTGGTGGTTTACCCGATGGACAATGACGTCTACGGGGTTGCTGCGGGTCAACGTCGATTAATAGCGTTACAACAATTGGTTGCAAAAGGGCATTTAGCGTCGAGTTTTCCAGTGCCTGTCAAGATTGTGCCTGAATCCGATGCGCTGATTATTTCCCTGACGGAAAACAGCCAACGTGAAGCCATGCATCCAGCCGACCAACTTCATGCTTTTATCGAGCTACAAAAAACAGGCAAGAATGCGTCTGAAATTGGTGACTTATTGGGATTCAGCACTCACCACGTGAAAAAATGTCTACGCTTGGCCAATATGGCTCCCGAGCTATTAGCTGAATTGGATGCGGACAATATCACCTTAGATCAACTACAAGCGTTAGCTGGAACCCCTGACCACGACCGCCAAGTCATGGTATGGAACAATGCCATTGGGTGGAAAAAAGAGCCACGTTACTTACGTGAAGCAGTTGAAGAAACCAAAACCCCCGTCGAAAATAATCGACTGGTGAAGTTTGTTGGGTTGGATGCCTACGAGCAAGCAGGAGGAACCCTTGAAATTGACCTCTTTACCGAAGCAGGATTTATTGAAAACGCCCCACTATTAGAAAAATTGGCACTCGATAAACTCACTGTCTGTGCAGAACTGTTAGCGGATATTGAGGGCTGGCAGTTCGGTATTGCCCGTTTAGAGCGTCCAAGTTTTTACGGTAATGACGGGGAAACCTTGTCTCTCAGTCATGCGCCCGAGGCGGTCATTCCCCCTGAATTTGCGGATTTACTGGCTGAATTGCGTGCTCGTGAAACAGATTTACGTCAGCAATCATGGGAAACAGATGACGAAAATGAACAAGCTGACCTTTGCCAAGCCGTGGCAGACTGCGAAAAGCAAATCGAAGACATTAAAGATCGTACCAAAAATCAGGCGTGGACAGCTGATGGAAAAGCAACAAAAGGCGTAGTGGTCTTCCTTGACCGTGATGGAGAACCCTGTGTCATCCGTGGCGTCATTGACTTAGCACAGCAAGAGCCACAGTGCAGTGAAGAGGAAAGCAAAACTGAAAGTGTGAGTGAGCAATCAACGACTCAAGTTGAGACGGTTTCTACCTACAGTGCAGCCTTGTGCAAAAGTCTCTCTTCTGAGCGCACCTTGGCAGTTCAAGCAGCACTGACTCAGCATCCGATCGTGGCACTGGCGATTTTGGTTCACGGTGCGTGTATTCAGGTGTTTGGTTCACCGTATGCCAAAACTGCATTTAACATTAAATTCTCGCTCTCTCAGGAGGAGTTACTCAAAAATGCCCCGACTGCCCAAGACAGTGAAGCATTGCAATTACTCAATACGCAATTTGAGTCATGGTCTGCCCGTCTCCCCGATGGGTGGCAAGCGGATTTCTCATGGTTGTTGTCATGGGAACAAGCGGATCTAGTCGCATTACTGGCGTTTTGTTCCGCGCAAACTTTAAGTGAAGTAAACCATCATGCTCCGCACGATAACACGTTAGCTAAAGCCCTGCGCCCCATTGAACACGCGATTGCCTTCGATTTCCGCCAGTGGTGGCAGCCAACCAAAGCCAACTTCTTTGGGCGCATCAGTAAAGACCAAATCAGTGATTGTTTAGCAGAGGCAGGCGCATCAGATAAAGCCCTTGAATCAGTCAAAATAAAGAAAGGGGATGCCGCGGAATTAGCTGAAAATACCCTCAAAGACACACATTGGCTGCCTAGCTGTTTTCTCGATGTAAAAGCCGACACTCACCACTCCGATAACGCGCAATAATAAGATGGGAGACACTGCCCGAAAGGGCAGTGTGAATAATCATGACAACCATTCCAAACCATTTAGCCCTTGTTCCCTTTAATGACCGTCAATATGCCGCTGCAAAAGCCATCCTCTTTGTCGAAGATAAAATGCAAAAAGGACAATATCAAAAACGGTATCCGTATGCGTGTGCGTTAATTCGATTTTTTACGGGGAATAAAGGGGCAATAACCGCAAAAGACTTGCACTCTACGTTGGTATTAGCCTTTGAAGATAAACGTGAAATGCCATCAAAAAATCGCTATCTTGCCGCCCTTGATACGTTTATTCAGTCACGTGGTTATATTTGTCCGTTGCCGCTGTGTGATCATCATGTCCGAGATTTTTTTCCTGAGCTGGATTACCGCGACCGCGAACGGCAGGGGCGAAAAATTCAGTCTCAAGTGCATGTCGTGAGCCGTGCCCGACAAAAAGCGCAAATTAAAGCCGAGCAACGGTATCAAAATCGACTAGCTCAAGCCGAAATTGAGTTAGCCTTTATTACCCCCAGTGAGTTTAAATCGTGGTACAACCGGTTTAATCATGATGGGATTGAAGAGTATGATTTGATTGAATTGCTTGTAAACTGGACGACGCGATTTAACAATTTAAACTTGAGAAAATACCTTGATTTTGCACCGTTGTGGTCGGCTCTCTTAGATTTCAATGAGGATATCGATACCCGATCATATGGTGAGCAATTACTGGATAATTATACTATTCCCAATAAATTAACCCGTTTAAAGGGCGTTGACGATGAATGAATGGAATGTGGTGTTACTCGAAACTGAAGACAGTTTGGTGTTAATGATGCGGGGTGAGCACACGAAAGAAACCGTCATTAATTCAGCGATTGCAGCGAATGAAATCGCTGAGAGTGACCGCGTCACGTGGTTAGCCTGTGAAGATATCAACGTAGGTTATTACAAAACGGTGTCCAGAGAAGGGTATGAGACCTATTATTATCCCGTCAGTCAGGATATTAACGGAGCATTTTTAGCCACGTGTCTTGTGATCTTTTAAGATGGGTAGTGTGAGTTTGAAAACGTCCATATTGAACTGTGTCATCGCGCGTTAAAAGTCGTTGAAGAGTAAGAATAGTCAAGGGCTGTTCGGGTAACCCCGACCAGCCCTTGATCTCTTGAATACGGGTGATCGCAAGTTAGCCGCTAAGTGTGAAAATAGTGGATTTTGATATAAAAATAATGTGGTTTCATTGAGGTGGCGATTAAGTACAGTAGGTTTATATTCGTAAAACAATGAGATACAGCATTTTAATCATAAGTTTGAATTGAAGCTCATTCATCAAAAAAATAAAGTCACGTCTTATGGGTTCCTACGGCAGCTCGATTTCGTCGAGCTGTCGCCTACACTCCAACGCCATTCGTTTTACGAATGGGTTTCCGCAGAGCCGCACACGTCTCTGTCCTTCGGATAGCAAGCGAAACCTAACAGCACGGCATTTCGTGCTTCGCACGGCCGTTAAGGACGCCACGCGTTGCATGTCGGCAGAATTCATCCTTATCTACAGGTTTTTATCTCTCTGTAAGTACTTCCGCTAGGGCGTGTATTTCGCCCCCAAACTCAAGAACTTGCAAGGGTTCGCTCCGCCGCGTTGCGCCCTTGCAAAACCTTTCCTTTGTTTGCTCCATCGCCCTTGCCGCGAAAGAACTCACAGAGAGATGATTTAAAACTCGCAGGTAAACCAGGATGCTTTCGGAGAACGTCAACACCGCCGCTCCTGAATCTTCAGAAAGATGAGTTGAAAGCCAAAAATAAGGAGTCTCAACATGAATTATCAAGTTTTATTTTCAGAAACCCATAAGAAAGATGCAACAGGGGATGCGCATGAGGTTTATCACTTTGACTCAATTAACGCATTTTTCACGTTTCTAAAAAAAACGAGATTCACTGAAAAAATGAACACGCGTTATCGCTACATCTTAACGGATGGAGCTACACATTTTGATTTAACTTACCGCGAATTAGTTAGCTCAAACCACATTAAGCCATTTAAAAGAGCGCTTCGCCAATACCGTTAAAGCGACCTATTGAATAGCGCGACACCTTAACGCGCTATTCAATGTCGAGCTTATTCGATATTGATTCAATCACGAAACCACAAAAGGAGAAACAGTATGTATCACGCATTAGAGCAGTACGAAACAGACAGTTATCAAGAAACCCAAAGCGCGGAAATAATGTATTGGATCGGACGCGAACAAGCCGCCAAAACTGCCCCAAAAGAAATCACCTTAGCGCAATTTATGGATGCTTTATCGGTTATGCCCCCGTTGGATTGGCAAGGCAATAACAAGACGGAGTCCTTTAAATTGCAAGAAATGGTCATGGGAAACGTGACTGATATTTTTGTCAAAGTGGGCGGGCGGTATTTCACGTTTAGGGATGTATCAACGTTATCTCACGCGCAAATTATTTCGCGTGTACGTTGTGCTGGATTACTGGCGCAACAATGAAAAAAGCAGGCTTTCGCCTGCTTAATCCGTGCCTTGAGACGCTTTTTTGCAGGAAGAAACTCAAGGCATATCATCAACTCAAAGGAGAAACTCCGATGAATACAAATATCATGGCATACGCTGCCAACCCTGTAAAGCCCCAAATACCCGTTGTGTCAAAACGTCGGGTTGTACGTCACGATATCGCAATTTGTGATATTGAGCCTACCTATCGGGCAATGGCGCGACATATCGACAAACAACTTAAACGTAAACAGCCCGTTCGCATCCCTGCAATGAATAACCATTGTTTGGGGCAACTTTTGCGCTGTTTAGAACTGCGTAAATCTTGGCTTTAAATTAACTCACTGCCCCTTTTCAGGGGCAGTTTTGGAGCGTCGATATGTCACAATTGAGTTTTTTTGATGTAGATTTAAGCCAACCCGTGAAAACACCCAGTCCTATCATCTCAGGCTCACCCAGTAAGATAGACACAAAGACAGACAAAACAGTCGAAAAAGCAACCCTAACAATGGCTAGCACCAAGTCAAAGCGTGATTTTCACACCGAGTTTATTCAATTATTTAATCAAACGGCACGTTATCACAGTCGTTTAGACGTGTTTCGGGATTTTATTCATGTTTCGGCAATAGCTTTAGAAAACAGTGTGAAACAGTGCCCTGAATTGGAACAGACCTACTTTAAGGTGATTGAGCGTTATGAACGCGTGGATTTGGATGCGTTCGCAAAACTATTAGCCCTTTGTGTTAACGCCTTAGACCATCAAGCGACTGATTTTTTAGGCGCAGTGTTTATGTCACTTGAGTTAGGCGAAGGGGCATGGGGGCAATTTTTTACCCCATTTCATATCAGCCAGCTAATGGCAAATCTCATCATCGGTGATTGCAGCTCGATAATTGAAAAAAATGGCTATATCAGTGTGTCTGAGCCAACGTGTGGTGCAGGCGGAATGGTGATTGCCTGTGCTAATTCTATTTTACAGCAAGGTTATAACTCACAAACGCAAATGATCGCGGTGTGTACCGATATTGATGAGGTTGCCGCCCGAATGTGTTACGTCCAACTGGCATTATTGGGAATACCTGCCATTGTGAACATCGGCAACAGTTTAACGCTGGACGTTCGTCAAACGCTGTATACCCCGATGTTGATGTTAAATTCATTCCGCTTTAAACCCTTTCTAACAGCCTAATTCACTGTATTTTCAAGGGGATTTATTCCCCTTTTTGCGCATCGGCTTAACCCTGGCATCGAGCCAGGCTCAATCCGACAATACCAACCCCTGCGCCTTTTTACGCTGGCGCTTGGCGCAAAGGGCAGGGGTGCAAGCTCCCTGCGGGAGCTGCCCTGATAAACCGCTTAACGTTGTTAAGCTCAAAGGACGCCTTGCGGTTCGATTCTCTCGCCGCAAGTCGGGTTGCGTCATTTTCAGCCACTGTGTTGTTAATCTTTCGTCGTGCCCCTCCGCTCGGGCTTAAACATAGCCTCAAGTCGTCATCCAGCAAGGGTAAAATGCACTCCACCAAAATTCTTGCCGCTGCGCTTTCCAACAATTTTGCTTCCGCCCTTGCTTCCTTCCTTGTTTCGTCTATGACCGCCCTTTGCAGCGAAGGAACTCAACGAAAGAAATCATTAACCCAAAGGAGACACTAAAATGACTCAACAACAAAACCTTGCAGCTCAAGAATCTAACGAAAGAAATGGAAAACACGAAATTGTAATCACCGCTATTGAAGTGAAGAACGAACAAGCCCGTTTAAAGTTTTTGCCCTCAAAACTAGGTCGTTACTGTATTGCATTTGAAAATGCCATATATAACTGGATGGATCGAAATGCAATTGCCTATAACGGCGGATATTGGGTTTTTTATACATTGTCGAATGGCGGCTTTTTTCTGCAACCGACAAAAGGTTATATGATCACTTCTCCAAATGGGTTTATGGATGATGTGACCGCCCAAGAAGCGGGAATTATTGTCACGTTAATGATGTTAAGTCATTTCTCATTTGTCACCTATGAAAAAGGGCAACAGGAAGATTGTGAGCGTATTTCTGCCTATTTTCACCACTTACGGGATTTTATTTTCACCTTATCCCCTGAATCACAAACCAAAATATTAAATGCCATTGATTAATTAAATCCCGCGCAAGTCTTAGGCCTGCGCTTCATGTGAATTCAATCAAAAAATCAGATAAGTAAGAGGAAAATAAAGATGGAACAGCAAACATTATTATCAGTCGGGCAAGTTGTTTATACGAACTTATATAATCATGGTTTGGGCGTGATCACCCAAATTCATGGAGAACAAAAACCAGATACAGTGACGAATCTATGTAATGTTATGGTGAGTGGGGGAAATGCAGAATTTGATATTGTATTTTACAATGGTGATAAATCGAATCGCTTACCGGAATCTATTCTAAGAGGGGGGATCCAGTGGGAAGTTAAAAATGAATTTGTTGATAGTGAAACAATTGAATCATTAATTAAACAGTCAGAAGAATTCGAACAAACGGAAAAAGCCGAGGAAGAAAAAAAACTAACTGAATTTAATCAAGATGTCGAATTTCAAAAAAACAATAGTCAATATTCATACTTAACTCAGATAACCGATAATTTAGACAATAAAGTAAAAATAGTCGGTAAAAATATCCGTGCTGAATTAAAAAAACATTTTCCAAAAACTAAATTTTCAGTTCGTAAACAATATTACAGTTCTTATTATGTATCATGGACAGATGGCCCAACAGTGGATGAAGTCGACTCGATTGTTAAAAAATATAAAACGTCACGGTTCGATTGCTATACTGATTATTCTTACAATGAAAATTCACCATTTAATGTAGTTTATGGTGGTGCCGATTATGTTTTTACGAATCGTCATTACAGTGATGAAATAATCGCACTGGCAATCAAATCATTGATTGATAAATATGGCGAGTCTTATGAGTTTGATACTGCATTAATGACCGTTGAAAATTATCATCAAGGTAAGCTATACAAAATTGGACGCGAACAAATTATTGGAAATGATGGCATCGGCGGAGAAATTAATCGCGTTCTAAGGAAAACGAGTTATTAAAGAAAACGCGCCAAAAGGCGCGTTTCTCGTTTAATACTAAGCCACATGCATTACTTAATATTGAAATTGATTATAATGTTAAAAAGAGAAAATGAAAGGGTTAAATTTAGTTATTTTGTTTAATATTGAGATAAATGTGATAGACCTCAAGTGCGTATTGATTTCTTTTTTTCTCTTGAACCTCGGATTTTTTTAATCCTGCATTATATGCGCCAACCCCTTTCCAGATATCCCCTTGTATTCGAATAAACTTTGCCAAATAAAATGCCCCCGTATAAATATTCATGCATGGGTCTTGCCTTAAATGATTTTCGGTAATGCCATACTGCGCTAATTCATTAAAGTTTTGCGAATGAATTTGCATTAACCCGATAGCGTATCGAGTGGTTGACGCTTGATTAATTGCATTAGGTTGGAATGAGCTTTCACGAAACGCAACCGCGCGTAATAAATCAGGGTCAATTTGATAATCTTTTCCTGCTTTATCATAGCAATCAAACGAAAATGAAAAAGGCGAAAAAACTAACGCAATGAGAATACAGATCATTCGCATATAAAAATCCATTAAATAACGAATTTCTTTAACTCAGAATCGCCCATTTTAATTAAAAAATAAAGCACTATTTAAACGCAAGCCAAAAGAAACTGAGGAGCGATAAATATGCTCCTCTGAAAGAAAGACATCACACCCCACGCAAAATTTCATTTTGCAAGAATTTATTTTTAAATCATGGTGTTAATTAAAAATAAATAAGTTAAATTTTTAAAAATCATCATGCAAAGCCCATTGATAGCCCACTAATAGCGTCTATAAATGGGCTAAAGGGATGCACTTTGTGTGTTTTGTTAATGATATCAAATAAATAAATTTTTCACCTAAAAATAGTGGGCTAATGGTGGGCTATTGTAATATACTGTTTATATGTGATTTATTTTTTATGATTGTATTCTGTGGGCTATTTGTGGGCTGTATGTTAATTGACCATAGCCCACAAATAGAGGCTAGTAAAAACTAAGGAAATAAAAGAATGCCACGTCAACATATATATATGAAGCAAAAAACATTAGATGGAATTCGTAATATTGTGGATAAACGAAAAGCGGATGGCGCTGATGCAAACATTTCCAGTGTTGGCTCTGAGCTACTGGATATCGGATTGCGGGTTGTTGAAAATTTAGAGAAAGACAAAGAAGGGGATGATGGTTTATCCCTAGAGGAACGTTATAAAAAACAACTATTAGAAGAAGTAACTAAATCACGGCAGTGTATACAGATTTTATTCAAGATGATGTTTGATTTAACAGAAATCAAAGAAGACAATCGATACAACTATCGAGAATATATTGAAGATTTTAAAAATAGAACAAAATCCATGTTAGATGAATATTTTCCTGAAAGCGATTAGAGAAGTAGAAATTATTTTTGAGAAAATTGATGAACAAAAAAATTTACTTATATTTTGATATATCTAATCTAATAGAGAGTGAAAATCATATTTATTTAGCAGAATGAAAATATATTAATTGATTCAATTATTGCTAATATGGTATGTTTGAATTAAATAGAATCACCCAATAATCGAGCTCCAACTCGATTATTGGGCTAATCAAATAACCCCACAGTTAAGGACGGTTAAATGACTACCTTCAATAATATTGATCCGCAAAGTGGATCTCAAGCAATTTTTGATATCATTCATCAATTTAATGATAAAAGTCTCTTTTATATCCGTAATGAGAAACATAATATCACTCAAGTTAGTGATAGCTTCTGTAAAATGGTTAACATTCCATCACATTCTCCTGTCTTTTTAAATGATTTTCCCAAACTGAAGAAATTAGAAGCTTTGGAAAAATCGGTCCTCACTCAAAAAAGAAATAAGTTTGTTTTTTTTGCATATAAGATAAAGACAGATTTATATTATCTTTTTTACGTCAGTATTAAAATAATAAAGTTTAATAACAATAATTATACAATAACAAGTTTCAAAAAATTTAGTGATTTCTTTAGTTATGAGTCTATTTTGAACTCAATTAATGTTATCGATGATTTTTTTGTTGATGATGGATTCCCAATTGATAACTATTATAATATTAATCCTCTTTCATTAACTTTGAATAACGTTGCCAAAAAAGAGGAAAAAATATCATGGCATATTATTTGGTTTTATTTAACAGGGAAATCTATTAGGTGGATTGCTGAATTTAGCCAATTAAATAAAAAACAGGTCGAAAATTCATTAGGTAAGTTCTATACCAATTCTGGGGTTTTAAATCAAAAAAATCTTCGTGTCGTCGCTCGTAAATATGGTTGGTGCAACTATGTTGATAAAAATACAGTCGAACTTATCAACTTTAGCTTAGGGAAAGATGAAAAGATTTTAATTTAGATAAATATGGTTTAATAAACTTTATTATCATTAATGTTTGAAGTTATTATCTTTTTGGGGTTGTTTTTGTGAATTCCATCACAATCACCCCCCTTTATTTGGGACAGCTGTCCCAAGACATTGATTTTTATTTGTTTAATATAAATTCAGTCCAAAGGGATGGGTAAGGATATGAATGCAAATAAACATAAAAAAATTAGTGTTGATATTAGTTTAGTAGCAGAGGAATGGTTGGTTAAGGCAACTGAATTATCAGGAAGAACCAAAAGGGAAGAAATTAGAATACGTCTTGCTCATAGTTTAAAACACATTGATAAAATAGATGAAAATTATTGGGAAATAATCTCAGCCTAATTTAATTTCGTTAGTATATAAACTGTTAAATAAAAAGACAGCGGGTAGACTTTGCCATTTAAAAATGGATTTGTCGGGCTGGGGCGGTAGCGCATTCAATTTAGAATACTTTTATCACGCTTTGTTTCTTACTTATATTAAGTGTTATTAATTCATTAATTAAGTCGGGAATAAAGCGAGCTAAAGGCTCAATTGTCATTAAATACTCTTTAAGAGTTTATTTTGAAAATAATGAAATATCTATTAACAAGGAAATAGCTATGTCACAACTTACTATCGAAAATACGCCAGCCCGTAAGAAGGGATTATTTAAACGTGCTATTGATGCAGTGAACTTTAAACTTGGGAAAATCTTATTTCGTTTAATTGGTTTACCGATGATGGCATTTTTAGTCTCTAAAGGGGCGATGGCTGCGGATGACTTAATGGCCGCTGGCCGTGAAGATGCCGAAGCGAGCTTCGGGGAAGATTCAACCCTGATTTATTACTTCATGTTAGCGGAAGTGGTGTTGGTCTTCTTAATGTATCTGCGTAATCACAACCCAGCGACATTCGTGTTAATACCAGTGTTCTTTGTGATCACCGGTATTATCTTTGCCATTATCCGTGCCCGTGCACCTGGCGTGACACCATAAGATAAGTTATTGGTATTGAAGGAACAGCGTAATGGAAGAAGAGCGCGCTAAGCGATTCATCTTTCCTCAGACGCTGACGGAGCAAAGCCGTCCAATCGGCTTACCGCTCGATGAAACCTGTGCCATTGCTCTCCCATTATGCTGGGGAGTCATGGACAAGCAATATATTGCAGGGGTTGTCGTTGGCGCTTTGCTCTGGTTTGCACTGAGGTATTTCAAAAAAGGGAGGGGAACAGATTGGCTGATTAATGCATGTTACTGGTATTTGCCTTCCTTCTGTTTTCAGGGAATGTACAAACGACTTCCCGACTCCGCGTTAAGGCTCTGGTTAAAATAACAGGAGGTCACGGTGAAACTGAGCGCAGCCAAATCTGCCCACAAATTCACATCACTCGTTTTCATCATATTAGTTTGTTTATTAGGAGGGAGTATTACGGGGAATATTCTGGCTTGGTCGAATATTGCCACTTTAATTGATAGCCGTGAAATGACCTATATCCCGCAATTCTTTGAAACCCCGTTTACCTTAAGTCGCTCACATGCTGACGCCAACTATCTGGAACAAACTGCACAATCGCTGATTTTCCTGCGTTATAACGTGTCGCCTGAATCGGTCACAGCTAATCACAAAGCGTTATTACGATTTTTTGATAATGGCCAGCGCCCACAGATGCAAGAGCTCTTGGCGGAAGAAGCGAAGCAAATTATTGAGAACAATGTTACCAGTGCTTTTTATTTGTCTGGAATGGATGTGTATCCCAATTCTGGCATTGTCGATATTCACGGTGATATCCAAACGTGGATTGGCAACCGTAAATCGCTACCTGAACGGGTGACATTACGATTAACCCTGAAGTATGCAAATGGGCTCACGACAATAGGGGGCTTTGAGGTACAAGTCGATGAAAAGAAGAAAAAGTAAATTAAGTCAACTGGCGTTATTGGCCCTGAGTTTGGGCCTCTTCTCTGCCTTGAGTTTAGCTGAGCCCACTGCATCTTTACCAGTGCAAATTCCAGTCTCGCCCGATTCACAAGTGCGTGTTGCCTTTAGTAACAGTGAACCGAATATGTTGGTGGTGCCAGGCGACCGAATTGTCGCGATTGATAGTGCTCAAGGCATGTTTATCAATGGAAACCAAAAAGGGGCAACGGGGCACCTCAGTGGTGGGGTGGTGTTGATGACCACACAAACCAAACCGTTTACCTTTTATGTCCGTACCGCAGGCGGTTTGACTGTATCAGTGGTGGCGGTTCCGCAAAAACGGGATGGGCGCGTATTGCAGTTGGTGTCGTCAGTCCCTGCGAAGCGACCAGCCGCCAAGCAATGGGAGCGTTCTCTGCCTTATCCCCAAATGCTGATTGGACTGCATAAAGCATTATTGAACGGTGAGATACCGCAAGGTTTTGCTAAAGCACCTGTCACCGTTACGCCAACCTTGTCATTACCGTCGGGGTATGTGGTGTCTGCGGATGAAATGTGGAATGGCGGCGAAGTTCGGGTATACAAACTGGCGGTGCGTAATACCACGGCCAACGCTAAACCGATCACTGAGCGATTGTTTAATGCGCAGGGGGTAAGGGCAGTATTGATTTCGCCGTATAGTGAACAGGTGTTACCCGGTGCGACCGCAACCGTGTGGTTAACGGTGAGTAATGAGGTGACGCATGGCTAATTTAAATGTGAAAACGCGCCGTAAACAACTCGTGGTTTTTTTGATGGTGGCGTTAGGAGCCAGTGCCATTGGTGGGGTTGCATGGTGGTTCAGCAAACCATCAAAACCCAAAACCAAACAAACGGTGCAAAAGCCTGTCCCGAACATGACGGGAGTTGTCTCTTCCACCTTTGACCGTAAAGTCGGGCAAGCGGCGATGGCGGATTTGCAATCCACCGCATCACAAGTGGACAAGCAGATGAAAAGTGTGAACGCCCGAATCGAACGTTTAGAGCAGGAAAACAAAGCCTACCGAGACAAAATTGAGCAACAAGATAAAGACTTAACGACGTTGCAAGACCAGCTGAATGAGGTGAGTAATGGGTTGATCCATGGCGACAATACCTTACCTCAATCTCAAACGCTGCCAGTTGGCACGATACCGACACCGAATGGTCAAGCCAGTCAGCCGATTATCCCGCCGCCAACGGCATTTTATCAAGGCGGGCAATACCCTGTTGGGCAATCTCAAATCAATGTGAACCCAGTACTAAAGCAAGGCTTACATTCGATGACTATCGAATATGAAGAGGATAAGGTGGATAACAGCTTACCCGCTTTACCTTATATCCCGTCAGGGAGTTTTGCCAAAGCGATGGTGATTGAGGGTGCGGATGCCAATGCTTCTGTCACGGGGAACAGTAATCCATCACCGATGCAGTTTCGCTTAACGGGTAAACTGATTATGCCGAACAATGAGGAGTATGACTTAAGTGGGTGTGCGGTGACGGCGGGCGTGTATGGCGATATTTCCAGTGAACGCGGGCTTGTGCGTACTGACCGTCTGTCTTGTAAGTTGTTTGGCCATACGATTGATATGCCGTTTAAGGGGCATGTTTCCTTCATGGGGAAAAATGGGATTAAGGGAGAACCGGTCATACGAAATGGTGAGTTAGTCGGTTATGCCTTTGGCGGTGGGTTTATCGAAGCGGTCGGGTCGGGCTTTTCCAAAGTGGGGAGCGAAACCGTCGGTATTGGCGCCAGCAGTACCACTTCAATGGCGGATGTGATGCGCGGTGGGGTCGGTGGCGGTGTTCAGCAATCGGGCAAAATGTTGTCGGAATACTTCATTAAACGCGCGGAACAATACCACCCAGTGATCCCAATTGGCGCTGGAATTGAGATTACTGTCGTTTTCCAAGAAGGTTTCCAATTGGAATTTATTGAACAGATGCGCAAAAAGAAAAGTAAGGATGCCGTTGCCGAGCCTGTGCAGCAAACTCTTAATCAAGGCATTACGGTGACGAAACAAGCGTTGCAAGAAATTTCACTCGGGGATGCGGTTCCATCCACAAATTACCCGCAATACCCAACACAACAATAACGTCTTTTACGCCTCCTTATCGCCAACACCAGGGCAATCCTAAGGAGCATTTATGTTAACTCTACCCACTAAAACTAATACAAAAACGCGATTAAAAGCGATCCTTCTTATGGGTCTCATCAGTTCACCTGCGGTGATATTGGTGTGTACCGACATCAGCTGGGATGGATTGCTTTTTCTCGCTATCTATACCGGTTTGAGTGCCTGGGTGACTCAAATCTTAAATAACGACTCTCAACAGAAGTGAATGAACAGATGGATAAATGGTATTTATTGTATTGCAAAACAGGGCAAGATTTACGAGCGATTGAACATCTTGAACGTCAAGGTGTGAACAGTTTTTCCCCGCGTTATGAGGCGGAGAAAATGGTGCGAAACCGGAGACGCAAAGTGATGGAACCTCTATTTCCAAACTACTTGTTTGTGAAATTCGATTATGAAGTTATCCATTTTTCGACCATTAACTCAACACGGGGTGTGAGCTACTTTGTGCGCTATGGCAAACTGCCTGTGGTGGTGCCCGATGAAATCATTGCGTCACTGATGGTGCCGAACTTTATGAAAGAGGTGAGTGAGCAGTTACCGCAAAAAGGGGATGAAGTGGTCATTTATGACGGTATCTTCCAAGGTGTGCGGGCGATTTACAGTGAACCTAACGGGGAGGCGCGTTCGGTGTTACTCCTTAACATCCTCAACAAAGAAGTTCCTCGGGTTGTTGATAACAAGAATTTTGAAACCATTAATTAGCTGGGTGAGAGAGGGATATGCCAATAGAAATTATTATTCTACTTTCTGTTTTAGATGTGGTTTTTGCCATATGTATCTTTATAGCCCTGAATGATAAAAAGTATGGTAAGGCTGTGTGGATGACATTTATTTTTGTTGTTTTATTTTTAACAACATTGACCATCGTTGTGTATGGTGATGAGACTGAAAGTGTCACGGTCGATGAATATCAAGAAGCCATTCAAGCCTATCAACATAGTCGGTGATTAAAATGGGATTTGTGGTTTTATTTTTGTGCTTGGTTCTTTTAGGGGTGTGTGTTGTTGGTAAGATAATATCAGAAGAGCCACTTCTCGGTTTGTTTTTTGGCTTTTCCTTCCTGATACTATTCATTATTTTGGGAAGCGAAGCTTACTCGCTAATGAAAAATGGAGCTCCCAAGCAAATTGAACAAGGTCGATATTACACAACTGAATGCTACATTCTAGAAACTAACGTTGAAATTAATTTGGTCTATCCACATACGCATAAGCTTCAATGTGGCCCTTTAATTGAGTATGTTGATATCAAATCCTATCGCGAAGCTGTCAAGGCGTATCAAGACAGCTTATTGATTGAAGAGAAATAGACTCAGTAAATTAAAAGAGAACGGTATGGACGGTATGCCACTTTTTATTCTTATGTTTATTTTTATTATTTATGTCATCGTGTTTGGTTAACACACTCAAAACACAATGGAATACCCTATTCTAGAAACTGATGTTGAAATTAAATAATATCGCGAGGCAGTAAAATTCTATCAAGAAATTTTGATTATTGAATCGAAATAAAACCACCAATTTAAATAAGGAATATTAAAATGAAAGTCAATACCTCGTGGATGCTCCCAGTGATCCCTATCCTGATTTTTATTGCTTTCATAGCGGGGTGTGTTTTTTTAAAACATAAATCCAATTATGAAAAATCAATTAATGATGGAGAACGTTACTCTGAATTGCCAATTATTAAAACGGTGGAGAAAGATAGTTATATTTTTTACATTTTAGGTGATGACGTGAATCAAATTGAGGTCAATAAAGATTATTATGAAAAAGCAATAAAGAATTATAAGGATAGTCAAGATGGGAAATAAGAAGTTATTCAAGAGAATTTTGCATGTAAGCAATATCCCTGAAGATATTTTCAACAAAAAACAAGCGGGAAGTTTATTTTTTATTTATATCTTTTTAGTTGTATTGTTCTATTTTGTTGTTAAATATTTTAATGCTTATTTTTTAACTGGCCATAATCAAATTGCGTTTGCGTTAAATTTGATTTTACCCATTGTACTTACAGTTATCATTAGTGTTCTATTTAAAATAGAAAATAAAATTCATTATAAATGGGCATTTTTAGACAAGCTTCTTACTGAGTATTCGCCTAACAATATTGACGTATATGAAGAATTAATCAGGTTGACAAAGGCAGAGCCCCGTTCATTCCCCCAATACTTTGAGGATTGGTTAGCTATAGAAAGCCAATCCTATGAAGAATATCAGATAAAAGAAAAATCTTATCAGTTTACTGAGCCTAATCGTCAAAATAACTCAATTAAAAAGTAAGGTTAATTTTATGAATAGACAGTATTTGCCGACGGATGGCATTTCAATCGCCAGCTTAGTGGCTAAAGGAACGCAAAGTAATGATTGGAATGGGGCGGGTGTAGGCGTCGGAAGCGGTGGCTTAGTCGTTGGTGGTGCAGCGGGACAATCAATATCACGGTCTCAGTTAGCGAAAATTTTTGATGTTTTGGAAAAAGAACCGGAACGAAAACCTGCTAACTATAATTTACTGGTAAGTCCCCTGCTTTTTATTCTGCTATTTAGTTTCGCTATGCCAATAGTACAAGATGATACTAACAAGACAATTATTGCTATTGTATTCCTTGTTCTTGGTACTGTTTGTACTGTGGTACATGGTATCTACTTTTCAGGGATAAGAGATAAAGAAATCTGGGAAGAAAATGCCAGGTTGAAGCGTGAGTATGAATTGAAAAAAGCCATCTATTATCGATTACGCTTTGTTGAGGCTGATTTTGTGGTCTTTGACCCCGAGACGGGATATTGGGCTTATGCAGAAAAAGCGAAACTCATCGCACTAATAGCAAAAATCAAAAATAATATTGATAAGTAAAAAATGAGATTAATAATTTTTTAAAGTTTAATAAAGGTAATGTGATTATGGAGATAAACTATATTTGGCTTTTCTTTTATATGGTGATTTTTTTGGTTCTTCTTTTTGGTTGGCTTGTTTACTCGGCAAATCGCGATGTACGTGAAAAATACATTCCAAATGGTGAGCGATATTCAAAACTTGAAATTTTCAAATCAATAGAACGAGATGGGAAAGTTATTTATTACTTGGGTGATGAAAAAATACAAATTGAAGTCTCTAAAGAAGATTACGATTATGCGATTAAGGTCTACCAAGAGAGTATAAGTGAAAAATAAATCTAATTTGAGGTGTTTATGAGTAACTTTATATTTGGTTTAATTGTTGGTTTTGGTGTGGCGCTACTAATTGGTTACGTTGCTAATGTAAACAGCATGGATGAAGGAAAAGCCTTTTTGAAAACCTGTCCAGAATATCGGGTTGAAGTGGATAATGATAAGTATAAATTATCGTGTGAAAACGGACGTGTAGAAATGAGTGCATACGGTTATTTAGAATTCATCAAACTGAAAGAATCTTTAGCTAATAATTAAAATTATTATGAAACGCAAATTAAAGATTAACTGGCTAGGGCGCTGCGTGGTATGTGGCAGTGAGAACAGTATTGTCGAAACCGAGTTTGGCTCAGAAGATTTACTATTTGAAAAAGATAAAATCACCTGCTCAGGCTGTGCTCATCAAGGCCTTGTAGTCGTTGAAAATGATGTTGCCTATGCAATTTGGAATACCCCTGAAATCAGGGAAATACCCGAACAATGCGAAGAGAAGGATTAAATTCATTTCAGCCTTCGGGTTCGTATTTACCTCTCATGTTTAAATGAACAATATAAAGTGATAACCCTTATGTTTAATCATAACAGTGTCGACCAAAATATAACGTCAATTCAACCTTGTAACCCAAATCATCTAGTGAAAATCCAAGACCGAGAAGATAAAACCTTTCTTATTCAAACCTCGCTTATCCGGCTCGTCGAACCCGTTAAAATAAGGGTTAGTGCGGGAGGGTACAAAGAAAACGCGTTTATTAAATTCACCAATGACAAATCAATTGAATTGGAACTGACGGTTGAAGAGTTGCTTTCACAAATTAAGGAAAATTTAAACAATCCTATTTCGAATGACCTTTGGAGCAAATGGTAGAAGAAACCTTAAAAATAGAGGTCGCACAGTATCAAATGTTAATTAAACGGATAAAAAAATATTATTAGATTTTATTTAAGTAAAGGAATGAATATGCAACTTTTTAATCGTAATAAACAAGCGCAGCAAGCATTAAAAATTGAACGGCTTAACCGAGAGATTGAGCTATTAAAGCAATAAAATAAGGCCTATCAGAAATTTGTTGAGCAAACGTATTACTACGCTGGAAACTATCCCGCAATTAAGTTAATTAATGAATTTCGCTATTTTTCGCCATCTGTTGAGTGCGAAAAAAATTATGCGATTGAAATATACAGTCTGGTTCAAAATTACCTTTATCGTTATTTAACTTTATTACAAACTATCTCGCCAATCCGTGCGAATGATTGGGAACATACCTTCGAGCTGTTTTTAAAAGAAATCAAGGACAATATTGATAAGCATCCTCTGCGTCATCTTGAATAATTTAATGACTTTAAATAGGTTTTATTCATGTGGTTGATAAATAAACTTAATTTATTCGATAAGTTAGTTATTAAACTTAAGTTGTTGTTGAATAAAAGGCGAATACTTCGAGATTATCGCACTTCCTATGTTCAAGAGGGTGATACCGGACGATGTCTAGCCATTTATAAAGAGGTTGAGTTAGGGAATGCAATTGTGTCTATTCAGGGAAACGAATTATATCTTCACAATATTGTTATTCATCCTCTATTTAGGCGAAAAGGGATTGGTAGCATATTAATAGAACGGCTTATTAACCAGTTTATAGACAGTGAGGTTATCTGTTTTAAAGGAAAAGTTGACGATGAATCAGTTTTAAGCTTTTACACAAAGCTAGGTTTTACCTTTGATAGTAATAACATGATATATCGCTCTTTAGAGGACAATACAGTGGAGCAACTTGTTAAATTTAAAGATTTTAATACCTTCACTCTCTCGATGAAACCTGATGATTATTTTAGTAAGCAATTGGCGTGTGAAGCCCTTAATTTATGGCTTGCAGAGAATAAGGCACTGAATATTAAAATCATCAATATCGAAACAGAAGAAGATAAGTCATCCAGTTCTATCATGAGGATGGGGCGATCATTTCAAGGTATTCGCGTGTGGTATACAACAGAAACATAACATGATCCCCAGCTTAAATTCAATTCTGCACAATCGTTGGAAACTTATTTATCTCACAAATTACATTATTACCAGCTACTTAACTTTGTTTCATTGGAGGGGTTATGACCAGCCCTGAAGAACGGCTGTTTCAATTTAAAGTGATGAGTACACTTGAAATTATCAATGTGCTCATTGCGATAGTGAGTATGGGTGTTTGGGGGAGCAATTTTTTTATCTCCTCACCTTTACCTTTGTATCTCAATTACATTCCCTTGTTATGTGCCGCTAGTACAATGGTTGTTTTTGTCTGTATCGGGCAATACTCAAAGGCAGACTATATCTCAGGAAAAGCCGGATTTCCTTCACGCAAGAAAATGGTCCTATTTATCGTCAAATGTATTTTTGTTTATGTGCTTTTCTTTTCTATAGGACTCGCCATTAAGCACAGTTAGATAACATTGTTTTATTCGACATTCTTCGTCGCACCTCCTCTTTTTATCAACTCTGTATTCAATAAGGCTCAATTATGAAAAAACTCCTAATTCTAGGTGCATTAACTCTGCTCGCGGGTTGTACGGCGGGCATGAAAGATTCCTTTGATTGTAATGCGACCGCACAAGACAGTTGCATGACCATGGAAGAAGCCAACCAAAAAGCGGCGCAGCAAAATGTGTCTTGGAACCATCCTACTAATGGGGAGGGCACATCCCAAAAGCGAGCCGAGTTGCCGCGGTTAGCACCGTTGGCAACCCCGACGGTTCCTGTCGTCACAACCGCTTCCACATCGCGCTCAGTGCGTACCGTGGAACCGAGTCACGGCGCGACCTCACAGACCGTGACGGCATTAGGGGCATTTGAGTCGTCACCGACCCCCATAAAAAAGTCGATCCCCGCCAATTCACTGCCACCAATTTCACAGCCAACCCAAACGTGGTCGGGTTGGGCCGATATTGGGATGGTGCCACCGGTGCGATTACCCGCAAGTACCGCGCGGTTGTGGATAGCCCCGTGGATTGATGAAGAGCAAAACTTTTATCAACCGGCTGTTGTCTCCTTTGTCGTGAAAGAGGGCCAGTGGAAGGAGCAGTTACAATGACCCAAAAACGCGGCTTCTTGCAAAAATTGAAGCAACTCGGCAATCCCCATGCAAAAGATGCGGGCGAATCCCCGTTTATGGAGAGTTTATTCAAAGGATTACTCTCTAACTGGAAACAACCTGACGGGGCACGAAAAGCCCATGAAGCGCTGGAAGAGATGGACTATCCGTCTTTTAGCAGTGTCTTACCGTACCGCTATTATGACGCCGACTCGGGGCTTTTTATTAACAAAGAGACGGCGGGCTTCGTGTTGGAATGTGCCCCCTTGATTGGTGCGAACGATAAAATTGTCGATGCACTGGATTATTTTTTGAGAAATAAATTGCCGCGCAAAACTCCTCTCACCTTTTTGCTGCTTGGCAGTAAATGTATCAGCGGCATGTTGGATTACGGTCTTAGGGACTTTAGCTGGGACGGGGAGTTGGCGTCAAAATTCAATGCCATTACTCGTGCTTATTATGAAAATGGAGCGATGAATGGCTTAGCCAACAAACAAGGCTTGCCATTAACACTGCGGAACTATCGCCTGTTTGTCATCTATGCCGAACCCGTTAAACGGGCGGATGCGTTGACGCTGCAAAATTTGAATCAAACCTTGAGTGTGGTGCAGCAATCCCTCCTCGGCGCCAGTATCGGCTCGGAGCGATTGGATGATAAAGGCTTAATCAAGTTGGTGCGGGAAATGGTGAATTTTCGTCATCACAATATTGCGGAGCCATCCGACGAAATCGAGCCTTATGAAGAACTTAACGCGCAGTGTGTTGACCGTTCGTTCGTCATGGAGCTGAAACCCGAAGCCATGCACCAGAGTTTAATGGATGAAAAAGGGAAAAAATCGCGTACACGGATACTCAATTATAGCCTTGCCAAAAACCCGCAGCGGTTTGCGCTATGGCAAGGAGGCGATAATCTCAGCAATTTGCTTGATCCTGCGGCTTCCGTGTCATGCCCGTTTGCCATTACCTTGACGCTGGAAGTCGAAGATTTAGTGCGAACCCAAAACGAATCGATGACCAAATCAGCCACGTTTAATAAGCGTGCAGAATCGAAGTTCTCCAGTTGGGTGCCAGGTGTGAAACAACAGGCCAAAGAGTGGACGGATTTACGCGAACGGTTGAGTAAAGGGCAATCGGCGCTAGCACGATACAGTTATGGCATTACGTTATTTTGTGAAGATGACGACGACAAAGCCCTGAATGCTGAAATGGCACTGATGAACACGTTCAACAGCAACGGGTTAACGCTTATGCCCCCCAGTTTTATGCAGCTGCGCAATTACATGGCGTTATTTCCGTTTGTGATGCAAGAGGGCTTGTGGGGCGACATGAAACGCTCAAGTGGCACACTGCGGGCAGAGTCTTTTAACGTGGCCAACTTGTTGCCCGTGGTCGCTGATAACCGCATTTGTCGCAGTGGATTACCTATTTCCTCATATCGTAACCAGTTATCTTATCTCGATATCTTTGATGATGATTCGGGTTTGGGGAACGATAACTACAATATGGGGGTGTGTGGCACCTCGGGGGGGGGTAAGTCCTTCTTAGTGCAAGCCATTATTCGCCAAATTCTTGATAGTGGTGGTTGGGCCTATGTCTTGGATATGGGTGAATCCTACAAAGGGCTATGTGAGAGTGTTGGGGGCGTTTACGTTGATGCGCGCGACCTTAAATTTAACCCGTTTGCGGGGGTGGCCAATATTAAAGAAGCGGCCGAAAGTATTCGCGACTTGCTATTGGTGCTTGCTAATCCGTCAGGGGATATGGATGACACCTCTAAGTCAATCTTATTGAACGCGGTTCAAGATGTTTGGGAGGGGGCGGCGCCGAGTAAACGTCAGGGTAATGCGGTGCTTATCGATGACATTTCAGAATACTTAACGTGGCAATTAGAGCAGGGTGTTTTTGAAGACGCTGACTCTGTGCGCAATAAGATGCACGAGATTGTTGTTTCATTACAAAAATACACCACCAAAGGATTGTACGGGGAGTATTTCAATAGCCCTAATCCTGCCCTTAATGACAATGTGCGGTTTACCGTACTGGAAATGGGCGGTCTGCAAAATAAGCCTGACTTGTTAGCCGCCGTCATGTTTTCCATGATGATCTTTATTGAACAGCGCATGTACTTATCCCCGCGAGACATCAAAAAAGCCGCCATCATCGATGAAGGTTGGAAACTGCTCGACAGTGAAAATAGTTTTGTCGGTAACTTTATTGAAGGGGGCTATCGTACTGCCCGTAAGTACCGCGGTGCCTACATTACGATTTCACAGGGAATTGAGGATTTCGATGGTGAGGATGCGAGTGTGGCTGCGAAAGCTGCATGGAGTAACTCGTCGTACAAAATTATCTTGCGGCAAAATTTGGAGTCGTTCCGTAAATATAACCAGAAAAATCCCGACCAGTTCAACGTGTTGGAACGTACCGTTGTGGAAGGATTCCCGTCAGCAAAAGAGGCGCACTTCAGTTCCTTTATGTTACGGGTGGCGGGACAAGTGTCTTATCACCGCTTGTTGATTGACCCCATCAGTCGCACCTTGTTTTCCACCGATGGGAAAGACTACCAGTTCCGTGAAAATGCCGCGGCACAGGGACTTTCCCAGCAAGCCACGTTATTGGCGTTAGCCCAACAAAAATTCCCAAGAGAAATGGAGGCCTTATCCCAATGGCAGACCCAAACACGACATTAGTCGACAAAGTGCAAAAAACGCCCGCACGGGGCATGAGCCGTCGTCGCAAAGAATGCTTAAAAGCCATGAGCTTTTTTATGGTCATTGCCGTGGTGCTAAGTTTTAGCATTTCGGTGTTTGTGGTGCGTTGGCTTGCCCCCGTAACCGTCACTTTCGACATGACGGGCACGGTCAACCAATATCAGCAACAAATGGCCATGCAGTTTAATGCGGAAACTCCGCTCAGTGAGCAACAAATCGCCGATGCCACTCACCGTTTTCAAGTGGCGCTCAGTGATAGCTTATCGGAGTACCAACATGAACATCAGGCCCTGATTTTAGTCACCCCTGCGGTGGTGATGGGGGCGGAAGATATCACGGTCGATATTCAAGCCGCAATCGCCGACAAAATGGCGCAATAAAGGAGGGCAGATGAAGCGAATGCGACAGTCTACATTGGCAATGTTGTTTTGTTTACCTTGTCTTGTTACCGCCAAAGATCTCGGGGTCTGGGGGGATGTCTACCCCGTTCAAGAGCAAAGCATGTTGGACTTTATCCAGGGGCGGTTAAAGCAGATGGAGGGCACGGGGGAAATCGCGCTGATGCAGCAGGATTTTAAAGACCGCGTGATTGAAAATACCCTGCGTCCACCGCCTGTGGAGTGGCTCAGTACCGATACGGAAGCACACACGCTGTGGTACGACCCGACGTTTACGGTTCAAGGCGATTATGCCGATCACAATGGCGTGGTGTTTGCTCGTCAAGGCGACAAAATTAACCCGCTGAGTCACGTGGCGCTTGGGCAAACCCTGTATTTTTTAGATGCGGATGATCCGCGCCAAATCGCGTGGATGAATGCCCAGCAACCCGCCACCTTGCGCTACAAAGTCATATTAACCAACGGCAATATCAAGGAGGCCTCGCAGGCGCTGAATACCCGTGTGTTCTTTGACCAAGGAGGCAGTTTGAGTCGTCAACTCGGGCTTCAGTATATCCCCGCGGTGGTGACACAAGAGGGCGAAAAACTCAAAATCGCGTCGGCGGCAATGCAGGAGGGGCGTTAATGAAAAAATGGCTGGTCAGTGTGTGTTTACTCGGCAGTGTTTTTCTGTCAACCCCCACGAAAGCCGATGCGCTGTGTGAGGGCAATTTCGTTAACCCGATCACCGATATTTGCTGGGATTGTTTGTTCCCGATGACCATTGGTAATGTGCCTGTATTTCCAGGTGTGGCACCGGATACGGAAAACCCGTCCAGTCCTATTCAGATTTGCCCGATGGGGATTTTATACCGTATTGGCCTTGCCATTGGCTATTGGGAGCCATTTGCCCTGACGGATGTGACCCGTTCACCGTATTGCATGGTGAATTTAGGGGGCTTTAACATCAATGTGGGTAAAATGGGCGCGGGCAAAGGCACGCAAAATGACCCCGAAACCCAAGGGGCGTTCTACCATGTGCATTGGTACAAATACCCACTGACCTATTGGCTCAATATCATCACGTCGGCAGGTTGTTTAGAGCGGGGGGATATGGATATTGCTTATTTGTCCGAGCTAGACCCTTTATGGAACGACAGTTCGTTGTCGTCGATTATTGCCCCTGAAGCGTTTGTGTTTGCCAATCCCATTGCTCAAGGGGCGTGTGCCGCCGATGCGATTGCCAGTATTGGCAGCAAGCCCTTAAATGCGCTCTTTTGGTGTGCGGGTTCTCAAGGCAGCATGTATCCGTTTACAGGTTATACTAGCAATGAATTTAGCCCGCAGGCCTCATCGGTTCTGCTTTCCGAGCGCATGGCATTTAAGTTGCATCGGCAAGGTTTGGTGATGAACAGCGTCGGGAAGAATCAGGAGGTGTGTTACACCTATCCGTCCCCGATTATCCCGAAAGACCGTTATCGCTATCAAATGGTGAACATGTACCCTGATACAGGGCAATGTCATCCCTTTGGTCGCTCGGTGATGCGCTGGCAAACGGGGCATGCTTCACCCAACAGCCGTAAAAACTTCGGTTATCTCATCTGGCGTAAACGTAACTGCGTTTTCCTCTAACACGAGGTACTTTCATGAAATTCCTTTTATTTTTGTTCGCAAGTCTGGTGCTTGTGCCGACGGGTTATGCCTTAACGGATGACCAACAGTTTTTAGAGCAGCTGCGTGACCAAAGCGCGGCCTTGCTCGAACAGTCCTTGCCGCCAGAGGGATTTAAACCGCCTGAAATTTCCGCTAAGGATAAAGCCTGGATAGATAATTTATTGGCCAAACAGCAGCAAGCGCAGCAACAAGCCGCTGATGCGGCTAAAGAACAAACTGAGCAGGAAAGTCCCTTTGTCTACTTTGTGTCGTTTTCTATTCCCGAAGCGGGGCTCAAACAGATGGTGCCTGAAGCCACGCAGCTTGGTATCCCCACCTTGATTAATGGCTTGATTGACAATGACTTTCGTAAAACGGCCTCGGCGGTGTTTGAACTGACGAAAGACACGGGTGAAGGGGGCGTGCAAATTGACCCAAAAACCTTTGCCCAATACGGCATTACACAAGTGCCTGCACTGGTCGTTCGCTGTGAACAAGGCTTTGATGTGATGTACGGCAATATCCGTTTGATATCGGCCATTGAACGGATTGCCAGCAGTGGCGATTGTCATGAGGTCGCTCGAGATTGGCTAGTATCGAGGGCACGATAATGAAACGGTTATTGATTGCGTTATGCGGGGTTGGCGTTCTGTCACTGTGCTTTGCGGCCAATGATTATAAAGCGGGGTCGGAATTTGCGAATAGCCTGAAAAACACGGGCACGGACACGATAAAAAACACCAATCCCGCCAATATCATTCCGAACTATACCGCGAACCCGTCAGAGAGCGGCTATTACGGTGGGGTAACGTCGGGCGGAAGTGGTGGGTTAGAGCAGGCGGGGAGCAAAGCTTTACACAGTAATGAGGCGGGGCAACTGACCATGGATGTGCTCAAAAATAAGCCAGAAGATAAGCTGGATTTGGATGCGCCCTTTATTAAAGGGGGGCTGGATATGCGGGATAAAGCCGAGGATATCACTGGCGGGGATACGGGGCTCTGCCAAGAAGTGGTACTCGATAAAACGGAGTTTACCAGTCACCAATGTGACCGAACACCCGCCGTGGAGTTGGCCTGTACGCGAACCGCACGGATTGAACTCAATGCTAAAATCGTGAAAAAGACCCGCAAGGTGACGAAAACGGTGAGGTTAGAGCTGAATAGCCGTGTGCGCCCGATGGCGTACCGACATGAATTTTTATCCCCTGAGGCGGGCAAGCTCATTTCAGTGTCATTGGATTCTGACGCGGTGCTTATCCCGTATAACAGTGATTGTGGCGAACGGGAGAGTGCAAGAACGTGTATGAACTCCGTTGATGAAAAGATGCAGTTTTTCGGGAAAACCTTTCCTGTGACTGTCGTGAAATACCCCCGTGCGAGCAGTTCATGTTCGGGCGGGGAGAATGACCACTGTAATTACTATACCCATGATGGGGTCGGAAAGATCCACACGTCATTTGCGGTGAACCAGGAGGTGGCGTTAGGGCAAAAGTTCTTACTGACCAAAACTTCAAAATACTACGGCAACAATTATAGAGGGGGTTTTAACGTCAATGTCACCTTCACGTATGAATACGACGATGTGGAAGCCAATCCCGAAATTATTTGGACGGAAGAGTGTCCGTTTGATAAATCGGAAGAGGTGAAGATAGCAACGCAGTGTACGGAAAAAGGCGGGCCGAAGACCGTCACGTATGGGGGGAAAAGTTTCACTTTGTACAGCGATTGTTGGGCATATAAAGACACCTATGTCTCACAAAGTGCAGACAATGGTAGTTGCCAAGAGTACATGAATAACAAAGCTTGTACGTTAGTTGGCACAGTATGTCAGGAGACCGTAAGCGGTTCTTGTCTTCGTGAGCAGGCGACCTTTTCATGCCAGAAGGGCTTAAGTGGCACCGCCCAGCTTTGCGGGACAGAGCTGATTTGTGCCAGTGGAGAGTGTGACCAAATTAAGAATGACAAGGCGAACAGTTTCCAAAAAGCGGTATCGGCGTTAGCCGCAGTAGCCGCCGCAGGGGAAGATGTGGCAGAGCTTAATGATGTCAATGTGAAGGCGTTTACGGGTAAGCGCACCACCTGTCGTAAAGCGGCAATGGGTTTCAGTAATTGTTGCAAAAGTGGTGGCTGGGGTAACGATGTTGGCTTAGCGCATTGTGACAGTGAAGAAAAGGCCTTGGGCAAAGCCAAAAGTCGCAATCTCACCATTTATGTCGGTTCCTATTGTTCCAAAAAAGTCCTCGGGGTGTGTCTTCAGAAGAAAGAAGCCTACTGCGTGTTTGACAGTAAGCTCGCCAAAATTGTGCAAGAGCAAGGGCGTGGTGGGCAGTTACGGATTGGGTTTGGCAGCGCCAAAAACAGTGACTGTCGCGGTATCACCGTCGATGAGTTGCAGTCCATCAACTTTGACCGATTGAACTTTGCGGATTTCTATTCCGATTTGGAGTCGGGCTCCGATATTCCGGCTGACCAAGAACTGATTGACCGCGTAAAAAATCAAATCGCCAATGGCCTACAAGGTCAGGGAGGGCAAGGATGAAACGGATTGTATTAATATCGCTTGTCAGCTTGGTGATATCAGGAAGCGTATTGGCCAACCATAGCGAACAAACTGAAACGCGAACCTATGTGGATGAACCTATCGTCGGTTGGCACTGGTATAACGAACCGCAACCAGAAGACGAGGAAGCGCCGCCAGAGCCAGAGCAAATCCCACTTTCGACGTTATCACCGACCTTACAAAAAAAGGTCATGCAAAAGCTAACCGCAGAAGCGTTAGACACTGCGATTATGCAGCCAACCCCTGAGAATGCCGCGAAATTCGTGGCACTTCAGCGGTATTGGCTCAATCAATCTGGCAAGTTTGAACGCTCTGTGCAAAAAGCCCTGCTGCTACATCCTGCGCTCGATTACAACTTGGAGCATTCCTTTTATAACAGTACGGTGCCTCAGCAGCTTTCTACATTACGCAATAAAGAAAAACAGGCCATTTCGCAGTTAGCGTCGCAGTATGGATTGTTCTTCTTTTATCGGGGTGGTGAGCCGTTGGATAACCAGTTAGCCAGTGTGGTGGCACAGTTTGCCGAGCAACATGGGGTCGTGCTGATCCCGATATCGGTGGATGGACAACGTAGTCAGCAATTGCCAAATACTAAGCCAGACAACGGGCAAGTGGCGAAAATGCAAATCACGCATTTTCCTGCCCTGTTCTTGGTTGACCCGAAAAACGAATCTTACCAGCCGTTAGCCTACGGTTTTATGACGCAAGATGCGCTAGAACGTCGCTTTTTAGATATTGCGACCGATTTTACTCCGAACTATTGAGAATAAAATGATGGAAAGAACCTTAAAAGCTCGATTAATTGAGAATGCGTTATTGTATGTCGGTATTGCGCTCATGATAGCGGCCGTGGTGTTTTGGGGCTTGATTGAAGTGTTACTGAAGGTGCGTAAAGTCAGTATCACTGACGATTTACTGTTAACTCTTCAATGGGTACAAGATATGGGTACGGTCTTTATCTTTGCCGTGGGGGCTGCGGTGGGTGTGGCTGGATTTTTGTATGCAGCTGTTCGTGCCTGGCAAGTCTTTCAGGGCGGTGGAAATAAGGAGAAACACCCATGAGAGCGTTACTCTTTTTCGTTTTGCTGCTCGGTTTCAGTGTCGCTCAGGCAAGTGTGATGGATGAAATTGCCGCGCTAGAGTCCCATAAAACGGCGGCGAACTCTCAGTCCAACATGAGCACTGAAACTTTCAAGCCTGAAACGATTGTTCCTGCAAAACCGCCAGTGAAACCGTATTCGTTACCCAATGGCAAAGTGGTGAATTTGAATGATTATACGTTAGTCCTCTTTATGCAGTCGAGTTGCCCGTATTGTCATCAATTTGACCCGCAACTTGCGTTGTTATCTGCGCAAACGGGATTAAGTGTATTCCCGTATACGCTCGATGGGAAAGGGGATATGGCTTTTCCGAATGCCATTCCCGCCCCGCCTGACGTCGTGCAGTCTTTTTTTGGTGCAGGGTTACAAGTCATCACGCCCACGGTTTTCTTGGTGGAAGTGAATACGCTACGCACTTATCCGCTCCTACAAGGGTTGACTGATATGCAAGATTTGATGAACCGCGTTAACAGTAACTTGATGTTAGCTAAATGAAAAAACGTGATTATCACATCATAGACCCGCTGATTGAGTCGTTGGTTAATACATTCAATCAATGCGGCTTTAGTACCTATGCCTCCTGTCAAGGGCATGGTTGTCCTGTTGACTATATGAAGCCCTATATCGCGTTTATGTCTACAACGGAAGATGCTGGGCGACTTGAGCAATTATTGCGGGAGGATATGGAATCACCGTTACCCAAACTAAACTGGGGATGGATGATTGAGGGAAGATTTAATGATGCCTATCAATTGTGTTTTTCACTGAGACTTTGTGGACATCATCGATGGGTTTATCGCTATTGGCGGCCTTCTATCAATCATGACTTTGCAGTTATCGAGAAGATGCTCATCACCGAGTTTGGTTTTATTTATCCAATCCAATAAAGCGGTTTAGTTCGTTATCACTTTTTAATCTCACTTTACTCTTTAATGCCGACACGCAATGACCTTGCGGGTGATGGCGCTCAATAAGGTTTACATAAAATGAATGATTTAATTACCCTTACTCTGTCTTGGAATAAGGCGATAAACCCTGCCTGTGTGTTGTGTCGGCATGTTGATATTCAATGCGGAGGCTACAATGCGTAAAGGACTCATTGCTGTCATGTGCTCGGCGTTATTCAGTCACACAGCGGCAGTTGCCAATGTGAATGGCGACATGAATAACTTTTTCAATAAACTTGGTTTTGAAGGGAATGCGACCGAAGCCCGAGCATGGGAAGGGCAAGCCGCAGGCTATGCCACGGGCGGCAACTTGTTTATTCGCAATCAAGTCAAACAGTTACAAATTGCCTCATTTACCCCGCCAAATATCAATGCAGGGTGTGGGGGGATTGATGCATATTTGGGGTCATTCTCTTACATCAATGGTGAGCAGCTTCAGCAGTTTGTGAAACAATTAATGCAAAACTCCACCGGTTATTTCTTTGACTTGGCGTTGCAAACCACGGTGCCTGAATTGAAATCTGCCAAAGATTTCTTACAAGGTATGATTTCCGGTATTAACAGTATGAATATTTCTTCCTGCCAAGCGGCACAAGGGATTGTGGGCGGCTTATGGCCAACGAATACCGTACAGTCGCTAAAAATCTGCCAAGATATTGCAGGGCAAACCAATATGTTCGCAGACTGGGCGGCATCGCGCCAGGGTTGTACTGTCGGGGGGAAAATGAATGATGCGTTTAATCGCGCCCCTAAAAACATGAAAGACCAAATCATCCAAAATAAAAATCTCATGTGGGAAGTGCTTAACAGCAACAAAATGTTGGATGGCGATGACGAGCTCAAAGAGCTGATTATGAATCTGACGGGCACGTTAATTTTTGGCAAAGACAATGGCGACGTGACCACGACTGTTCCCAAAGTAAACCGTCAGGAGTTAATTAAAGCATTGATGTACGGTGGCACTATCAGTATCGAAGGGTGCGTTTCGGTTAATGGCTGTCTCCAACTGAAGAAAAAAACCATTACCATCAGTAAAGACAATGGCTTGAATTCATTGGTTAAAAAAATCATTCAGCAAATTCAAGGTAAATTAAAAGAGGATATTGCCTTAACCCTGGGTGAGAAAGGATTTATTCAAAGTACGTCGGTGCCTATTTTGAAATATTTGGTTGACCCGATGCAGCTCAATATCAATGTGTCCATCTTGCCCGCGCTGTCCGATTACATTGCGTATGACATTTTACTTCAATACCTACTCGAGCTGATTGACCAAGCCAAAATTGCTTTAGGAAACCGTAACTTTCCCGAACAGCCGTTGGATGTTTTACGTAAAAACGTCGCTGAGGCCAGCCGCCAGTTGGAAGACTTACAGCGTCAGGTTGAAGTGAAAGCCAATGTGTTGATGGAAATGGAGCGGCAGATGAGCTACTTGCGTCAGCAGACGTCCAGTCAACTCCAAGAGCGTTACCAGCGTAATTATCATTTCAATATGTTTACCCCAGAACAAAAATCAAATCAGGGAGGGTGATGAAGATGGCGTCTATCGATACGGTGTATGTTTTAGGCGGTGGTGAATACCTAATGCAGGTCTTCAATGGCGTCGCGGCGATTGTGGGTTCTTCATCGTGGGAATCCATGTTCCGCATTGCGTTGCTGATTTCCGCTGCCTCCTTCTTTGTGGTGTATCTGCGAGGGCATGACCCGAAGGAGGTTATCAAGTTTGCCGCTTACATTATCTTGGTTTCCAGTGTGCTCCTTGGGCCTAAGCGTTCTGTGCAAATCATTGACCGAACTGACCCTCTCGGTGTCTATTTAGTCGATAATGTCCCCCTTGGGTTAGCTGCCCCTGCGCATATGATTAGTTCGATTGGTACGAGTTTAACGGAGCTGTATGAGTTGATTTTTCATGCACCAGACTCATTGAGTTACAGTAAAACGGGCATGTTATTTGGGGCAAATTTGGTGGGGAATCTCAGTGATATCATGTCGACGGATGGCGATATTGCTGAATTAATGAGTTTGTACACCAAAAACTGTGTCATCGGGGATATTCTGATTAATCACAAATATTCCTTTCAAGAACTGATGAATACCCGAGACCCCTACCTCCTAGTTTTCCAGAAACCGAGTCCTTTACGCGGAGTCATGGTTCCCGAGGGAAATAAAAAAGCTAAACCTGCGGGGTTTTGGACATGTGAAGACTTGGCTAAACGCGTACTAATGCCCGCGATTGGTGTCGATACGGAAACGGGTGGAGAAACGTGGGTGTATACGGTTAAACGTATTTTTGGCGGTCGTCCTGATGCGAATGTGTTGTTTACCGCCATGCTTGGGGACAGTTACAATTATTACTACTCAGGTAGTGAAACTGCCAGTCAGTTAATGCGAAATTCCGTGGTCATGAATGCGCTTAAACAAGGGATTGCTGGATACAGTGCACAAAGTGGCGATACCGCCAGTTTAGTGAATTTAGCCTCCACATCATCGTATAACAAAATGCGGCTTTCATGGGCCACATCAACAACGGTGGCGACCAATTTTACGCCGTTGTTGTATACCATTCTGTTTTCGTTAATTGTGGCGTTATTTCCCATTTTTATCTTGCTGATGACCGTTCATGCGCTGACGACGCGCATGTTATTTAACTACATCATGTCCATTATTTATCTGCAATCCTGGGCACCGATGTTCGCCATACTCAATCATGCAACGAGTTTTTATTTGCGTGGGCAAACCAATGGATTGGATTTCAACCTAGCGAACCAGGCGCATATTCAGCAAATTCACAGTGATATTGGGCTAATTGCGGGTTGGCTAACGTTGTCTATTCCCTTTATTGCCATGGCGATAGTGAAAGGGTTAGGGCCCGCTGTTGCACAAGCGGGGAACTATCTTGGTACGGCCATTAACAGCTCTGCCTCGGCGAGTTCATCGCAAGCTGCAGATGGAACTTGGGCGTTTAATAATATGCAGACTGACAATGTAGCGGGCAATAAGTGGGATACCAACTCGAGTTTCCGTGATGGTCAAATGACACGACAACTCGCTAGCGGTGCAACAAACACGGTGACCAGTGGTGGTCAAGAAATCATGGATACCAGTGGGGCAATGTCACGTTTACCGATATCCATAAAAGGCAGTGAAGCAATGGTGAGTTCGCTACAGCAAAGTGCGAAACATGCTGAAACCCGTGCCGCGCAGTCGATGCATTCATTCCAAAGCGCAATCAATTCAGGGTGGAACCAGCTCACACAGTTGAATAAACAGGCAGGAAATAGCTCGACGGCCTCAACTTCGACTGATTCAGGACTTACCGCCGCCCAGTCTAAAGGTGTGAAAATGATGATGAATGCGACAGAAACGCTAGCGAAACAAGATAATATTGGCAAGGAGGAAGCTTTGGCACGATTAGTGAGTGAAAACTTTGATGTTTCCAAGTCAATGGGCGTTAAAGCTGAAGGCGGCTTCTCCTTTTCAGGCTTTGGGGGAGGGGGATATGTTGAGGGCGGTACAAAAGATACCGACAGTAAGCAAAGCAGTATTCAAGATCGCAATGCACGCAATCAAGATGCACGCAGTGAATCTGGCTCTCAAACCTCGAGAGACTTTAATCAAGGACTGGAGCTATTAAATAGCAGTAAGTTATCCGAGGGAACGAATCGTCACGAAAATCAAGCCAACTCGGCAGCAGACCAGTTTGGGGCGACATTAACCATTGCGAAAAATCAATATGAACAATATACGCGTAGCAAGGCTGAAAGTCAGGAAAGCAGTGAGATGGCCAGCTTTGCACAAAACAACAGCGCGCAAATAGACAGAAACTTAGACCAAGAGTTTGCCAGCTATGTGAGTCAAAAAGCACCAGACCGTGCCGAGGCGTTATTGGGGAATACCAGTGATATGCAGATTGCTAAAGAACGGGAAGCGTTGGCTCAATCTTTTATGAAAGAGCGCTTGTTACCTCAATTGGAGCAGGAATATGCGAAAAATCGGGGGGATATTGAGGCTAAAGGCGTCGGAGATACCGCCAACTCGATGCCATCGGGTGATGATTTAATTGCTGCTCATCAGGCAAATCGGCAGCGGATTAACACGATGAGTGAAGAGGCGGGGATAAAATATGACACAGTGCAAAAAGTTACCGAAAAAGAACAGGAATATCAGGGTAAATTTGATACAGTGAAACAAGATATTCAGTCTGGGGAATCAGAAATAATAAAGCATAAGGAAAATATCAATACAAATTATCAAGAACAGAATAAAAAGTATGAGGATAAATTAGAAAAAGAAAAAGAGAAGAAAATGGAGGCTGGCTTAATTACAGACACGCGTCGTGTCGAAAAAACGCCACACAATAATGGATTTATGAGTCAAGAGGAATATAATAAAAGGAATAGTGATTAAATAAGGGGATTGCGTGTTCTCATTTAAACGGTTTATTATACTCAATAATATTGTTTTATGTTTTCTTTGTATTGGATTATTTATTTATCAAACAAAGTCAGGACATGTTATTGGTCGTCGTTATTGTTTAGTTAACTTTTTTTTACTCTTGATTTCGAGTGGTCATGCATATCGTCATTTTTATTATTTCAAGCAGTTAAAAATAACAATTAAACAATATATAAAAGTGAATACTCCTCTCTTTTTTATCGGGCTGGTGCTCATTGCTGTGATATTCCCTGAGCGGGAGCATGAATTAAATATAGTGATTTCATTATTGATCGCGGTTAATACCCTATTTTTTGGGTTAATATTCGTTGTGCACTGTGGACGATGGAATTTAACGTTTGAAAAATTTCATTTTAACAACACAAACTTAGACTCACACTCTAATACGAATATAATTTTTGATCGGCCTTATCGGTATAGTGAATTATCCTCGGCTCAAAATATTGGTTTTGAGCATCATGAGAGCTTTACCTGTCATGCTAGTATATTTGACCATTCTCTTTATCACTCTAATGGTTTTTCTCAGACCGATAGCCTTTCATGGGGTGGGAGTGATATGGGCTACTCCTCTATCAATCCCGCTTCTGGCCTTCCGATGGTAGACAGTTGTTTTGATTCACATGGAAATATATATGGAACGTATGATTCGCATTATTAAAAGAGGGTTGTTTGGTATTGGTATTTTGTTATTAACAACCACTACTTATGCTAGTAGCGTAGGGGACTATTTGGAGTTAAAACGGCATTCAGACCAAGTCAGGTCGAATGAAATAATAGAGGCATCATTTGATAATTTAATAGAAGGAATTATATTTACTGAGGCGGCTGTAAGTATTGTTAATGGTGAAAAAACCGTAAATGACCATAAAATAAAAAAATTCTATTGCTCTCCCCCTAAATACCAGTTCAGTGGGAAAGAGCTAATGGAATATGTTGATGAATATTTAGGTAACTATTCAGTTTCAGGCGATGAACGACTTGCTTTTATTGCTGTAATGGCATTAAAAGAAAAGTTCCCGTGTAAATAATATTAATATTCCTAACGCACTTCGTTTGTTAACGGACTATTCCCCTAAATAATAAATTTTTCAGGGGAATAGTCCCTCTCGTTTCAAGAGGTTTCCAATGGCGGATGAAATTGATGTCTCTCAAGCTGAGAGTGAGTTTTTGCTGTCTTTAAGATTGAGTCAACGTGCAAAGTATCAAGGTCAAAGTGCAAAAGTTTGTGTCGAGTGCGGTGATAGTATCCCGCTGGCACGCAGAACCGCCTTAACCGGTGTGCAACATTGTGTTAGTTGTATAGAGCGCCAAGAGCTTTCTCGCCTAAGATAATCACGCTTTTAAATTAACCCTACCTACATTTTATATCGAATTCTAATTTGAGGTTATCATGAATAAATCAACACTGAATAAAGTGGGGATCGCATGGTTATTATTTTTATTTACCAATGCTTCTTTCTCATCAACATTAAAAAATGAAGATACATATATCCCCAAATACACCGACTTTATTTTAGAATGCAGTGATTATATTGTCGGTGATAAATACCCCAATAATGCAACCGAACAAAATCTACCCATTGATTTAAGTTACCACCAAGTCTCGGAGTCGACTAGTCGTCAAATAACTGAAGAACTGATGAAATTAAAACGGTTTTTACCGAAATTGAATTTACCCGCTTTTCTGAATGGTCGAGATCGTGAATATGCGATTACATTTTGTGCTGTTGTGACACATGATAAAATCAAATCGTTAGAAAAATCACTCAGCATTAAAAAATAATTCCTTTCGTTTTTCATCTCATATGTAGGGAGTACGTCTCTCTATATTCTCTTTATTTGACAGAGTGATCTTATTATGAGTTCAACCAAGCATATTACGCAGGGTGGACAAGTCTTTAGCTATATGCTCGGCATGTTCATGCAGGTAAATAAACGGATTTCTTTTTGGCTCGTGAATTTTTATTTAATTTTATTACCCTTAATTTTTTATTTAAAAGTCCCTCTACAAGAAATTAAAAATGGCGGTCTGTATTGGTGGCTGTATTTCACGTCTGCGGGCGAGAAAGCCTTATATCGAGTTCCGCCGCTTTATGATGTGCATTTTGATGGCCAACTCTTTCGATTTACGTCGGCCAATATTTTAAAAGATCCCTACATGATGTATGCAGGTGACATCTTTCTGCAAGAACTCTGGCTCTCATTTGTGTGGGCCTCCGTGTTTGTCGGCATTCTCGCCTTTGTTATTTACCGTTTTTTGCACCGTTTAGGTCAGCGTCAAGCCAAAGACGATGTCATTGGTGGCCGTACACTCACGGAAGATATTAAGCTAGTCCGTAATATGCTCCATTCACGCCGTGAAGCCTCTCCGATCACGTTTGATGGGCTCCCGTTGAAACTCAACAGTGAAGTTCAAAATATGTTGTTCCATGGCACACCTGGGTCAGGGAAATCGAATGCAATCAATAAGCTGCTTATTCAATTACGTCAGCGGGGCGATATGGTGATTGTGTTCGATAAGGGGTGTTCTCTGGTCAAAAAGCACTACAACGAAAACATCGATAAATTGCTCAATCCATTAGACGAACGTTGTGAAAATTGGGATTTGTGGCGGGAATGTCTCACGACACCTGATTTTGACAGCATGGCGAATACGCTTATTCCACAAAGTACGTCGGAAGATCCCTTTTGGACAGGATCGGCGCGCACCATCTTTACGGCTGTAGCCAATAAACTCAGTTCTGACCCGAAACGCAGTTATAACAAGTTGTTGCGGACGCTTTTAGCGATTGATTTAAAAACATTGCGAACTTATGTCGCAGGTACTGAAGCCAGTAACTTGATGGAAGAGAAAGTGGAAAAAACGGCCATTTCAATCCGAGGGGTTCTGACTAACTATGTTAAATCTTTGCGATATCTTCAAGGTATAGAACGTAATGGTAAGGAACCTTTTTCCATACGTGAGTGGATGAAAACCGTTAATGAGCCTAAACAGCGACATGGTTGGCTCTGGGTAACAAGTAATGCTCGCCAGCATGAATCCTTAAAACCGTTAATTTCCATGTGGTTAGCCCAAGCCGCTAACTGTTTATTAGAGATGGGGGAAAATCCTGAGCGACGTATTTGGTTTGTTTACGATGAAATGGCTCAGTTACATCAACTGCCCGAGTTACCGTTAGTGGTATCAGAAGGCCGAAAATTTGGTGGGTGTTTTGCGCTTGGTTTTCAAAATAAACCTCAATTAGATGTCATTTATGGTCGTGATAAAGCTGATGGTTTGATGGATTTGCTTAATACGCGCTTATTCTTTCGGTCACCCGATGAAAGTGTCGCTAAGTGGGTACGTGACCAACTCGGGCAAGAGCGGATCAAACGCTTCAGTGAGCAATACAGTTACGGTAAAGAGACGGTACGTGACGGGGTTTCGTTTAATAAGCAGCAAGAAGACAGTGACTTAGTTAACTACTCCGATGTGCAATCGTTACCAGATTTAACGTGTTATATCACGTTACCGGGTCAATATCCTGTTGTGAAACATGCGATGCGCTATGAAAAAATCAAACCTGTTGCGGCCGAATTCACGGCTCGTGCGATTAATGACAGCTTAGACCAAGAGATTGAAGCTGAAATTAACGAGCGATTAAAAATGGGTACACTCCCTGACGGCGTCAATCAGGTCATTGATAGCTTGATAAGCGGTCAGCCGATTGAAACGCCTGTTGAGACCACACAAAACAACACCGACACGGAAGTGGCTCAACCTCAACCACAGTCTATCGTTGAACTCACACCGAAGTCAGTCACACAAAACTCCACTCCGATAACTTCGGAAACCGCAGCATCTGGCAATCCACTGGAATCCCAAGGCGGGCAAGAGGTCATCATTGATAACGTCAAGGTGGATACAGAAACAGGTGAAGTTTTGGGACCAGTTATTGAACCAGAGAAAAACTCCCAAGACCTGTATGACAGCTATACACGCATGCGGCAAGAAGAAAAGGAAATTTTAGGCCATTCCGATATTTCACATTCGAAACAGACTAACCGTAATGATACTCATGATGAACCGGAGATGTGGTGATGCTGACTGTTGCACCTATCGCGAATAATGCGGCAAATTATTATACCCATGAAGATAATTATTATTTCCTCGGCAACCTTGAAGCTCGCTGGATGGGTGAAGGTGCTAAATCACTCGGGTTAGAAGGGGAAGTTACTAAAGAGCAACTGGGTGAAATATTGGAGGGACGTCTACCCAATGGCCAAAGTCTTGAGCGCATGGAAAACGGTAAAAACGTCCACCGTGAAGGACAAGACTTAACCTTTTCGGCACCTAAAAGTGTCTCTGTATTAGGGCTTGTACTGGGCGATAAACGCATGATTGACGCACATAATCATGCCGTCGAGGTCGCCTTGAAAGAGGTGGAGAGCCTCGCGTCAACGCGAGTGATGGTTGAGGGCAAAACCTCACTGGAAATGACCAAAAACCTGGTTATTGCGGCATTTAACCATGATACGTCCCGCGAGCATGACCCCTTAGTCCATACGCATGCCCTTGTGATGAACATGACCGAACACAATGGCGAGTGGCGTACCTTATCCAGTGATACACAACAAAAAAGTGGCTTCAGTGAAGCAGTTTATGCATTACAAGTGTCATTAGGGCAAATCTACCGCCATGCTTTACGTGAGCGAGTGGAAAGCTTTGGTATGCAAACCCATGAAACGGGAAAAAATGGGTTATGGGAAATAGTAGGGGTGCCTGTTGTGCCTTTTTCTCAGCGGCATTACCAAATCATGGATGCGGTAGGGCATGAAGCCTCACTCAAATCCCGTGATGTCGCGGCCCTCGATACCCGTCAGGCCAAAACAACCCCTGAAAAAAGTGAGTTATTAACCGACTGGTTTGACCGCTTGGATAAAAATGGCTTTGGTTCTGAAGCGCGTAAAACGTTTTACGCTGAAGCCGAGCAGCGTCTTGCCAAAGGGGAGGTGGGGCAGGCTTCAAGGGAGATTCAACCCGATATTACACGCGCCGTCACCGATGCCATCGCGTTACTCAGTGATAAACAACTCAGTATGACCTACAGCCAAGTGCTCGCCAAATCGTTAGGTGGTTTAGAAGCCCGTGCGGGCATGATAGCGCAGGTGCGTGAAGCGATTGATGTGGCGATTGAACAGCGTCAACTTATCCCACTCGATGAGAAAAAAGGGTTGTTTACCTCCTCCATTCATTTGATGGACGAGCTGAAGCTGCAACAAATTGCCACTGACATGAAGCAACATAACCGTACCGTCAGTTTTCAGGCGCGGACAGAAACCCTCACTCCCGTGATGGAAAAAGTGGCCGATACGTTACCCAATATTGCGATTGTTGCCAGTCAAGGACTCGGTAAAGCGCAGCGAGATGGCGTACTAGAAGGCGTCACGATGGCGCAATCGCAAGGGCGTGATGTGGCGGTGATGACCCTTGATGCGACCAGCGGTAAAGCGTTTGCCAATGATAATCGCTTTGCCACTGTGCCGAAAATGACCCTGGGTGATGGTCAATCGCTTAAACCCAACAGTACTTTGGTGGTTGCCAATGCCGAAAAACTGTCATTGAAATCGGCCTTATCTCTACTGGAAAGCGCCCAATCTGCCAATGTGCAGGTGCTCATGATGGACAGTGGCGGCCGTAAAGGCACGGGGAACGTGTTGGCCACCTTACAAGATGCGGGGGTGCCACGTTTTCAAGGCGAGGCTTCAGCTGTCTTAACGGTGAAAACGGCACACATTCCCGATAAAAATCATCGTTATGCGGCACTGGCGGCGGATTATGCACAGCTGCACAGCGACATGAAACCCGTGGTTGCGCAGGTCAGTGGCGTTCGGGAGCAAAAAATTGTCACCGACACCATTCGCCAAACGCTCACCGATCGCGGCATGCTCAGTGAAAAAACGGTGACGGTGACCCAGCTCAAACCCGTGTGGCTCGACAGCCATTCGCGCAAGCAAATCGACAGTTACCGTGAAGGTATGGTAATGGAGCGTTGGAATGCGGACAAGAAAGAGGTTGAACGCTACACCATTGACCGTGTGACGCCGAAAACCCGGTCGGTCACTTTACTTGATAGCCAAGGACAAAAGCAGGTGATGAAACCGCAGCAATTTGATGGCCAATGGAGTGCGTATCAGCGCCAAACGATGGACATCAAGCAAGGTGAGCAATTAACGATATTGGCGAAGCAAAATAAGCTCTCTGCACGTGACAGGGTCACGGTAACTGGGTTTATGCCAAATGCGATTATGGTTAATTTCAACGGCAAAACGCATCGGATTGATGTACGGGACGGCGTCAAAGCTGATTACAGCTATGTTACCGCCCCAGGGCAACAGGCTAACGATACGGGCACGGTGTTATTGGCCGCGTCTGCGCGTGATACACAGCCTACATTACTCAATACGGCTGCACGCAGTGGTGAACATATTACCGTGTATACGCCACTGGATAAGATGGAAACTGAGCGTCGTTTATCGCGTTCGCCAGTCTATCAGCAAGCGCGACAGTTAGCGGGGGTTGAAGGATTAGACGGCAAAGCCATAGAGCAAGCCGCCGATAATGCCGCGCACGCGTTATGGTCTAAACCCGAAAAAGCGTTACAACAAGGGATAGTGTTGGCACAAGAGAGTCAGGTTTTTTTCTCGCGTATCGATGCGATTGCCAAAGCGTTACCATTACACAACTTGCTCGACAGTCAATCGCTGGGGAAAGCCTTTGACCGCTTAGTCGCCCAAAAAGCCATTATACCTGTAACCAGTGGTAAAGGTGCCGCCCAGCAACATTACGTGACGGCCAGTACGTGGGAGATGGAAAAGCAAATCCTGACCACCATTTTAGCAGGCAAAGGAACACAAACCCCGCGGATGGAGTCTGTCCCTGATGCCGTACTGGAAGGGTTAACGGAGGGGCAAAAGGCCGCCACCACATTGATTTTAACCACTCGCGACCAGTTTGTCGGCATACAAGGCTATGCAGGAGTGGGGAAAACGACCCAGCTGAAGGCCGTTATCAAGGCACTGGATGCACTCCCTGCTGCGCAGCGACCGGAAGTGATTGGTCTTGCCCCCACGCACCGAGCCGTCGGGGAAATGGCGGCAGTGGGGGTGAAATCACAAACCTTGCATGCTTTCTTGATGGATGCCAACCAACGCCAACAGCAAGGGGAAGTGCTGGATTTTAAAAACACCCTCTTTTTAGTGGATGAAGGGTCGATGGTCGGTAACAAAATTATGACTGAGGTGTTAGATGTGATTGGGCGCGGTGGCGGGCGAGCGCCCATTTCAGGGGATAGGGCGCAGTTATTGTCGGTGGACAGTGGTACACCTTTTTCCCTCGCGCAAGACCGTTCAGCACTGACGACTGCGGTTGTGAACGAAATTGTGCGGCAAAGACCCGAGCTTCGTCCTGCCATTGAAGCCATCATAGCCGGCAATATTCAAACTGCGATGGATACGATGAATCGCGTGACACCGGATGTGGTTCCCCGTCGAGCGGGGGCGGAACACCCCGAACAGTCGGTGATAAATTCAGGTGACAAGGTCATCACACATATTCTCGATGACTATCGCGGACGAACAGCTGAAGCGCAAAAAGAGACGCTGATTGTGGTGCAAACCAACCGCGATAAAGATGAACTTAATCGCGGTATTCATCAAATTTTAGTCGAGCAAGGGCAATTACAAGGGGGAAAAGACGTCCCGATATTGGTGCGTGAGAGTACGCGCACAGAGGCCTTGTTATCAACAGCGGGACTGGTGAAACATGCTGGCAAAATAGCGCTCATCCAAGAACAGTACTATCGGATTGAAGTGACCCGAGAGGGAATCAGTGATGGAGTTGTGACCCTGGTTGATGAACAAGGCAAAGGGCATTTACTCTCGGCTTTTGAAAGTAGCTTGCGGGATATTGGTATTTACCGCCAAGAAACGCGCCATATTGCTGCTGGTGAAAAAATTAACTTTACCCGCACAGACAAAGAGCGTGGACGCGTGATGAACAGCGATTGGACGGTCAGTGAAGTTAGTGGCAACGGGCAAATCACCATTACTAAGGGTGACGAGTCACGCATCCTTAATCCGAATAGCGAATTGACAGACCAACATCTGGATTACGGCTATGCGGGCACGGCACACAAAGCCCAAGGGGCAAGTAGCCTGTATGTGATTGTCCTCGGCGGTGCCGAATCAGGACGACGTATGCTGGCCACCTTGCGGGATGCGTATGTGGCTTTATCTCGGACTAAAGCCCATGTCCAAACCTACAGTGATGACTTGGATAAATGGACAAAAGCCATTGAGAACCCAGGGAACCGGCAGACGGCGCACGACGTGTTGTTAGCTGAACAAGACCGTGCCGCCAAAGTGGGTAATCAATTGTTTGACCATGCGAAACCCCTTAATGATACGGCGATTGGTCGCGCTTTAAGTCGGCAAATGGGGCTCGGTGAATCCCATGAAGGGAAGTTTGTTTATCCGTCCACCAAGCACCCCGAACCGCATGTGGCGTGGCCCGCATTTGATGAACACGGTAAAGCCCAAGGTACGGTATTACAAGCGATTGAACTTGAAGAGGATAAATTGCAGGGGCTTCGTGCTGAAGGGCGTTTACTCGGGAGCGAGCAGGCGCAATTTATTGTCGTCAAACCGAGTCAAAACGGGCACACCGTGATTGTGAACAGTTTTGAGTCCGCCTTTGAGACGATGGCACAGCAACCCGAACAGGGTGTGGTGGTGCAACTCAATCCGGATGAACGTTTACACACGGCCATGATTGAGAAAATCACGCAAGGTGAAGTGGATAACGCCTATGCAAACCCAAATGCCACGCAAACCGATAATGCAGACAGTGACCCGAAAAATCTGCAAACCCCAGAGGAGCAGGCGATTGATAAAGCCTTAAAAGAGGCTGAAGCTGCCCTACGTCAGCAAGCGAACAGCGAGCCTAAAGTGCCAGAACTGAACGAAGACGAACTGCGGCAGGTGATGGCGCAAGAGCGTGACAGTTTGCTGAAAGGGGAACATGACTTAATGGAGGCGAAAGAACGAGTCATTGAAAAGGCCGTTCAGTTTGAGCGTGAACATCAGCAACAACAACGGGAAGTTTTGCGCCAGCAAGAGCGTAAAATCGTGATAGAAAAATATCGAGACCGTGAATTTGGTGATTAAGTCACTGTTATTTATTTTTTAACCCGCATTGTCGGTGATTTCCGCCAGTTTTATTTAGTTTTCTCCTTTGTAAACCTCAAATTTTATCACAGTTTTTGTGAGTAAATGGCGTCTTTATCGTGAAGACGTTGCTTGAATTTGCATAGAGTGCTAGATTAGCCGACAATTGATGTGAATTTTGTGGTCGCCACGCCGAAAGGTGGCAAGAACTGGGATGTAATACACGAAAAGTGTTGTGACCCCAAATAGAAAACCCCTGAAATCTTCTTCAATCTTGGCGGGTCGAAAAGATTATCAGGGGCCATCAGAGTAATTCCGCTAGGGGTATGTTGAACTCCTAGTGGGGAGTATAGAATTATGCGCAAAAAAATTCAACTCCTTCCGTACAACATAAGTGCGGAGAAGCATGAATAATGCTATCTCAAATTCTGCAGTTACTTGTTTCGTCGGTAAAATTCATCGGCATTATGCTCCAAAATTTTTGGGGCAATTACCGAAATTAGTGCCTGTGCGTCGCTTTGCGGCCGCATTAAAGTGCCACGACTGGAACCGAAATCCCCACATTTACCAACTACGCTATAGCCGAAAGCAACGGATATCGGTGCGTTCAGAGCGTCGAGAAACCTTTGATGCGTTGGCAATGGCCATGATTGCGTATGCGGATTATAACCCTGAAAGTGACGCACTGTTTGAAGTGATGTGCTCGGTGGAGAAGTTGGCGGAAGTGTGTGGTCAACTGTTTCGCTATGACAGTGGGCGTAAAAGTTATGACCCCATACTCCATGCCTTGCGCGATTGGGAACAAGCTAACCTGATTGTCATTGACCGCGATTTTGATATTGAGGCCAAACAATACAAAGCCATGCGTATTTGGATACGCCCTGAATTTTTTCATGGACTCGGTTTTTCCGTGTTAGAGCTCCGCGAAGTGGTGTCCAGTTTTAGTCGTTGGATGGAAAAGAAGGGATTAAAAGAGAGCTACCAAAAACGCTATGCCCAACATGTCTTGCGACTTGTGCGGGCGAATGTGGCATCACTGGATACTAAACACAAACTTCGCAACCTACTCAACAAACTCAAAACCCTCGTGGTTGGGAAAGATGAAGCGCTCAAACAAGAAAAGAAACATCTTGCTAAGGCATTGAAGGAAAAGAAAGCGTTAGCCAAAAGTTTGGAAGCGCCAGAAAGCCCAGAACACGCCGCATGGCGTCGCTTTGAAGCTTGGAAGGTGACGCAGCCTATTGCAGCAGTCATGGCCTTTGAGCGTCAAATGAAGGCCTTGTACCCGAGTGTTCAAGGGCAGACTCTTTATCTGCATTACCTCGCGCACCTACCCGACTCTTAATTCATCTTGTTAAATTTACCGCCTTGACTGGCGGTGGTTTCGTACGTCCTAAATCTGGATAGCCTGTTTTTTGAACAGGAAATTCGTTGTTCTAATCTCTCCATTCATCTCGACGATGACATCGCGACTATTTTCGTTGGATATTTACCCTATTAACTTCGAATGCGTTTATTCTCTGCAGTTAACTTCGAATCCGTTTGGGGTTTTAGAGTTAAATTCGTTTTTAGGTTCTGAACTAAACGTCCTTTTTAATAAAAGGAGTTGCGGCTCTGCTTTTTCAAGCCGCACACTCTAAAGAGATAAACCCAATAAAGCCTTCGCTTACAAGCCATAAATGGCTGTCGCTCAGAACACGGTGTCAGCATTGTGCGATTGCCCCCGTAAAGCTGGCCTCTGGCCACCTTAACGCGCAGTTACAGCCGTTCATCGAGGCTACGCCTCTTGTCCGTCTCACTGCGTTTTTCAAAGGGTCAAACAAACAAAATGACGGTTTTAATTTTATTCCGCTCAACCAGGACAGGGGACGGATTGGGGCATTAAACAGCGTGTAACCGCTGACGCGGGTCTCGACGGCCCTCACCTTTGTTTGTTCTTTGTCATATTATTTGCCGTCTACAGCCCTATGGGCGGGTGATTTCGGTGAAATTTCGTGATAATCTGCTATTAATGCATTGAGAATAAAAGCGATTTTGGTGTGAGGATGGTATGGAACGCAAAAAATTGACCTTAAAACGGACGACAACTGAAAACGTTGCAGAAAATACAGCACCCGTTATTTCGCGTCGCCGTAAACAAGTGGTGATCAATTCACAACGTAAACCCAATAAACCTGCCAAAATAACGCCAAACCAACCTCCTAAAAAGGTGATGTCCCCGCTGGAGAAAAAACAGAAAGCGGTTGTCCTCCCGTTAGAGAAAAAAGTCATTCCCCCGACGCCACCAAAACAACATCTCTCATTAGAGAAGGCTATCGCGAACCTCTCAGAATATTGGCCACACCTCTTTCCTGATGGACAACTTCGACCGATGGCGGTTGGCATACGTGAAGCCTTATTTGCTGATAAAAAGGTGCGTGAATTGCCGATATCGTATAAAAAAATGAAGCGCAGCCTTGCAGCGATTAGTCACAGTGTGAAATACCGTACCACGATTATGCCAGGCGCAGTACGCTATGATAAAGACGGTCAACCGAATGGGATTGTCACGGAATCGGATGTCGCCGATACGTTAAAACGCATTCAAAAACTTACTAAGCAACGATCGAGAGTAGGGGATTTATCTAGAACAATGGTTAATTATGATTAGAAGATGTTAATTGAGAAACGTTAGTTGTGACAATGTTTTGCTCTCTTTTGTTATCTCAGTAACTCTGTTTTATCTGAAAGGCGAGTTGAAAAAAAAAGGCCCAAAAGCAGTTGTTCCTCCAACGTTCACTATTGCTCAATTCCAAGCACTTTAGATAATTTGAATTACGGGGAGGAGGGTCTTTAATGAGTATAATTTCAGTTGATTTGCCTTTAATTTAGGTGCAAATTTTTAATTTGAATTTTTTGCTTTATGGTTTTATGTTTAAGATGCTTACGCGAATTAAGCATAAAACCACCTGCTATGCGGGTGGTTATGATTTTTTAGATAATAATTAGCATTTTCTATTTATTCTGATTACTTATTATTTCAAATGTAATTGATTGCACCTCTTCGGTTAGGAATATTTATAGTCTCTTGGAGTACTCATCCTCAAATAAATAAGTAAATAGATGAAAATTATTAAACCGAACTCTAAACTCACTATTGATTATATTGTGATGATTTTATTCTATAATATATAATAATAAAAAGTTTGTACTGAACCTTATCATCAATAAAGATCTGGTATCTGAAATGAATCGTTTAGTTGATTTCAACTAAACATAATGCATATATCTTGTTATGTAGATTTATTTAGTTTACATAATCATTGGCCTGATTTATATATAATAACATCATAAGTTACTTGGCGTTTTTTCTTGGTGGAGATTTTGAATTTTAGAATATTCTTACATTTTGGTTGATGAGCCAAATAACGTTTTGGCCTCCTTCTGAAATTAGTAGTCATCTCGATTTAGTTACGGTTCGGTTGAAAAATTCAGTTGGATCTGAACATTTTTGGGGCATTTACATTTAATAGTTATTCAAAAGGTAGCATTGATGAAATTTGTTATAAGGTGTTTGTTTTTACTACTAATACACACTACTGCTAGTATGGCACAATTAATAACGTGTAATACCCAGAATATTTTTAATGTAGAGACAGTCACGCTTGCAGGCTCTATTTCTGTAGGGGAAGATACTCCTGTGGGAACAGTGATTTATAAGGCTATTTATTCTTCCCCTAAGGGTAGGTCGACGTCAATGTTCTGCGATACAACTCATTGGAAGGATAGTAACCCTCCTATTACTGGATTTGTTAGGAGTCAAATAATATCTATGCCGTATCCTGTTGTGCCAGGAATATTGGGACCATATAATGCGAATGTGTACTACACAAATATTTCTGGTGTAGGTGTTTCTGTTATACCCTTTGAGGGTAAAGAGTACTATAGACCTTGGGCACCAGGCATTATATCCTCTTCAACTACAAGTAGTGTACATTCGTACGAATTTTATTTGGTAAAAATAGGTAAAATATCTCCAGGTCTGCTAGATGGTAGTCTGGTACCTAGTTATCAGACAAGTATTAATTCACCAGACCCAATCGCAGGTATAGAGTTTCTGGGGTTTCCTGTTACTTATTATGAATTGAAATATTCAGGGCAAATACAGATCGTTACGAGTACCTGTGATATTATTGCACCTAATTTTTCAGTGGAGTTAGGTGAATATACTCACAATGATTTTAGTGGAATTAATAGTTATACCCCTTGGAAAAGTGCGACTATCGAATTACAAGGTTGCACCGCATTTTCACCTGGTTATTACTCTAAATATAGTGATGCTAATGCGATCGTTGGGGGGGGGGTTGTAAACGTAGGAGAAACAAATGTTAAAAACCGAATTTCAATGTCGCTTTCTTCTCCCAATGGATATATATCTAACCTTAAGGGCATAATATCTTTAGAAGCGGGGACTAATGCTGCAAAAGGCATTGGTATACAGATTGCTTTAGAGAAAGATGGCGTTATATCTCCTGTTTCATTCAACAGTAAACAGTCAATAGAGTTACCAAATGCGGCAAATCAAGTAAAGGTTCCTTTATTTGCTCGTTATATACAAACGAATGCCGTTATTACCGCTGGCCTAGCAAAAGGTGCTATTATCTATAACATCAATTATCATTGATTTTACTTTTTTATAGAACTAGGCTATCCATGACCTTAACATCATGAATAGCTAAACATTATATTAACTAAGCTTCTGCCGCTTGTCGTAACCATCGCGCAGTTTTAAATTGTTGACGACGCATATCTAATAACGTTTCGGCTCGAAGTCCCGCCTCTGCACAATTAAAAACCATTCGGCTCCCACACAGCACACATTGGTAGGGATCCACATTCGTAAAGTGCTTCACTATCATCCCCAGTGCTTCATACACTTTCGGTAATAAAACTCCCCGCTTTCGATTGGCTAGAAAGCCGTAATATCGGACCATTTTAAAATGGCGAGACGGGATATGACTGATATAACGCCATAGCATCTCTTCCTGGCTCAGTCGTTGTGTGTGGTGGCGCCCAGTTCGATGGCCAAGATAATTGACGTTTTGGCGGGGATTTCGAGTTTTTTTAGTGAAGTCAATTTTCCAGCGCCGCTGATACTCAGCTTCAAGAAACTGGCATAAATCGCGGTAGTCACGGATGTGCTCGAAGCCTGTCGTGGGTAAATTCAGTGTCGCGTAGTTTTCCCGCAATAAGGCAATGATGGCCTGACGCCAGTAACGTTCAACGATTTTCTTTTTTAAGAAAATGGGTGCCAAATACCATGTTTGAGGCAGAGTCCCCCGCGAGTCACCGATAAATGAATGTGAGGATGTTGATTGAGTTGACGACCGTAAGTATGAAGAGCGACAAACAAGTCGATTTCGATACCGAGCTTTTTTGCCCATTTGAGTGGGGTATTGGCGGCGCAAGCGAAAAGTTGGTTGAGTCGCGGCCAGTTGTTGGCAAAAGCTGGTCAGAGTTTATCCGGCATGGTGAAGGTAATATGCTGCCATTCACGGTCGGGGAGAACATGTTGTTGTTCGGCAATCCATTGCTCTGTGGCTTTCATGCCACAGGCACTGCAACTTTTACTTTTGCAGCTTTGGCAGAAATATTTGGTGTGGGAGCAAGCCGGTGATGCGCAACAATAACGGCGAATGCCCATGGCACCTGTCCCTCAAGCGAGCATGCGTTCGATGACGAGTTTAGTCCACTCGGGTACGTAATGACCGAGTTTAACGAGGAGTTGATCCCAGGAATCATCGATCTGGAAAAGGCGTTTTGCGGGGCGAAGTATGTGCATTGATGGATTATAGCTAGCGATGGAGACTGAATAAAGCACTACTCTTACAGAGTCTTAGTTCCCACCGTAAGTGGGTAACTGTTCTATCAAAAAAATTTATACTATTATTCTTTAACCTTTTTTCTAAAGATCTACTTCCAGAGTAGCTGTTCAATAATCCTTTCGTAGGTGCTGTTTGTAATATATTAAATATTTTTTGTCCATTCTCAACGTAAGCAGATTGATAAAATATTAGTTCAATTTCAATTAATACCGATGGAAAACTAAATTTTTTAGTTTTAAAATTTAACTAGTTGAAAATTAATAGGTTTACTACTTAAGAGAATTTTGTTTTTAATTTAGTTTACACCCTCCTGTAAAAATATGATAATTAATTATAAAATTAATTAGGGAAGTATAATGAGTCAATATAATATCGCCATGAATAAAAATAACACAATCCTTATCAGTGTTAAAGGGAAAAAAATTCATTTTAATGAGCAAAACGAATTTACTCTAAATAAGATGATAGGTCGCTATATACAACGGAAAAGAAGAAATTATGGATTAACGGGCAATGAACTTGCTCGTCTAATTGGAGTGAGCCAACAGCAAATTTCCCGCTACGAGGGAGGGGTTACTAATATTACGTTACCTAGATTACTTGTGATTATCAACAAATTGAATGTTGATATCGAGACCTTTATTATCGAATTTATTTCTATTATTGAACAGTTTTATGAGGTTACCAATCAAAGATAGTGATAGATAAAGATTCATATATGAAAAATTATCTATCACTATGATTTTTTAATCATTGGCAGTAAGATATATGCATATCGTTAGTGAAAAAAATATAGCCTCCTCCATTTTGAGGATAGACAAAAACATCCATATCTAAACCAGGATTTAGATATGTCTGTGCTAAGTATTTTTTTAACTCAATAGTATCAGAGTTATCTGTATCAAGCAGAAGATTTCTCTTGGATCTTATTTTAATACTGTTACCAACTTTAATAACATCAACATAAACTTTTCTTGCAACACTACTTACTACACCATCATTATGAAAAGTTCCTTTTAAATTAATCCAACCATCATGATCCCCTAAAGTATAAGAGATATTCAATGATACATTCACATTTTTTTTAATGGAAATGGTTTTAAATGATGAGCGACAGACTATATTATTTGGGACATTAGTGTCATATATAACAATAGCAGAAATAATAATTACCGATGCATAAATAATCGATTTTAATATGCTTTTTTTCACTTTAAATTATCCTAATCAATCAATTATATAGTAGGAGACACACTTGTTTTTTTTCAGAGAGAATAAGCCTAGCTCATTTTTACAATAAATAACTGAAACTTTGTTAGTGAAATTTCTTCTCATGATGTAAAGGTAACTATAGTCATTAAAGGATTTTGCAATAACTTCCTCCGATATGACTTTAGATAAATTATCTTCTAACCCCAACTGAGTATTACAAAATATTTTTTTGCTATCAATTTCACCACAATTAGTATAATAGGTGAAAATGTCATTTCCTCTTTTATAATTAATATAATTAAATAGAATAATCATTATTATTATAATCAATACTAGTATTGTTATTATTTTTTTTATTTCTAATCTTGAGAAGACTAGCCATTTCATTCTGTTTTTTTTTATATCCTTATCAGGGGTAGGTATGTCTATATTTTTTTTAACTTCTAAATTTCTAGTTTCTGGAATATGATTTTTTTCTTTTTTTATTTCATGGTTTTTATAAGATTTAAACTTACTCTTAAATTTAATATTCTGTAAGTTATTTAATGATGTATTAATAATATTTATATCATCAACTAACTTATACCCTACTTTTGGTATGTTTTTTATTAAATCAAAATCTTTTTCAAGTTCAATGAATGCTTTCCTGAGCAATAAGATATTTTGGTAGAAAGTACTAATAGTAACGAAATTTCTTTTCTCTCCCCAGCCTATATTAAACAAATCATCTTGAGAAATAATATCATTATTACCATCAACTTTATTCTTTATTAAAAATAGCAATATGTTTGCTGCAGGTGTTAACAATTTCTTGTTACTTCCATTTGTCAAATATGTTATTTTTTTGTTGGTGTAGTCAAATTCAAATTTATCATTAATTATATACTTTATATGTGGTTTCATAATTCCATTCTTTATAAATCTGTAATTCAATACTATATTGTACTACTTATGAGAGTTTTTTAAAATAAAAATAAAAATAAAAATAAAACCTAAATTACCTAAATTAAATTTAATTTTAGTTGATTGATTTGCTGGGTGTGTTTTGTAAGTGATTGTTATTTTTTTGTTTTTTTTTGATTTATATAAAAAAATAAATCAAGCCACTTATTTGGTTTATATAATTGTTAATATGTTTATTATCTTTCTTGCTGAATGCTATATTTGGATTGAAAGTGAAAGCCTTCAATTTCAATAATGGGCTTGAATCAAGCGAGATGATACAAATTTATGGATGATTATCCTTATCATCATAGTAATTATTATTAATGTATTAATTGTATTTATTTTAGGATGTTAAAAATATGAAAATTATTAAATTAGCGGGCGCATCATTATTTGTTTCTTTAATATCAGTGGGGGCTTATGCCGCATCAACAGGAACTATTACTTTTAACGGTGAATTAACAGATACAACTTGTAAAGTCGATATTGAGGGGCAGGGTTCAGATGCTACTGTGGTTTTGCCTACTGTAAGTGTAAGTGAATTAGCGGCTGCAGGTGATATCACGGGTAGAACCGCATTTAATATGAATTTATCGGATTGTGTTATTGGTGCTGCTGGTCATAATAAAGTTGCATCTTTCTTCCAAGCTGGTAGTTCTGTTGATTTAGCTACGGGTCGTTTGAAGAATGTAGGTGGCTCAGCTACAAATGTTGATCTGCAACTTTTGGATCCATCTAATAGCTATTCAACGATTAACGTTGGTAATACGAATCAAGTTAATAATAGTGCTTATGCAAATATTGCAACGGATGGGACTGCTACACTCCCTTACGCTGTTGAGTATTATGCAAATGCGCAGACAACACCAGGTACAGTTACCAGCACAGTTGTTTATAACCTAATGTACAAATAATTTCATACTTTTTCGTTAAGGAGGGGTAACTCTCCTTTTTATGCGGGACGCTATAATGCAGCACAAATATGGCTTTATTCATAATTTTTTTTATCTACTTATTTTGTTTTTTTCATTTTCTAGTCAAGGAAGTGTCGTTGTTAATGGGACTCGTGTAATTTACTCTGGTAATGAAAAAGAGGTTACAGTAAAACTTTCAAATAAAGGAGAATATCCAGTTCTGGTACAAAGTTGGATAGATGATGGAGATCAAAATGCTCTTCCTGAAAACATTAACGTTCCTTTTTTTTTAACACCTCCGATTAACCGGATCGAGCCAAATAAATCACAAACATTAAGAATTAGCTATACTGGGAATAAAGACCATTTAAAGAATGAAGAGTCTATTTATTGGCTAAATGTATTAGAAATCCCACCTGCACCTAAAGCAGATGATAGCCAAATTGAAAATAATTTACAGATTGCTTTTAGAACCAGAATTAAGCTTTTTTATCGACCTGAGATTATTAATAATAAAGTTTCTGCTGCAAAAGCCGCAGAAGAACTGACTTGGTCAATAAGTAATGGGGAATTGGTGGCATATAATAATTCACCTTATTTTATTTCTCTTATTTCTATTGTATTAGGTAACGAAAATAGAAATGATATTATAGAGGGTGATATGCTTTACCCTCATCAGTCAAGAAAATTCAAACTTCAGAAGGGAAATATTTCCACTATAGAAAAGAATATTACCTATGAATATATCAATGACTGGGGTGCTATTAATAAAGTTAATTATTCACTAAAAAATTAATGATTTTATAATAAGGAATTTTAATCTGTGAATAAAATAAGTTCTACCTTAATAGCTAGATTAATCTCTTTTTGCGCTATTGCTTTTATTTCATTATTTAATACTGGAGCAAGAGGAGATGAAATAAAAAAAGAAAATAACAGAACTGTTTATTTCAATCCAATATTTCTCGGCTCAAATAATATTAACCTTTCGCGTTTTGAGAAAGGAGGTTCGGCTACGCCAGGAATTTGGCCTACTGCCATCTATGTGAATAATGAGAGAATTCCTTATAAATCAGTACGCTTTATAGAGCAAGAAGATAACAAGGTAATCCCATGTATTTCATTGGATATTATCAAGAATATTAATTTTAATTACTCAGAACTCCCTTTAGATTTTAGAGAGGCTTTAAATCAAAGCGAACAATGTTATTCTTTAGATACACTAATTCCTCTTGCATTTGTCTCTTATGATTCAAATGAAGAAAGGTTAGACATTAGTATTCCACAATCCATGCTTATAAAAACAGCAAGAGGATATACCGATCCCAATCTTTGGGATCGCGGTATCTCTGCTGCTTCTCTTGGGTATAATATAAATCACTATATGTCTCGGGTACGAGGTGTTACCTCACGATCTTTCTATGCGGGGATTAATGCAGGAATCAACATTGGCACTTGGTATTTTCGCCATGATGGTAGTTATAACTGGCAAGAACATATGAATGATAGTTATCAATCCATTAATAACTATGTTGAGCGAGATATTCCCAGTCTACAAGGCCGAATTCGTATAGGGGAAACCATAACTAAAGGTGTGTTATTCGATACTCTTCCATTTCGAGGTATTGAACTTGTTAGTGATGAGCGTATGCTGCCTGTATCTCGTCGTGGATATGCACCTGAAGTCAGGGGAATTGCGCGAACTAATGCTCGAGTAAAGGTATCTCAAAGTGGTAGAGTAATTTACGAAACTACGGTTTCACCTGGCGCCTTTACGATTAATGATCTGAATGCCACGGGTTATGGTGGTAACTTAGAAGTAGTTGTGACAGAATCAGATGGCAGTGTGCAAACGTTTTTAGTTCCTTACTCTTCAGTAACTCAATTACTGCGTAAGGGCGTTCACCAATATGACTTAGTCGTAGGAAGATTGAACGACCCATCTATTTCTCATCGTTTTAATCTCTATCAAGCCATCTATCAGCGAGGATTGACTAATTATGTTACTGGATTTGGTGGTATTCAATCGAGCGGTCGTGATTATGTAGCGATACAGCTCGGTAGTTCAGTTAGCACTTATTTAGGTGCTTTTTCTTTTAGTGCGACCCACGCAAAACCTCGTTTTGAACACTCAGATATTGCAAACAATGGTGGGCAGAGCTATCAGGTTAGCTATAGTAAATACTTACAAAGTACAAACAGTAATCTAACTATTGCGGCTTACCGTTATTCTACATCTGGTTACTTCGATTACCTTTCGGCGATGCAAGCATTAGATGCCGAAGAGCATGGTTATTCCATGAATAATATTTGGCGTCCTAAAAATCGTTTTAATATTACGATGAGCCAAGGTTTACCCGAAAACTGGGGACAAATGTATATCACGGCTTATAGCCAAGATTATTGGAATAGAGGCTCTTCAGACTTGCAATACCAGTTGGGTTATAGCAATCAACTTGGTGCTCTTAGCTTCAGTATTAATGCCGGAAGAGCAAGAAATGGGCGTGGTCATATGGAGAATAATATTTTTGTCAACTTTTCTATGCCACTTGCTAATCGCTCTAGCAAACACATACCAATGTTAAATGCAAGTTTTAATCGTAGTGGTAATGGTAGAACAGGAACACAAATTGGTACCTCTGGCTCGTTCGGTGATGATACTCAATACAACTATGGCGTTACTGCGGCAAACTATAACCAAGGAGGCGGAAGCAGCCTAGCTGCGAATGGCGGTTGGCGTTCTCCAGCTACGCACTTAACTGGCAGTTATAGTATAGGAAAGCATTACCAAAATATGTCATTAGGTGCCAGTGGTACGATTATTGGATGGGCTGATGGTGTCGTCATGACACCATACCATGGTAATACTTTTGCAATTGTGGAAGCAAAAAATGCTAAGGGTGCAAAATTGAGTGGCTATTCAGGTATTCGTATCGACTCTTGGGGACATGCGGCGGTACCTTATCTGAATCCTTATGAGATGAACGACATCAGTATCGATCCAAAAGGCTTACCCCACGATGTTGAATTAAATAATACGACAGAAAAAGTTATACCTTACTCTGGTGCGATCACTAAAGTAGAATTTAAAACACAACGTGGTATTCCAGTATTAATTCACTCTGTACAAAGCAATCACCAGCCCATTCCTTTTGGTGCGGAAGTGTTGGATGAGATGGGACATCACGTTGGTAATGTTGGGCAAAATGGTCAAATATTTGCACGCGTTGAGCAGAGTACGGGGCAGTTAACTGTGAAATGGGGGATTGAGTCTTTGAATACTTGTCAAGTATCTTATGATGTTACAGAGAATGTAAATCATACATTTAATCAATATAACTCTGTTTGCCGTTAATAACGTGCATGAGTCGAGTGAGTAAACATTCTTAAAAATGTAAGAGGGGATATGAAAGTTTTTATAGCGTGCTTATTTTTGTTATTGATAAATTACTCATCTTCCAGTATGGCACAATTGGTAAAATGTTCTTATGATTTAAATCCATTTACAGATACCGTGACGCTTGCAGGCTCTATTTCTGTAGGGGAAGATGTTCCGATAGGGTCTGTTATTTATCAGGGATCGTATTCTCCTGATCAATATGGTATCAGCATGTTATGCAGGGCATCAGCTTGGAATACGAGTTTGCCTGAGATTATAGCATATCCTACTGTTAGGATGGTATCAAATCCCTATCCTGTTGTACCAGGAATCACTGGGACAGGTATTGACCACCGGTTAGTATATAAAACAAACATTCCTGGCGTGGGGGTTGCTATTGACTGGAATTTGGGCGCAGAATATTATGTGCCTCATGTTATAGGGGTCAATAACGGAGGTACTAGATCATCTGGACATAAAATCTATTTTTATTTGATAAAAATAGATAATATTTCCCCTGGTCTATTAAATGGGAATATACTGCCTACTCTTCAGGCATATATTAGATCCCCAGTGCCAATGCCTGGTGTAGAGTTTTCGGGCTTCCCTACTATTTATTACGACCTTAAATTTTCAGGGCAAATACAGATCGTTACGAGTACTTGTGACATTATCACCCCTAATTTTTCAGTTGAGTTAGGTAAATATACAAGCAACGACTTTAGTGGAGTTAATAGTTATACTCCTTGGAAAAGTGCGGCTATTGAGTTGCAAGGTTGCACCGTATTTTCCCCTGGTTATTACTCTCTGGATGTTACTCGTTATGTTAATTGGGTCCGAGGGGAGGGGACAATAAGAGTAGGTGAAACAGATACTAAAAACCGAATTACAATGTCCCTCTCTTCTGTCAATGGAAATATTTCTCCCGTTAATGGCATTATGTCTTTAGAATCTGGAAGAAATACTGCAAAAGGCATTGGCATACAGATTGGTTTAGAAAAAAATGGTGTTATCTCTCCTATTTCATTATCAGAAACACAGGAAATAGATTTACCAAATGCAGTAAATCGAGTAAAGGTTCCTTTATTTGCTCGTTATATACAAACGGATACAGTGATTACTGGTGGTCAGGCAAATGGGGCTCTTATCTATACCATCAATTACCATTGATATTATTTTTATAAAATAGGTTATCTTTCAATACTAAAATCCATGAATAGTTTTATTAAGGTGTTTTATAATTATAATGATATTTAATTAGGTAAAGCCTATTCTAATTCCATTTCTTTTCAAATAGCCCCTGAAATTTAATTACATTTAAAGGGAAATAACTGATCGTCAGCCGCCCTGAAATTGCTATATAATTCCGACCCGCAATAGCTTGCGGGTGATGGCATTCAATAAGGTTTATCCACAATGAATGATTTATTCTGGCCTGTAATAGTGCGTTAAATCTGGCCTTTTTGATATGTCCGCAATTAGCTAAAAATCAGGACAAATATACAGAGAAACTGTCTAAATTAGAGGTGGTACTTGATAGGTGGATTTATTTGGCTGATAAACAGAAATGGTAACAAACGAAACGATACCTAGAAGCAAGAGAGCTCAGAAAGAATATTTATGGTTAGAAATTTTAGTTTTGAACTCACCTATCTGAATTTTTAATACAAATTAGGTACACTACCAGAGCATAGTATACCTATTACTTGAAATGTGATGTTTATATATTTGATAATTAATTTTTTCCATAATAATGGATAATTATAATGAACACTATGCTAGATGCGCTAATTTCACCTCTGCTCTCTATTTTAGAAAATAAATTCTTACTTTTCATTCTAATCTCTATTTTTACTATAGGCTTTATTTTTTTATAAAAAAGAAAGCAAAATCAGATTTTTCGATATCAGATATATTTTTTAGATTTTGGACCAGACATAACATTGAAAGTAATAATGACTTGTTATCTGACATAAAAGAAGTTGAAAAATTCAATTATGATATACAATATGAATGCAATATCGAAAAGGAAGAAATATAACTTTGAATCTTGGGTGAAAAAATACGAATTAGATTTTAAAGTTATTTCAAAGTTAACGTTTTTCTTTTCTATTGAATATTTAAAGGTAAAAAAATACATGTTCTGATCCCATTAAGTATGTTTTTTCTATTAATCATAATCGCGTTTATTTTTTCAACTAGCACTACAATAGCGGTAAAACCAGCTGGATTGATCAAGTTTGATGACACTGGGTGGTTTTGGTTTAATAGTTATGAGACGGTAGAATACAATTTTATCAAAAATGATATTAATGATTGGCGCATTACCAAAGAACAATATGATAAAGGCGAATTTTCAGTGAGGTTGTTTTATTTGTGATGCTTTTAATGATAAGGTTTCAATAATCTAATAAAAAAATAAAGATGTTTTTTTGGTTCTATCAGTGCATTTTTATCTTTAGCATTCCTTTATTTATTTTTAAAAAAATTACAATTTTAATGAGTTATGATGCGAGGAAAATGATTTATTATGAAAATAAACAAATATAGAAAAATAGAAATTAAATTATCTAAAATTATTTTTAATGAAAAATATAGGGCGAAAGATTTTTAGAGTTAGAGATAAAGCGATTACTATTTTATATTATACTTACTTTATCTTATAATTCTAAGGAACATTTTGAAGAGGTGAGCGATGAGAACGACGACATTTGTGACTAAAGCTAAATTTTCTACGTCTTTGGAAAACTATAGAATCAGCCTTTCATATGAAGGTATTATTTTGAAAAATAAGGAAAAAAAATTTTCCATTTCAGAGCTAAAACGCAAATATGCGCGATAAATATGGCATAGGCCAGGATTCCTATTGTTATCCTGGCACGGATACTCTTATCAATATTCTAAATATACAAGATATAGAGCTTCTTGAAGAAGCTGAAATTGCTTTTACAACTGCGCGATATCTTTCATATCAAAGTGAACTATCGCTCCTTTCGCAATTCGATTTTTCTCATTTAAAGTTTTTGCATTTTATCTCTTTCAAGACCTATATGCGTGGGCAGGTAAGGTTAGGGATATCGATATCTCAAAGGGTAATACTCGTTTTTGTACTTTTTCAAGAATTGAACCTGAAGCAATAAAGCTTTTTAATACCATCCCAAAACTTGCAGATAATACCAATATTACTGATTTAATTAAAGATTTAGCCATTTTATTCTGTGAGCTTAATCTACTTCATCCTTTTCGAGAAGGAAATGGGCGAACATTGCGTTTCTTTTTTGAAGAAATGCTTTTTGTTTTAGGCTATGAAATACAGTGGCCAGCCATTTCTCAACAGCACTGGATAGATGCAAATGTCGCTAGCGTCTATCTGGATCTCAATCCATTAATTGCAATTTTTACGTCGGCGGTAAATCCTCGGTAGTGATATCCATTGTTATTTCCCAGTCAATTCCCTTAACAGGTCTTTTTCTTTAGTTGCGTTTAGGCTCTTTATTCGTTCATACCTCATTTTCTTCAAAAAAAGTCTTACATAGCTAAATCTTCCCACAATCGATTTTAAGCCATTTTCACTATTATTTAATAAATCGCATTAGAGGTAGTTAGATATCCTCTCTTAATAAGTTCTGTGGAGCCTGTTTTTTAATCAATTATTTGCATTTTTTATTATTGCGCTTTACCGTCATTCTCCGCAAATGATGTATTTCGCTTATTTTCCCTTATTTAGTATGATCGTTATGAGGATCTTCACTATATCTTGTTTTTTTGAATGATTAATATTATCCGTGTTATGTAACTTATTGCGGTTTAAGGGAAAAAACGCAATAATACCTAAATTCAGCAGAGTTAAAAATCGGCTCTAAAAGGTGAAAGGATCCGATGATCGTCATGCGCGTGTGCGCGATTTTTCTGTTACCGCGTCACTTTTAATTTCAATAGACGATAATATTAAAGGTAACTATAAGTATAGTGATTATTAAGGTAATGTATTATGTCTGCTTTTTTTCCGGTCAAACCTGAAAGTGGTAAATCAATTTTACAGCGACAATCTCAAGCCCTTTTACAAAATGGTTATCTAGAGCGTGCGCGACAATTACGAAATTTGGCCATTGCAGCAGAGTTAGATTGTCCAAAATATTTATTGGCCCCAGAAGTGAATCAACTTTTACAATTTATTCCCGATCTGCATCAGCGTACGTTGATTGATACGTTATGGAATACGGGCGCTCGTATCCATGAAGCGTTGGCATTAACGAAAGGGGATTTTTACTTAGATGAAGAAACTCCTTTTGTGGTGTTAAGGACGCTCAAGCAGCGGGAAAGGCAAACAAGCGTTGGTCAAACCAAGGTTAAATCTCGGCCTAAACGGATTGTTGCACTCTTTGATCCTCAATATGTGCAATTGATGAAAAGTTACTTTGCGACGATGCGATTGAAGAATCAAAGCCAGATTTGGCTAATCCAAAGTGATAACACGGTCCGAAATTGGCTACGTTCTGCGGTTGAACAAGCGGAAGTGAATGGTGCTTCATATGTTGTTAATCCGATCACCTGCAAAACATTTCGGCACAGTTTTGCGATGCACCTCATTTTTAATGGTGTCCCGATGAAGGTCATCCAAGCATATTTAGGACATAAAAAGTCAAGTTCTACAGATATATATACGAAAATATTCACTCTAGATACGATGTTGCATTTTGATATTTCTTTTAGATAACTATATTGGAAATTATATTTTCAATATCATGGTGATTTCAGATTGAAATACTCAGTTAAAATTTAATAATTATAATAAAAATCAATAAATTATAGTGACCAAAATGATGGAGAGAGTGATTTTTAAAGAATAATATTACATAAGTAAATTAATTTTAAAATAATAAATATTTACTTATTTACTTATTTACTTATTTACTTATTTACTTATTTACTTATTTACTTATTTACTTATTTACTTATTTACTTATTTAATTTTAATATTAGTAATTTTTTTTACTAAATATAAAATATCTTCTTAATTTTAATTTTCCTAAGATCTATTAATATTGGCGATTTCAGACTGAAATACATTCCCGTTTTTATAATTAACTGTATATTTATCAATTCGTTATGGTTTATTTCTTGATGGGGATAAAATAATTCTGAAAAGGTTGTTTACAATATCTAACTTATGTAGGATTATTCTTTCTAGTTAAGAATGCTGCATACGGAGATTATCTAGCATGGTTAGGGTAAATAATCAGTTCAACAAAATTGCAAGCCGTTCCGTAAGATTGTTACAGTCATTGACATCTCAAGTTCAATCGCAAAAAGAAGAACTCAATGAAACGACTTATTATCAAGTTTACTCTAAAGCTGCGGTCGCTAAATTGCCTAAACTTACTCGAGCTAGTGTCGATTATGCCGTCAATGAAATGGAGAATGATGGATACTTGTTTGAGAAAAGACAAGCCGGGACAGCATCAAAATATGCGATGACGATCCAAAATATTATCGATATTTATCATCACCGTGGTGTACCAAAATACCGTGATCGTTATTCTGAAGCGTTTACTTTTTTTGTTGGTAATTTAAAGGGAGGGGTATCAAAAACCGTCAGTACAGTATCATTAGCGCATGCATTACGTACGCACCCTCATCTTATATATGAGGATCTTAGGATCTTAGTGATAGATCTTGACCCTCAAGCATCTGCAACGATGTTTTTGGATCATATGCAATCTATTGGAACTGTTGATACAACAGCCGCTCAGGCAATGTTACAGAATGTTAGCCGTGAGGAATTATTTAACGAGTTTATTTTACCTTCTGTTGTACAAGGCGTAGATGTTATCCCAGCGTCTATTGAAGATGCATTTATTGCATCTCAATGGGAGTTGTTGTGTGCGGAACATTTACCTGGGCATAATATTTATACTGTTTTACGTGAGAATATTATCAATAAAATTAAGCAAGATTATGATTTTATTTTTATTGATAGTGGTCCTCATCTTGATGCTTTTTTATCTAATGCAATCGCAGCAGCAGATATCTTAATGACGCCGGTACCACCTGCACAAGTTGATTTTCACTCAACATTAAAATATTTAACTCGCTTACCCGAGCTCATTGACTTGATAGAATCAACGGGGGTAAGCGTTAATTTGATCAGTAACATTGGGTTTATGTCTAAATTAGTCAATAAAACAGATCATAAATTATGCCATAGTTTAGCAAAGGAAATTTTTGGTGGAGATATGTTAGATGTTGCCTTGCCAAGACTCGATGGGTTTGAACGTTGCGGCGAATCATTTGACACGGTTGTTTCTGCTAATCCAGCCACATACATTGGCAGTGCTGAAGCGTTAAAAAGTGCAAAAATTGCTGCGGAAGACTTCTCTAAAGCTGTTTTTGATCGGGTGGAATTTCTTCGCATGAATAGAGGTTATTATGCAAACTAAAAGAAAAACTATCGGAAGAACGTTGAGTGCCTCAACGTTAACGCATTTAGCAACAGATCAAAAGCACTCACAACGTTTTATGCTTAAATCAGGTAAGTCAGCTATTTTTTATTTGACTGACATTCCTGCCGATGAATTAGCAGAGAAAACTTTTGTAAGGTTCTTAGTTAATGGTCGAGATCAAAACGCATTAACGCCAGAGTCACTTGCGGATATTACAAGAACCATTAAGTTACAACAATTTTTTCCTGCTATTGGTCACAAAATAAATGGAAAAATCGAAATTTTAGATGGCTCAAGACGACGTGCCGCTGCTTTATTATGTCATGTTGGATTATCTGTTTTAGTCACTGATTCAGAAATCAGTAATGATGATGCCAGGCAATTGGCTCTCGATATTCAAACTTCAAAAGAACATAACTTAAGAGAAGTTGGACTGCGGCTTTTAAAGTTACGAGAGAAGGGGATGTCACAAAAAGAGATTGCTCTTTTTGAGAATTTATCAGCGGCAAAGGTTACGCGAGCAATTCAAGCAGCTTCGGTAACAGATGACATTATTGCATTATTCCCTGTTCAATCTGAATTGGCTTATAGCGATTATAAATTACTGCTTACTATAGACCAACTCATTGATTCAAAAAAGCTTATTAAGAAAGACATCATTAATGACGTTAATGAAAGAATTGAAAGACTAATAGACATAAACAAAATAGCACCTGATGAGTTAAAGAAAACAATTTTAACTACATTAAAAAATATTACAGATCAGTTAGTCTCTAAAAATAAAAAAAATGAAGTGACAGTAAAACAACTTTGGGGTTTTGAAGATAAGAATACTTATGCCAGAAAACGAGTAAAGGATCGCGGATTTAGTTACGAATTTAATCGGATGCCAAAACAATTACAGGAAAAACTAGATGAAACAATTCAAACTGTAATGCAGACGTATTTTGATAATATAAATAAAGAATAAAAGAAATTAAGCCTAAAGTGACCACGCTATAAGGTGGCAAGACATGGGATGTAACACACGAAATGTGCTGGGAACCCACAAATAGAAAACCCCTGTAATCTTCTCTATCTTGGCGGACTGAAAGATTATCAGGGGTCATCAGAACAATTCTGTTAGGGGTAATGTTGAACTCCTAATGGGGAGTATAGAATTATGCGCAAAAAAATTCAACTCCTTCCGTACAACATAAGTGCGGAGATGCATGTCTAATGAGACCTCAATTCCTGTAATTCCTTGTTCTGTTCGTAAAATTCATCGACATTACACACCAAAATTTTTAGGCGAATTACCTAAACTGGTGCCCGTACGTCGTTTTGCCGCGGCGTTAAAACGGCATGACTGGAATCGCAACCCGCATATTTACCAACTGCGTTATAGCCGAAAGCAGCGGATATCGGTGCGCTCAGAGCGTCGAGAAACCTTTGGTGCGTTAGCTATGGCAATGATTGCCTATGCGGATTACAACCCAGAAAGTGATGCATTATTCGAAGTGATGTGCTCAGTGGAGAAGTTGGCAGAGTTGTGTGGTCAACTGTATCGCTATGATAGTGGGCGTAAAAGTTACGACCCGATATTGCATGCACTGCGTGATTGGGAGCAAGCCAAACTCATTGTGATTGACCGTGATTTTGATATCGAAGCCAAGCAATACAAAGCGATGCGGATTTGGATACGTCCGGAGTTTTTTCATGGACTCGGTTTTTCACCGTTGGAGCTGCGGGGTGTGGTATCCAGCTTTAGTCGCTGGATGGAAAAGAAGGGATTAAAAGAGAGCTACCAAAAACGGTATGCGCAGCATGTGTTACGGCTCGCCCGTGCAAATGTGGCATCCCTCGATAATAAGCACAAGCTTCGCAACTTACTTAACAAGCTCAAAACACTTGTGATTGGGGAAGATGATGCACTCAAACAAGAGAAAAAACATTTAGCGAAGGCGTTGAAGGAAAAGAAAGCTTTAGCGCAAAGTACCCGCGCGCCAGAAAGTCCGGAGCATGCGGCATGGCGGCGTTTTGAAGCGTGGCGAGTGACACAACCGATAGCCGCGGTTATGGCATTTGAGCGTGAAATGAAAGCGTTATACCCGAGTATTCAAGGTCAGGCGATTTATCTTTACTATCTAGCGCATTTACCTGACGCCTAATCCTTCTTTTTAAATTACCGTCTTGATTGGCGGGGGTTCTGTTCACCCTAAATTTGGTTCTCTTATTTTTTAAGCGAAATTCTTGTCACTTTATGCTTCTCATTCATCCCGATAATGAAGGCGCCTACATATTCGTTCTTTATTTATCCCATTAACTTCGAATGTTGTTTTCTTCTTCAATTACCTTCGAAGGGTATTGGTCTTTTACAGTTAAATTCGTTTTTAGGTTCTGAACTAAACGACCTTATAAATAAGGAGTTGCGGCTCTGCTTTTTCAAGCCGCACGCTCTAAAGAAGTAAAACCAATAAAGCCTTCGCTTACAAGCCATAAATGGCTGTCGCTCAGAACATAGCTTCCGCACCGTGCCATTGCCCCCGTAAAGCTGGCCATAGGCCACCTTAACGCGCAGCTACAGCCGTTCATCGAGGCTGCGCCTCTCGTCCGTCTCACTGCGTTTTTCAAAGGGGCAAGGAAATCAAATTATCGTTTTAATTTCACTGGGCTTAACTAGGACAGGGGATAGATAGGGGAATTAAACAGCCTAATACCGCTAACGCGGGTCTCGACGGCCCTAACCTAATATTGTTCTCTGACACACTGTTTGCCGTCTACAGCCCTTCGGGCGGATGATGTCGGTAGGAGCTTTAAAAATATGAAGTCAATGTTGATAATGAAATAACATGCTAATAAATAAAAAATAATTCAATAATATCGTTAGATAAAATCTGTATAGGTTTCTAATGTAAAACTACAAATCAGGTCTATTAGGGGTCAGTTTGGATATCGAAAATTATTGTACGTTAAGGCTATTTTTTGACCTTTCGACTTTAGCGGGTCTCAACCGACGAAACTTACCGGAAGCCGGTATCCGGTTGCTTTTCCAGATATAATCGCCTGTCAGATTGATGTGCTCCCAGCCTAATGGCGACAAATGCGACAGCAGTTGTTCGTTGATCTTTAGTCCCTTACGCTTCAGGGCATCGATCGCCCTTTCCATATACACAGTATTCCACAGCGAGATCGCAGCCGTCAGAAGCGTCAGACCACTGGCGCGATAGCTCTGATTTTCCGGCTTTCTGTCCCTGATTTCTCCCAGCCGGTGCATAAATACCGCCCGCGCCAGTGCGTTACGTGCCTCACCTTTATTCAGCCCCGCCTGTACTCGCCGACGCAGTGCAGGATCGCGGAACCAGTCGAGCATAAACAGCGTTCGCTCAATGCGGCCAATTTCTCTTAGTGCTTTGGCAAGTCCGTTTTGCTTGGGGTAGCTGGCTAGTTTTTTCAGCATCAGAGATGCTGTCACGGTACCCTGCTTTATCGAGGTCGCCAGACGCAGCACTTCACGCCAGTGAATTTCGATCTCTTTCAGATTCAGGCTGGTCGTTGATATCAGTGACTGAAGCGCCGGGTATTGGTCAGCTTTCCCTTTGATAAACAGCTTCTTGTCGTGGAGATCCCTGATTCGCGGACAGAACGCAAATCCCAGCAGATGCATCAGGGCAAAGACATGATCGGTGAAACCAGCTGTATCGGTGTAATGCTCCCTGATTTCCAGGTCGCTTTCGTGGTACAGAAAGCCATCGAGAACATGGGTTGAATCCCTGACCCGACTGATTATGCAGGTGTAAAACGGGCTGTATTGATCCGAAATATGGGTATAAAACTGACGTCCGGGCTCCTGCCCATATTTCGGGTTAACCTGCCCTGCGTAGCGGCCTGAGCTGCCTGTTCTGAAATTCTGTCCATCTGATGATGACGTTGTCCCGTCGCCCCAGAATGCCGCCAGTGGTCTTTTTCCCTGCGCATTTACCACCTCTGCAAGAGCAGCTGAATAGGTTTCATCGCGGATGTACCATGCCTGAATATCTTCGAGTGATGATTTGGTGCTACCGGGGCAGGCGGGTATCGGGACGGGTAATGTCATTTTTTATATGCGAAAAATGTCGGGTAAACGTCGTCCAGCTGTTTACCTCATCGAGAATTTCCGTGATTTTAGGGCGCGGTAGCATGCTGTAAACCAGCTCTGCCAGCGGTGAAACCTGCGCCGGAACGCTGTTGTCCAGCGGAGAGACTTTTACGCCCCTGTCGGAAATCTCCACATCGGGCAGTTCACCAATGGCAGCCATGGCATTGACCTCTTCAAGTCTGGACTGAAGCAGGGTCATGCGGCTGGTAATGTACTCATGAAAATCAGCAGATACGGGCAATGGCAGCGCCGATGTGAGTTTGTCAAAGTCCTTTTCGGGAATGAGGTAATCATCAAAATTTTTGTAGCGGCGTGAACCTTTAACCCAGATATCCCCGGAGCGCAACGCCCCCTTAAGCTCGCTGAGCGCACAAAATTCATAGTACTGCCGGTCAATACCTGCATGTGTAATTACCACCTTGCGCCAGCTTTCGGGGACAAACTCCAGCGGCGCTGTCGCCGGAACTTTACGTGACTGTTTCCGGTACATATCCTTAATCACAACCAGCGCCTCAGCCAGAGGTTGCGCTGCCGGGGTTGCGACTAACTGTAAAGCGGACAACATGCGCGGGGCATATTTCCGTAATGTGCTGTATTTCTCAGTAATAATATGCAGCGGGTCAAAATTATTTTTTCTGGCGAGATGACGTGTTTCCTCCAGACTGGCGACAAATTCAGGCCATGGGAGTATGTTTTCTATTGCGAGCCATGGATCGCCACCGGAATCGCGGGCATCAGACAGCGCCTGACCGACATCGATGTACTGCCTCAGTTTTGACTGGATCAGCTTTCCGGTCTGCTGAAGGCGCTCAGCCTGTGTTCTTTTGGCTTTGCTGAAAAGGCTGTTCAGCATTCGCTGGCTCTGGCTTCTTCCAGCACGCACACCAGGATCGCATGACGCCGGGCTGCTGAAAATCGGGTCAAATCCCGGCTGCTCATCTTTCGGCCTTCCCGCGCCAGTTTCAGCAACCGGTTCTGGTGAATGGTACGATCTATACCTTCCGGTAATGCCAGCGATTCAATGCTACTGAGCCGATCAAGATGTTGCAGCACGTTCTTACCATTGATTTTACCCGGAGGTTGCAGAAGCCAAGTCAACCTGGAAGACTTATTATCCGATGACTCAAGTAAACGATCCAGGGCATCCCTGTGAGCCTGAGTTAACGGGGCATTCAGGGTCTGAAACACGATTTTATCGCCGCCTGCCATGGCCTCAGCACAGGTACGCTCCACGACATCAATCGCGGGGATTATCACGTTGTTCTGCCGGAGCCAGACCAGTAACTCTTCAGCCAGGAGAATACCTTTATCGGTGCGTGTCGCCATCGGTAGCAGGTGTGTAATACAGTTCTGCTGTATTTTGCCGGTGAACGCCTTTACACCAAGGTAGCGGTACAGTTCGGTTAAATGCTCGCGCCGGGTGGTATCCCTGCCGGAAAGGTAAGCAGGCCAGAGATCCCCGGTAAGTTTTAGTCTGCTGGCGATATGCTTCAGCAGCGCATCAGAGGGTGGGATTTTTTTATCCGGTGCAAAGCCGACATTTTTCAGATAGCAAAGAAGGACGGCAAAACCAAAACGGCTGGCAGGTTTACGGTGGGCACTAATAAGCGCCAGATCATGCTCACTAAAATACGCCATTCGTGTCAGCGTTAACTCATCGTCCGGTAATGCCAGTAATGATTCTCTTTCCGACAGAGAAAGAATCTGCCTCCTTGCCATATAGTTTCCCTCATAAATTATCCGATGCGGTATTTTTAACAAAAATGGTTATCGCATAAGGGTATACTCCAATGACATAAGATAAAAATCATCAATTCACTACCAATGATATAACCTATATGCGATACTTTTAATGAGATAACTTAAATGCGATAGATTGGTGAAAATATGTTCATACGTGCTTACCTCAGAGCCTCTTCTGAAGATCAGTATGCAGATAGAGCAAAAAATATGCTGAATGACTTTGTTGAAGCACGAGGAGGAAAAATTGCGAATTATTATCGCGAGCATATTAGCGGCACAAAATTAGAACGCCCTGAACTTTCTCGTCTACTCAGTGATAGTCAACAAGGTGATATCTTATTAGTTGAACAAATTGATAGGCTCACTCGATTAAATAATGCCGATTGGCTAAAACTGAAAAAACAAATAGAGCAACATGAGTTACGGATTGTCAGCCTTGATATTCCTACATCTTGGCAAGCCTTAAATAGCCATGATCCCACACAAAATGATCCCATCACACAAGCAGTACTTTCTGCTATTAATACTATGTTGATTGATTTGATGGCGACCATGTCACACAAAGATTGGATCAGTCGCCGCGAACGACAAAAACAAGGTATCGAACGCGCCCAGACTTTAGGTAAATACAAAGGAAAGCAGGCGGATAAAGAGCGTCATGAGAAAGTGATTTACTACCGAAAAACAAAAGGACTCAGTATTCGTGAAACCGCAGATGCCACAGGCTATAGTTGCTCACAAGTCTGTCGAATTCAGCTGCGTTATCAACAAAAATAATCGGTATTCTATTTAGAGAGGAAAAACGTATGGCGATATCAACAGAACAACTCCTCGGACTATTACGTCGAGGATATACAATCACCACATTTTATCGTTTATCCACAAAGGCCGCCTTTCAATCCTCGGTTCGCATACCCCAAGGTTATCTTTTGCTATCACAAAATGGAGGAGAAGAATGCGTTTTAACGCATATCGAATTCCAATCGATTAAACACTTACTCACCGAACACGATATATGGGAAGAAATCATTGGTTCAACACTGTATGGCGGAAGTCGTTGGTCTTTAAAAATAATAGAAGGTTAATCTGTTACGCTCGTTGTGAGCATTTAGCGGCTGTAATGGCAATAATGCTTACCCGTCATTTTTATAACACATTCAGGTAAAATCACTGCCCACTCCCCCTTAATTTTATTCTACTATTAGACACGATAGGTTGACCTATTTAATAATAAGTGGAACCATATCAAGTTCCTTGATTTTACCACTAATAATTAAACCATCAAATTTTGAATATTTTAGCCTTTAGTGTACTAATCATTTATAGAATGATAAATTTTCTGGTATTATTTTAGATTACTCATATAATATTTATATAGAAAGTTATATAATACCCCTTATCATATTAGGCATTTACCACTATATTTATCCCACGCTAATATTTATGACCTTGTATGGAGCATCGTTAGTTAAAATGAAATTATTTCATATCATTACTGGTCTGTTTTTATTTATTTTCGGATTTATATTTGGGTTATCTATTTCATATAAACATAATACAGATTTAATTGAAACGTCGAAAAGAACAGTGTTAGGCTACCTAAATAACCCTAAGTTAGAGTCATTTAAAGATGTAATATATTATAAAAATAAAATATCTCATAATGGGGGCGAAGTCGGTTATGTCTGCGGTTTAGTCTCAGATCACAATGATCTTCACCATAAAATGAAATCTAAGAAATTTATTGTAAAAACATACAGTAAGCCAGACGGTACAATTAATATATCTATACCGATGATTGAAGGTATGGACGAGTTTGACTATCAAGGTGGGATCGAAAAATTATGGGATCGCAATTGTACCACCAGTAATGGCGAGCCAACCTCATCAAACTTAAAATAGTTATTTTTTCTTTCGCTACTCTCATAGGTCTGTTATAAATAGTGCCCCAGATATTATTCTCCTAACACCATGAAACTATTAACGTTAACTACACATTAAACAACCAACTTATATAAGTAAATCCCCCTCAGTTCAGACTCAACTCTAGTGCTTAACTATCACGTATTTTTATCAACGCATGATCGGATTCAACGCAGTCACCACAATTTTAATTTGTTATTACTCACATTTCAGCGCAACTAGTCAGCGTTTAAAGTATTCGAAGATGTTCTTCAATGTAACATTTCATCCCCTATTTGATAAATTAATAGGCGATATGCCAGGGGAAAGTAATGGATATTGAACGCATCATTCTATTGTTAAAAATGATGTCGAAAGTAAAGCGACTTATCTTTAATTTTCACATAGGTTTTATGTGCATTTTCAAAATAAAACTACACGAATAGACCGATACTTTTTCAGCTTATTATGAAAAATGATCACGTATTCAATGAATCAACGATAAAAAGCGGGGCATAACTCACGGGTATTGAATCATGCCACTGTAAACATTAGAGGTAGTGGTGAGTTGTTTCTATTTAAAAATCCATTAGGCAATATGGATCTTACGCCCAAAATTCAAAGTGGGGGATACTATTGCAAAGTTTAATTATTTATAATAAATAAAACACTAGGTTCGCTATATATTGAATTTTAAGTCAGAGGACTCTATATGGTTGTGGGATTATCCTCAGGAAAACTTTTCAACAGTCTCCCTCATTAGTCACCTTCAAGCATAATAAAATCGGTACCAACACAGTTCGCCAATACCGACCATTATCCTTTTATCACTGCATTTGGAGCTCAGACTATTCCACCTTAATGTATATTCTGATTAACCACCACGTTACATCATACTGCTTCGCCAGAAATTAACGGCCTTGTTTGAAAGACTCCGCCACCTCAGCTCCGCGCCTCAAGGATTTTAATACACTCACATCAAAATCAACGGTGGACTCCAGTAGAGTCACCGAAGAAAATACAGCCTTTAAACAACTGAATACATTTAATAAAAAGCACTCACAACTGTTACGTGTGAAGAGTAAGCACCACCACGAATATCTGAACCTTTAAGGGTTGAGCGTAATTTGACCGAACCAGTCACTCCTGTTACTTTTACATTTGCGCCGCCACTACTGGGACAATCATTTCCAGATAAAAAGCACAGCTCAGAAGTAAGTCCTTCTCCCATATCAATCGCAACACCAGAGTTAATAGGGGTTGCATCTAACAAAGAAAATGAAACTGTTGCAGACTTATTGCATTGATAATCGATAGTAATATCTCGCTGTGCCCCACTAACGTCAATCGAATTAATAACACCATAATCCAATGTTAGCGGAACATTAATATTACAAGCTGCGGGTTGAGGTGGCACTGTTGAGCCTGGAGCTGTGTTACATCCTAATGACTGGTTATCAACATAAATACACAAACGTGTTACTGGATTGCCTGTACCTAGAACCGATTTATAGTTCCAGTTTGTACCATACCCATGCTTAATCCCTAAATCCATCATAGCCTCACGACAATTACTAAACGTCGCTCTAAATTCAGCAAGAAATCCCCTAACACCGTTGCTTGAGGTTATGCTGGCTGAGCTCTGGGTAAAACCAACTAAGCTACCGGTTCCATAATAAGCCCCAACAGTGTTACTAACAGTAATTTTTATCTGGCAAGATGAGCTTTTATCGTAAATAGCTCCAGGTTCAAAACCAATAACCAAAGGATAACCTTGCCTAATCCCACCATTTACTATTCTACCGCACGCTGGATTATTTGCCCAAGGCGGGCCACCAGAGGGATAGGATGAGCACCAATCATTCAGCTCATATGTAGGCATTGAATAACAAAAAACATTTCCTGCCCATTCACCACAAGGCCAACCATTATTAGCGTTATTATGGCTACCGTTTTGCCATGTTTTTCCTTCACTGCCATACAATGATACATTAGAAGTTATTGTCGCTGAATACGATAAGAGTGGAGTTAGAAATAATGATAGAATAATTAATATTCTCATAGTGAATCCCTTTATAGTCATATTGCTATATGAGCTTATTCATAGACTAAAGTATATGTCAGTGTTGCTGTAAAAAAACCTGGAGTCATTGAGGCAATAGTCGCCCCTTCCACCGCTTGTAAATACGACCTTATCCGAATAGTCATCTCCCCATTCGTTATCGGCACAACGGGTTCCACTTGCGCATTGTTTATCAGCAGTGCTACCCCACTAGGGGTTTCGAGCCCGACGGCAACCCCACTCGCCTGACTCCCCGCGTCCACGTTTAACAACCCATTGGTCGTTATCGAAGCACCGCTAAATTTCGCCGATATCGTGTTTCCAAGCGACGAATCACAGTCCGTCAAGTGAAACAAAATGTCTTCCTTGCTGTAGCGACGTTGCCCCTCCACCAAATCCTTCGAATTAATATTGCCGCCAAAATCAATCCCAAAATTCTCATAAAGCGGGTCAACCGTACACGGCAAGGCAATTAGCGTCCCACTATACTCAATATCATTACTATTCGCGGCTTGCACACCCAACGAAAACAGACTGGCCAATGATAGGGAGATAGCACTGAGAGTCATCCTGGCTTTTCGACTGTATCTGCTTTTTGATTGTGTTATCATGGGTAGTTCATCTCCACGCTGGCCGTTGCCGTAAAGTCCCCTTCGTACAACGTCGCCGAAGGATCAGCATCCTTAACTGGTACCGCGTACAATGGCAACGATTCCGTCCCGTTATCCGACATAGTTATCGGGGTGCCACTGTTCGGAGGTATCACTATCCCTTCGTGATACAGTCGAACGCCTAGGCCCGACTGGCTCGCTTGTAACGCCTTATTATCAAACGGCGCCTGCATACCGCGGTATTGCAGATACAAGGCCACCGCGTTCCCCAGTCCTTCCCCGCAACTAAGGGTTAATGTAAAATCTTGTTGATAGTTCACCCCATCAATTTTGGTGATCCCCACTTCCCCAAAAGGCACTTTAATCGGCTGATCGGGACCATCCGGCCCAGCGACATCACACGGTGGATTTTGAATTAAATTGGCGGTAAAGTTCACTTCCACCGCATACGTCGCCAGCGGTACCAGGCTGCTTAACCATAATGCCATCGCGGATATCTTGATTTGTCGGTTCATCATCATTGATACTCCACACTCAACGTGGCGGACGCGGCCATCTGACCGTCATTAATTCCCCCAGTACCACTGCCAACCGGGATCACACTGAGGGCAGGTTTCGTGTTATAATTAAAATTACGCCACGTTGCCAAATTCAGGTTACTATTATCCGCCATAAGCCGTAATCCCAAATTGGGATCTGAGGTGGACAACACATTACCCGCTTGCCCCCCCATCTGCGGGCCATCAAATTTCAGCTTCAAGGCTGGATTACTTGCCGCATCTTCACAATCGAGTGTGTAGGGAATATCAGTTTTTCCGTAATCAACCCCATTAATATTCTTGATAATCAAATCGCCCATATTCACCGTGATGGGTTGGCCGATACCACCATCCCCGTAGATGTCGCAGGTTTTCTCCACCACGGTGACCTTCACAGTTAAGGTATAGGTTTCTGCCAGAACAACCGTGGAAAATAGTATCAGGTTGCTCAGCAGTAAACTTGTTGCCAGCGCTTTCGGGGGGCGACATAAACGTTGACGTCGTAGTATTGTCATGATGATGGCCACTCCTACTCGTACAACATTTCAAAGGCGATCAGTGCCGAATACGCCCCCGGCACAAGCTGGCCTGTTCTTACCGGCGTAACGTAATAGGTCAACTGACTCTGCCCTGAGGGCAACAAGTACGGTTCACTGTCTTGTCCCATCGGTAATAACGTACCACCCGGCGTCGTCACGGCTAATCCCAATCCTTGTACCCCCGTCACTCGGATAAAGTCTGGATTAAACGGTATTGTCGGTGCCACAAAACGAATTTTTACGGCCGGCTGCGTCGAGCTCCACGCTGTCATCCCTGTTTGAATATTTTGAAGTCGACTCGCCGTTTCTAAGCAATCTTCCAGTTCAATCTGAAACGGGATGGGCACCCCTTTACCATTGTGCTGCAAGGTCCCGGTATCTAAGTTTCCCATCTCCACCGTTTGGTAACTCGAAGTCATCGCCAAATGACACGGGCTTTCTGTCAAAGACCCTTTGACATACACCACCCCGTGCTGCCCATCCACGTTCCAGTTATCGACGGGGCGATAAATATTGTTGTTATTGTCCGCCAGGCTCGGCGCACTGACGATAGTGCTCAACACCGCCGCAAGCAGGCAGTGACGAAACTCGCATTTTTTTTGTTGGTCAGCCATCTGACTCTCCTTTTTGTCGATAACATCAGCCCCTGAATACTGCTGCTGATGCCGCCTTATTCGCTTTTATTATTGGGCACGACGTCACACGCTGTACTCTGACAACGGAACGTCAACGTCGGACGTCCTCCAAAATCATTGATGTACGTCAGCACTGGACTGTTCCCCAATTGACTAGCATTGACCCCAAGCGTATCTTGACCAAACGGTGAGACCATCACCGGTGTAAACTCCTTGCCGTTCGATGATTTTGCGTTGGCGGTCGCGTTAATAATCGTCACGTAATACGGCGTCGGATTTTTCACCACGTACTGGTCACCTTGCTTTTCCAAAGTCAATTTTTCTTGCCACGGTGCACCATTTTTCTCCGGGACTATCGCTTTCGGACGATAAAACAGTTTCACTCGCGTCTGTAAGGCAATTTGCAAGGTGTTCGGCTTATCACTTTTTGGCGGAATTTCCCGTAAGTTAAAATAAAACAGTGATTCACGATCTTGCGGCAAGTTACTGATTGCTGGCAGCGCCTCGATTTTCACCTGACTCGATTTGCCGGGCTCCAAGCGTTGAACTGGCGGTAACACCACCAACGGCGACTGGATTTTTTGCCCTTCGATGTTTTCAATCCACCCTTGTGCTAAATAGGGCAGTTGTTTATTGTTGTTCGAGATATTCAGCGAAATCGATTTTTGGCTTCCATCAAAAATGACACGGGTTCGATCCATGGACACCGCCCCATAAGCGGTACTGCTTAATATCGTAAGACCGATAAGACTTGAGACAACACGCGATACCATTTTTAATTGCATGGTCATTTACCTTTATCCAATGGGAAGGATACTCTATCCCCTAAAATCCAATCCGAATATAGTCCACACCGTCTTCGTGCGGGCCGTTTTTATGTTGATGATTTACCGCTTACGTCAGCACGCACTGTCGGTGTACACGGCAACAACATAGCCTCTTGCAAAGAGCCTAACGCCGTTGGGAAGCGTACTTCACACGCTTTGCTTTCCCCCCACGTCACCGTCATTGCATCCTCTACGTTAATACCGCTGATATAGGCACTGCCCGCATCCCCGACAATCCCTGTATTTTGACCCTTGCCGTTTTGTACTTGTGCCCCAAACGGGGGGAAGCTACCATCCGGTAAACGCAACACCGTCATCGCTTTTTGTCCCGAGACCACTGCAAAGTGACGGTAACCCACCGCCCCTTCCGTTAAGGTCGCTTGGACCACGGATTGCTGTGCATCCACATTATCTGGCAACGCATTCAAATCAATCTGCGCCTTACTGCGGTAATAACTGTTCACATCCCCCACCACTGCTTTACCAAACGCGTTCGAGATAATTGGGGCGCCAAACCCTTTAATCGGTACACCAGCAACCCCATCGGTGTCGACTAGCATCCGCGTCCCGCCTGGGGTATTAATACGATGTAACCCGCCCCCTTCCGTCGTGAGCGTTACGCCGCCACTGGCAGAAAGCCCAAACGCACTGTATTGGTTATGCATGTAACTGGCATTGGCGGTAAGACGCGCTACATCCGACTGATGGGTAATAAACGCACTGCCCGTTCCGCCTTTTTTGCTACTACCCGCACTGAGTTGGTACGTTGTCCGATCATCAATGCGGTCGTAGTAGGTCGCACGATTAGTCGTGTCATACCGGCTGCTGTTTAAGGAATAGCCCACATTGGCCCCGTTACTGAGCGGAAATGAGGTCGATAGAAACACACTGTCATCTTTGACGCCGTTGTACTCGCTGCGGTTAGCGGACAGATTAATGCTGACATTTTTAAGTGGGCCAATGTCCAGGTACTTCGACAGCATGATGCTGTAGTAATCATTGTCCGGTTGATCCCAATACGTTTGATGGTTGTAGTTCAGGTACAGAGACATCCCAAGATCTGCAAAGTTTTTATTGAGCGACACGGTATACAGCTCTTTGCTGCCCCCATAACGCTCCCCTGTTTTTAACGCATTCAAGAAATCGGACATCGACATAAAATCACGCTCTGAAAAGCGATAGCCCGCAAACTGAATGGTACTGTCAATCGCTTCAAAGCGTTTCGAGTAGTTAATGCGGTATGAGCCCCCACTAACACTACTTTGTCCTGGCAAACGGGCAAAGGACTGCGTCACATCAAAGGACAATGCACCAAAGGCCAATAAATCACGTCCAACACCCAATGAGACCGCATTATAGTTTTGGCTGTTCAGGCTCCCCCCAAACAATGACCACCCGTTATTAACACCCCACGAAAACTCTCCCGTTACAAAGCTGTCACCTTCACTGTGACGCTGGTAATTAGTCGGTTGGCCTAACGCTAACTTGTATTGAATTTGCCCGGGACGGGTCAAGTACGGTAAGCTTGCCGTGTCCACCTGAAACTCTTGGGTGGAACCGTCTTGCTCTTTAACCACCACATCCAACTTACCGCTAACCGCATCACTCAAATCTTGAATACGAAATGGCCCTGGAGCAACTTGTGTCTCGTACAACACACGTCCTTGTTGACTCACGGTTACCGTGGCATTGGTTTTAGCAATCCCCGTCACTTCCGGAGCATACCCCCGCAGATTGGGTGGCAACATATTCAAATCCGAGCGTATGCTTGCCCCAATAAATCGGAACGAGTCAAACATGTTGGACACGAGGTAATCTTCTCCGATAATCAGTTTAGCCGCTAAGTTCGGCAGCGCACGGTACGCGTAGAAGCGGTTCCAATCAAACTCCTTATTGGTCGCATCGCCCGACCCCGTGTTGTGGTTTAATCGCCCCTGCCAGTCAGCACGAAAGCGCCACGCTCCTAAGTTCACGCCGACGACCCCGTTACCATTTAACGCATAACTGTCACGCCCACCGTTGTATGAGTTATTGGCATTACTGTTGACGTTATAATCGAGCATTAATGCCGGAATTCCCTCATCCCAGCGTGACGGCGGGTCCCAATTGGGGGCGGTATACTCCAGATAAGCTTGTGGAATGCTGACGTACAAAGATGATGTCGCTAAATCGCCACGCACTTGCATACCCGGTACGCTGTCCACCAATAAACACTCACCGTCATGCCACCACACCAAATCGCTTTGTACAGAAGGAATGAGCGCCAATTGACTCACCACTGCCGGTGGCAGGCAAGCTTCACTCCCCTCCGGGTCGTTCATTGGCGGATAAAACGGCACAGACACTTCACCCAGCTGTTCGTCGTTGGCTTTTAAGGTAAAGGAATAAGTGCCTGGCATGATATAGCCGGCACGGGAAAATTGATTCAGGTCAATGTTAGTTTTGTCTTCTAAATCAAGTACATCAGTATTAAATTCAAACGCCTCGGCCGCAAGAACTGGCACAGAGAGCCCGTATAAGGATAAGGCAATCATCAGACTCAGGCAGCGAAGACGAAAAAATGTTGGTTGTGTTGAAGACATAAATAACATCCCTAAAAGTCAAGTTCAGGAAAAAAGAAACGTAAAAAATGACGCATTTTTAGTAATAATCGAGCTTAAAGCGCAAGGCCCCCTGATACTCTCCAGGCCGTAGCGGACGTGTGTCAGACACCAACTGTAATCCGTAATGCAACATGGAATTTCCTGATACAATGGCTTGTTTTGGGGGCGATTGTCCTGGGTAAATTGGCTGTCCTTGTGCATCTTGCAGTGCCAAAGCCACCCCCCGCGCATCACCGGAGACCAAGAACCACTCGCCATCGACCGGACCGTCAAAAGTGACTGAAAACTTTTGCCAAGCCTCTCCCGCATATGGGGTTAGGGTGCAACCAATCAAGGCAATTGAAAAAGGACGAACGGGCCCCCGTCCTTGCTGGCGAAGCGTGCCAATAGGCAACATTCCCATATCCACCGTCTGTTCATAGGAGCCAGTGTCAATAGCACACGCCGAATCGACAATACTGCCGCTCATGCCAATACGCCCCCAAAGTGATAATAGCTCAGCCTGCACAGGCGATATCAATACGCTCTGAGCTAACATGAACAACGCGCTTACTGAAATGATCCTCATACTCCCGTTTCCCCTTCTTTCCAAAATCCCCCTTAGCCCACATAGACGCCAAGGGGAAATATCACGGAATGACACTCATCGTGAGCTGTGCGATTAGTTGTATGCTAATGTAAAATTAGTTACGGCTTGGAAGTTACCTGGAACTGGGGTAGTACCTTGAAAACCTTGTAATGCCGCTTGGAATTTCAGTGTGTTATTGCCTTCGACGTAGTTTTGTGTATTACCGCTGTTCACATTGATTTGCGAGCCAGACGCATTCATGATTTTTACAGCAGCCCCGGAAGCATCACCGGTGATTTGCAATAAACCCGTGGTCGCCCCACCATTCAACGCTTCAGTCCCATTAAAAGTCACGGTAACTTGGTTGTCGTTTTCGAGGTTGCAGCCTTCTAACTCAATAGTGAATGGTTGAGAAGATGATGCGCCGCCATTTTCTAAAGTGATATTAGATACTTGGCCTAATGGCACTTCTTGATTCTCTTCGCCTGGTGCTATTGAACATGGCGCTTCGATGATAGACCCCGTAAACGTGACAGTACCACTACCTGCGTCAACCGCTAAAGCTGAAGTACTCATTGCGCCAGAAATTAGAGTTGCAAAAATAACTTTTTTCATATTTACCTCAATACAGAAAATGGAAATAAATGGCTTTATTAAGATTTAATTAAATAAAATCACATCTTAATAAAAATTAAATATAATTAAAAAACTTACTTTCAATAATGAAAGCAAATAAAAACCCATCATTATCATAATGAATCTTTTTTTATTTCACTAAGTTAAATAAAAACCAATTGAGAATAAAATCAAACAACCATTAAGAATAACTTTCCGTTTTCGTTAAAAAGCACGATTCGTTTGAATAATTAATTAATGGAAAAAACAGTAATTGATATTCAGCATATACTTTTGGCACTTCATTTTTTAATATTAGTGATACATCATAAAAAAATTGATCTAACGGCTCATTTAATTGATTTAATAAATATACCAACGCATCAACATCCATTTTGCAAACCCCTCGTTCATAACGAGAGACTTGCTGTTGCGAGACCCCTAGCTTTTTTGCAATATCGTCTCCTCTCAAGCCTCGTGCTTTACGAATTAAACAAAGTTGGCGCCCTATCGCCTGTGTAAGATATTGCCTAGAGGATACCTGAGAAAAAACACTTGCTTTATTCCCTTCCATTTTACTACCTTTTTTATAAATGTTGCGCTAAACCATAACT